>DASYLY010000092.1:0-83598 GCA_036009365.1 Solirubrobacterales bacterium
GAGCAACAGCGGGGAGGCTCCGTCGAGACCTCCCCCGGCTCCCTCATACTCGGCCCTGATGGACGACAAGTTGTTCGACACGGGGGATGAAGCCCGGCCTGGTCCAGAGGTCCCGGCTTCTGACGCTCCACTCGCCGTTCGGATGCGGCCGCGGAGGTTGGACGAGGTGGTGGGCCAGGAGCATGTGCTCGGGGAGGGGTCAGCGCTGCGGGTGGCGATCGAAAGCGGGCACCCTCACAGCGCGATCTTGTACGGGCCTCCCGGTGCTGGGAAGACGACCTTGGCTCGCATTGCCGCTTCGGGGGCCGAAGGTGCCTTCGAGGAGGAGTCGGCTGTCAATGCGGGCAAAGCGGAGATTCGCGGGGTGATCGAGCGGGCCCGGGAGCGCCGCAAGGGGTCGGGGCGGCCGACGATCCTTTTTCTCGACGAGATCCATCGCTTCAACAAGGCTCAGCAGGACGCGCTGCTGCCGGCGGTGGAGGAGGGATTGCTGACCTTGATTGGGGCGACTACGGAGAATCCCTACTTCGAGGTCAACTCGGCATTGCTCTCGCGCTGCCAGGTCTACGAGCTGCAGGCGCTCGGGCCGGAGCAGGTGGAGAAGCTGCTGCGGCGCGCGCTGGCGGATCCCGAGCGCGGGATTGCCGAGCCGCCGCCGGTACAGGACGCCGCCCTGGAGATGCTGTCCCACCGCTGCGGCGGCGATGCCCGGGTCGCGCTCTCGGCCTTGGAGCGGGCGGTCGAGCGTGCTCGTGGCAACGAGGTCGACGTCGCCGCGATCGAGGACGCGTTGCAGCGCAAGGCGGTCGACTACGACCGCCAGGGGGACCGCCACTACGACTTCATCTCGGCCTGGATCAAGGCCACCCGAGGCTCCGACGTCGACGCCTCGCTCTACTACCTGGCGGTGATGCTGGAGGGCGGCGAGGACCCGCGCTTCATCGCCCGCCGGATGGTCATCCTCGCCTCCGAGGACGTCGGCAACGCCGACCCGCAGGCGCTGCTGGTCGCCGACGCCGCGGCCCGCGCCGTTGACCGGGTGGGGTTGCCCGAGTGCGCGCTCAACCTCGCCCAGGCCACCGTCTACCTGGCCCTGGCGCCGAAGTCCAACGCTTCCTACAAAGCACTTTCCGCCGCCCGTGCCGAGGTTCGCGAGCACGGCGCCAAGACGCCGCCCGACTACCTCCGCGACGCCCATTACCCCGGAGCGGAGAAGCTCGGTCGCGGCAGCGGCTACCGCTACGCGCACGACGAGCCGGGGGGCATCAGCGACCAGCCGCTGCTCCCCGAGGATCTGCAGGACCGGTATTTCTACGCGCCCACCGATCGCGGCTTCGAGGTCGAGCTCGGTCGCCGCTTGGCGGGCCTGCGGGAGAGATTCCGCAAGGGTTAGCAACGGGCGCAACTTCCTCCTCGACTCAGTGTTTTGAGAGTCGGCTTTCCAAGTTTGAGCCAGGGAGAGCCGACACCGGCCGGAGGCCTGGACTGGGGGCCTCCGGTCGGGACTTAAAACAGGGGGGAGAGGGCGCCGAGGGGGACTGGCCTCGGCGCCCTCTTTATTGTGAGTCGATGGCTTCCAAGGCTCGCCCCGATCGTCTCCGGCTTGGCGGCATGGCCCTGCGCAACGGCCTGCTGATCAATGGACCGACGCACTGGGCGGCGGCGGTGCGCGATCGCGACGGGGAGATCCACGTTGCCGCCGAGCCGAAACCGGAGCTGGCACCGGGCCTCTTGGCGAAAGCGCCCGGCCTGCGCGGGCCGGTGAAACTGGCCGAGGCGCTGGTAGTGCTGCCGCTGGTGCGGCGGCGGTTGCCAGCGGCTCGCCTACCGTTTGAGGATTGGCGTGTGGCGACCGCGGTTGGCGTGACCCTCGGCGCGACGGCGCTGCTCCGCCGCAAGCTGCCGGCAACGACCCTGCGCGAGGGCCTGGTGCAGGCACTCGGCGCGGTGCCGGCGGCCGTGGCGCTGATCGACCGCGACCTCGCTGCTTACCACGGGGTCGAGCACAAGGCGATTGCGGCCTACGAGCAGGGCATCGCCGATCCCGCCACGGTGCCGAAGGAGCACGACCGCTGTGGCTCCAACCTGATCGTGCCGATGATGCTGCTCTCGGCGGGCGGCACGCTGCTGCTGGAGCGTCTGGTCGAGGAGCCGAGCTCGGTGGTGCGCGGCGCAGTCGGCCTCGGCGGTGCCTCGTTGGCGGTCGAGATGTTCGCTTGGAGCGACCGCCACCATGGCAAGCCGTTGGCGGAGGCCTTCCACACTCCGGGCCGCGAGATTCAGCGCCGCCTGGCGACCAAGGAGCCGACCCCGGAGCAGCTCGAGGTTGGAATCGCGGCGATGGCGGCGATTCTCAGGATCGAGTCTGACCAGTCGCCCGCGAGCGATCCCAGCCACGGCGAGGACGCAGTTCCGCCCGCCGCATAGACTGGCCGCCTTGTTCGGAAGGATCGACCACATCGGAGTCGCCGTCGAGGATCTCGATGCCGCGATCGCCCTCTATGAGAAGAACTTCGAGATGAAGCTCGCGCACCGCGAGACGGTCGAGTCCCAGGGCGTCGAGGCGGTCCTACTCGACGTCGGCGACGGTCATGTCGAGCTGCTGTGTCCGCTCGGGCCCGACACCGCCGTCGGCAAGTTCCTCGCCCGCAAGGGCGAAGGCCTGCACCACGTCGCCTACGCGGTCGACGACATCGACGCCACCCTGCCGCGGCTCAGTTCCGCCGGGATCGAGCTGATCGACAGCGAGCCGCGGGTCGGCATCCGCGACAGTCGCGTCGCCTTCCTTCACCCCCGCTCGACCGGCGGGGTCCTGACTGAGATCGTCGAACCTGCGGGAGGACACTGATGGCCGAAGCGCAACGGGTCGAGATTGGCTTCGAGGGCGGGCAGGTGATCTCCGCCCGCCTCGCCGAAGCGGACCTCAAGGACCTCCGCAAGCAGCTCGAGAAGGGCGGCTGGCACGACCTTCACACCGAGGACGGCGTCATCTCCCTCTACCTCGGCAAAGTCGCTTTCCTGCGCATCGACTCCGGCGATCACCGCGTCGGCTTCGGCCTCGGCAGCTGACGCGGTCAGCGGTATTCGACACATTTCCCGGCGGGTTCGTACCATGGACCCTTCGCAAACGAGCCGGGAGACACCTACTTCGATGACCGTCAGCACCGCGACGCAGGACTACAAGGTGGCCGATATCGGCCTCGCCGATTTCGGGCGCAAGGAGATCTCGCTCGCGGAGGTCGAGATGCCGGGCCTGATGCAGACCCGCGAAGAGTTCGCGGCGGAGCAGCCGCTCAAAGGCGCCCGCATCACCGGCTCCCTGCACATGACGGTGCAGACGGCGGTGCTGATCGAGACGCTGACGGCGCTCGGTGCCGAGGTGCGCTGGGCCAGCTGCAACATCTTCTCGACCCAGGACCACGCGGCGGCGGCGATCGCGGCAAGCGGGGTGCCGGTCTACGCCTGGAAAGGCGAGACCCTCGAGGAGTACTGGTGGTGCACCGAGCAGGCGCTGCTGTGGCCTGACGGCGAGGGACCGAACATGATCCTCGACGACGGTGGCGACGCGACCCTGCTCGTCCACAAGGGCGTCGAGTTCGAGAAAGCGGGCGCGGTCCCCGACCCGGCCTCGGCCGACTCGGAGGAGTTCCGGATCGTGCTCGAGACCCTGCAGCGCTCGCTGGCCGAGGACTCGCAGCGCTGGACCAAGGTCGCCGCCAACATCCAGGGCGTCACCGAGGAGACGACGACCGGCGTCCACCGGCTCTACCAGCTGGCCGAGACCGGTGACCTGCTGTTCCCGGCGATCAACGTCAACGACTCGGTCACCAAGTCGAAGTTCGACAACCTCTACGGCTGCCGCCACTCGCTGGTCGACGGCATCAACCGCGGCACCGACGTGATGATCGGCGGCAAGGTCGCGGTGATTTGCGGCTACGGCGATGTCGGCAAGGGCTGCGCTTCATCGCTGCGCGGCCAGGGCGCCCGGGTGATCGTCACCGAGATCGACCCGATCTGCGCTCTGCAGGCGGCGATGGAGGGCTACGAGGTGAGGACCCTCGACGAAGTCGTCGAGACGGCCGACATCTTCGTCACCGCCACCGGCAACAAGGACATCATCACCGCCGACCACATGGCGCGGATGAAGCACAACGCGATCGTCGGCAACATCGGCCACTTCGACAACGAGATCGACGTCGCCGGGCTCGAAGGCGGCAGCGCCGAGCGGGTCAACATCAAGCCCCAGGTCGACGAGTGGCGCTTCCCCGACGGCCACTCGATCCTCCTTCTCTCCGAGGGCCGCCTGCTCAACCTCGGCAACGCCACCGGGCACCCCAGCTTCGTGATGTCGAACTCGTTCACTAATCAGGTGATCGCCCAGATCGAGTTGTTCGGCAAGAGCGTCCAGTACGAGGCGAAGCAGGTCTACGTCCTGCCCAAGCACCTCGACGAGAAGGTGGCACGACTCCACCTCGACGCCCTCGGCGTCCGCCTCACCGAACTGACCGACGAGCAGGCGACCTACCTCGGCATTCCCGCCGAGGGCCCGTACAAGCCCGACCACTACCGCTACTAGCGAAGCGCCCCGCTCAGGGGACGACGAGGGCCGGCTGGAGCCGGCCCTCGCGAGCGGGCAGCAGCAAGGCCGAGAGGCAGACCAGCGCGAAAGCGGTCGCCTGCAGGGAGATGCCGAGTGGATCGGCGGAGAGCGGGTCGCCGAAGACGAGCACGCCGCCGGCGATCTGGGTCGCGTTCGCGACCAGGCCCATCAGGCCGAGCGTCTCGATTGCACCGCCTCGTTGCAGTGCGGCCACCGCCGTGTACTGGGCGAGGATGCCGCAAACGACGATCAGGGCGACCCAGGTAGCGATCACGGCGACACTGACGCCGTCGGTCCCGGTCAGGCCCTTGATCGCGACTCCGGCGAGGGCAAAGAGGGTGCCGGCGAGGGCGGCGAGAAGGACACCGCGGCGGGCGGCGAGCCGCTCGGAGCGGTGGCCGAGTGCGAGTGCGATCGCGAGCAGCGCCAGCCCTCCCTCGAAGCCGAGGATCGGGCCGACCTCGAAGCCGGAGTGACTGCCGCTGAAGTGCGGCACCGTGACCGCGAGCAGGACGAGCCCGACGCCGCCGAGCAGCAGTGCCAGCCACTGGCGCCGCTCGACGGGGTGGCCAAAGAACCGCTGCGACATCACCGCCAGAGTCACCGCGCCGCCGGCGAGCACCGCTTGCACGAGGGAGATCGGCGCCATCGAGAGGGCGGCGACGTGGATCAGCCAGGCAACCGCCGCCAGGCCCCAGCCGGCGGCGAACCAGCGCGACGCGGCGAGGCCGCGGACGCTGTGGAGCGGCCGCCGGATGTGGATCGGCGCCACCCGCTGGCAGCCGTGATGCTTGAGCAGCCCGGCGAGGTTCGCGGCCAGGGCCGCGACGAGTGCGAGCGCGATCCCGGTCTGGACCGAGCCCACTGTCCGGGTCCCTAGACGCGGCCGACTGCGCGGCCGGAAACGCGACCGCCGGAGCTCGGCGGCGGTCCCTCGCCCAGCTGCAGGCGCTCCCGCGCGGCCGCTACGGCCGCCGCCGAGGAGCGGCAGGCCCGGGCGATCTGGCCGTCGGCCAGATCGGGCGTGCGCAGCACCTCGAACTCGATTAGGCCGGCGCGGCGCAGTTTGGCGCGGGTTTCGGCGTTGCTGTCGCTCGGAGCTGCCTCCAGCGCCGCCTCCGCCGCGCGCTCGCGGCGACAGGTGAGGCAGAAGTCGCCTTCCTCGTTGCTGTCCCAGCTGTCGGGCAGCTCGGCCCGGCCGCCGTCCATGCGGCTGACCGACATGCTGCAGCGCCCGCAGGTCCACTTCTTGGCGATCTCGGCGGTGGCGCTCATCGGGACACCTTCGCCCGGCGGCGACGCGAGCGGCGGGCGCCGGAGTGGCTGCCGCCTCCGTGGTTCCCTCCCGAGTGGCCCTTCTGCTCCGGCGGCGGCTTGTGGCCGCGGTGGCCGTGGTCGAACTCGCGGCTGAGACCGAGGTCACGGGCCCAGCGCCGGACCTCTTCGGTCTGGTCGGCGAGCACGAAGCTGATCCCGGTGCCGCGGCTGCCGGCGCGGCCGGTGCGGCCGATCCGGTGCACGTAGGACTCGCGGTCGCCGGGGGCATCAAAGTTGATCACGTGTGTGATGTCGGCGACGTCGATCCCGCGGGCGGCGACGTCGGTCGCGATCAGCGTGTCGACTTCGCCGTTCTCGAAGCGGGCGAGGGCGCGTTCGCGCTGGCGCTGGCTTTTGTCGCCGTGCATCGCGACCGCCTCGACGTTGTGGCCGCGCAGTCGTTTGACCAGGCGGTCGGCGCCTCGCTTGGTACGGACGAAGACCAGGGTGCGGCCGGCGTCATCCTCGCCCAGCTGCTCGACCAGGCGGTCGAGCTTGGCGCTCTGCGAGTCGACGTGGAGGAAGAGGTGCTCGATGTCGGCCTCGGCCTGGTTGCTGTCCTCGTGGGTGTGGCGGCGGGCGTCGTGGGTGTAGGCCTCGGCGATCTTGCCGGTGGCGCCCTCCAGGGTGGCGGAGAAGAAGAGGGTCTGCCGCTGGTCGGAGGTCTGATCGACGATCCGGCTGACGGCCGGCTTGAAGCCCATGTCGAGCATCCGGTCGGCCTCGTCGAGGACGAGGACGTCGACCTGCTTCAGCGAGACGACGCCGCGGGCGATCAGGTCCTCGAGCCGCCCGGGCGTGGCGACGAGGATGTCGGCGCGCTTGGCAGCGGCGCTCTGGGGGCCGAAGCCGACGCCGCCGTAGACGGCGGCGATGCGCAGCTTGCGGACATCGGCGAGCGAGCGCAGCTCGTCGACGATCTGGCTGGCCAGCTCGCGGGTGGGGGCGAGGACGAGGGCCGAGGTATGGCCGAGGCCGGCCTCGACGGATTCGACCAGCGGGATGCCGAAGGCGAGCGTCTTGCCCGAGCCGGTCGGCGACTGGACGAGCAGGTCATGGCCGGCAAGTGCATCGCGGACGACCAGCTGCTGGACGGGGAAAGGTGTATCGATGCCGCGGCGCGAGAGTGCGCGCACGACAGGTTCAGAGATGCCGAGATCGGCGAACGTGGTGATGGTGTGTGCTCCTTCTTGAACGTCTGAGGGAGATCCAGCGGCCCCTAGATGCCCAAGTGGCACGCGGAGGAAACGAGACCTCTCGGGTGGCGTTTAGCCAAACCCGACTACTCCACCGTAGCAGTTGCGCCTGCATTTCCCGCAGTTCTGGTTCCCCTTGGGCGGAACCGGGTAGGCCGGTTGGCATGAAACTCAGACGGGCACTGCCCCTGTTGACGATTCTGGCCGCCCTTTCGCTTGCCGCCTGTGGCAGTGACGATTCCGGCTCCGAGACGACCGGCGGGGGAGGGACGACTGCCGGCGAGACCGCCGCGCCGAACGAGGCCACGGGGGAGGAAACTGCGCCCAGCGGCGAGGCGGTGAGGTCGGCCAAGGTCGAGATCGTCGACTTCGAGTTCGAGCCGGCCACCGTGACCATCCAGGCGGGCGGCAAGGTGACCTGGCTGAACCAGGACGCGGAGGAGCACACCGCGACCCTCGACGACGGCAGCTTCAGCACCGGCGACCTCGCCGAAGGAAAGCTCAAGTCCGAGTCCTTCAAGACCCCAGGCACGTACTCGTACTTCTGCGAGATCCACCCCGACATGAAGGGGACGGTCGAGGTGGTCGAGTAGGCGGGACCGTCCCTGCTGCTTGGGCAGCGGCCACTGAAGCGGCCCGATCAATATCTTGGCCGTCCGATGAACGCGCCCGACAGCCTTTACACGATCCCCCAGGAGATGCTCGACTTTCGCGAGACGATCCGCCAGATCGCCCGCGAGAAAATCGCCCCGCGGGCCGCCGAGATCGACGAGAAGTCCGAATACCCGCGCGACATCCGCGAGCTGCTGGCCGAGCAGGACATCCTCGCCCTGCCCTTCGACGAGGAGTACGGGGGAACCGGCACCGGCACGCTGATGTTGCAGATGGGGGTCGAGGAGATCGCCAAGGCCTGCGCCTCCAGCGCCCTGATCCTGATGGTGCAGGAGCTCGGCACCCTGCCGATCCAGCTGTTCGGCAGCGATGAGCTGAAACAGCGGGTCCTGCCCCGCTGCGCCAGTGGCGAGTGGTCGCCGGCCTTCGCCCTCTCGGAGCCCGAGGCCGGCTCGGACCCCGCCTCGATGCGCACCCATGCCGTTCGCGACGGCGACGACTGGGTCATCAACGGCTCGAAGAACTGGATCAGCAACGCCGGCGTCGCCGACTTCTACGTCGTCTTCGCGATCACCGACCGCGAGAAGCGCCGGATCACCGCCTTCATGGTCGAGGCCGACAACCCCGGCGTCTCGATCGGCAACCTCGAGCACAAGCTGGGGATCCGTGGCTCACCGACCGGCTCACCGGTCTTCGACGACGTCCGGGTGCCGGCGGAGAACGTGATCGGCGAGGTCGGCCGCGGCCTCGGGGTCGCCCTCGGCACGCTCGAACGGACCCGGCTCGGTGCCGCCGCGCAGGCCGTCGGCATCGCCCAGGGCGCCACCGACTACGCGACGAACTACGCCTCCGAGCGGGTCGCCTTCGGCAAGCCGATCCTCGACCTGCAGGCGATCCAGTTCAAGCTGGCCGACATGGAGACCGGCACCGCCGCTGCCCGCGAGCTCCTCTACAAAGCCTGCGCGATGGCCGACCGCAACGAGCCCGGGCTGGCCAAGCACACCTCGATGGCGAAGCTGTTCGCATCCGACAACGCGATGCGGGTGACGGTCGAGGCGATCCAGGTCCTCGGCGGCTATGGCTACGTCAAGGAGTACCCGGTCGAGCGGATGATGCGCGACGCTAAGATCACCCAGATCTACGAGGGGACGAACGAGATCCAGCGTGTCGTCATCTCAAGGGCGCTGGACCCGCGGCGCTGACGCCGCGGCGAAGGTGAGATCGACGGCTGCGCGACAGCGGTCGCGCAGGGCGTGGTCGTCGATCAGTCCGGCCGCCCACTGGTGAGCGGCGCCGGTGCAGGTGGTGGTGACCATCTCGCCGAGCTTGGTCGCATCGATGTCGACGGGCAGGTCTCCATGCTCGGCGGCGGCCCGCAGGCAGGCGACGATCTCCGGAGTGGGGTCGCGGCGCAGGAAGCGGCCGCTGAGGCTCCAGTGAGCGAGGACGTGGCGGTAGACGTCGGCGTCGCCGCAGATCGCGTCGACGGTGGCGTCGGCGATGCGGCGGGCGCGCTCCTGGGGGTCGAGTGCCGGCAGCGCCGCGGTGCGGCGCTCGAGCTCGGCAAGCAGCTCGTCGGCGAGGGCGGCCCAGATCTTCTCGCGCGGCCCGATCAGGTTGAAGACGGTGGCGGGGGCGACCTCGGCGCGGGCGGCGATCCGCTCGGCGCTGGGCGACTCGCCCGGGTGCTCGCGCAGCAGCTCCCTGGTCGCCTCGAGGATCTGCTCCACCCGCCGCCGCTTGTTGCGCTGCCGCAGCCCAGTCGCGGTGGCGCTCATCGGGCTCCGCTCGCGGTCGATCCGGCGGGAACGGCGAGGTCGCCGAGGAAGTCGAGCACGGCGCGGGTGAAGCGGTCGTTGTCGTCGCCGGCGACCATGTGAGCCGCGCGCTCGACGTCGACGACGCGGGCGTGGGGGACGAGGGCCGCGAACTCGTCGGCGATCGAGCGGCTGAGGACGTCGCTGCCGGCGCCGCGAACGAGCAGCGTCGGCAGGGTCAGGTCCGCCAGCGAGGCGGTCAGCCGCTCCTCTATCTCCGCGGTGCCGGCCGGGTCCAGCATCGGTCCTGACAGCTCCAGCAACCGCGGGTCCCAGTGCCAGTGCCAGCGACCGTCGCGCAGGCGCAGATTCTTCTCAATGCCGCCGCCGCCCGCTGGCGCGCGGCGGTTGGGCAGGTAGCGGGCGACGGCTGCCGCTGCCTCGCCGGGATTGGTGAAGCCCTCCGGGGTACCGCGCATGAAGTCGACGACGCGGTTGGCGCCGCCGAGCTCGTAGCGGTGGGCGACGTCGACGAGAACCAGCCCCGAAGCCTCGACCGCGGGCTCGTCGGCGAGGGCGAGCAGGGAGGCCAGCCCACCGAGCGAAGCGCCGACCAGGACCGGAGGGGCGGCGAGCTGCGCGGCGACGTCCTGCACATCGGCGGCGAAGTCCTCCAGCCGGTACTCGCCGTCCGGCGACCACTCGCTGTCGCCGTGCCCCCGCAGGTCGACCGCGACCGCTTCCCACCCCGCGGCGGCCAGAGCCGCCGCGGTCCCCTGCCAAGCGTGCCGCGTCTGCCCGCCGCCGTGGAGCAGTAGCACCGGCCGCCCGCAATCGCCATGCACCTCGGCGCGCAGGCTGAGGCCGTCGCGAGTGGCGTAAGTCGTAGTCACTAAACCTAGATTAGCATCTAAATTTAGAGCTATCTCTATTAAGAGATTGGGGTTTTAACCCAGTGAGGGCAGGCATTTGGCACGTCCGGGTCTTGTTTCGGCACATCGCTCGGATGAGGATCGGCCGATGCTCTCCTGCTTTCTCAAGTGCAGCGCCCGGACATGCTAATATTGTCCGACAAAAGACAGGAGCCTGCCCCGGCTCTCAGGTGGGCTCGCTCCGCGACCAAGCATCGGATTTCTCGTGAACGCTCTCGCTTCGTCATCGAACACTGTGGCCGCCGCTTCGAGATGGATCCCGTCGGTGGGGCTGCCGATGCGGCGCCGCGGCTTGTCTTTCTCGGCGATGACGCTTCCGGAGTGGCACTGGAGGTGATGGCGGTCGAGATCGAGGACGACAGCTTGCTGGTAATTCACGCAATGCAACTGCGGGGCCGCTATCGAGATCGGTACGGGGAGGCGAAGCAATGGCGAAGGTGAAGGCAGCGCATAGGAACCCGAAGACCAAGTCGGGAATTGAGATCACGCCGGAGGTCGCCGACCTGCTCGCCGCCGAGGCCGAGCGCGGGTATGACCTCTCCAAGGCGAGAGCGGTTCGGGTCGGGCGCCCGTCTCTTGACAGCGGAACCTCACCGAAGTTGAGTTTCCGGGTTGCTCCGCAACTGCATCGCGCGGCGAAGAAGCGAGCCGAGGAAGAGGGGCGCTCTGTCAGCGAGCTCGCTCGTCGGGCGCTGGCTCACTACGTCAGTTTGTAGCTGGGCTCAGCGGGAGCCAAGTACTTCAGCACCGACTGGGCGGCGTTGAAGCCGCCCATGCCGTGGACGCCGCCGCCGGGGGGCGTTGCGGCGGAGCAGATGAAGAGGCCGGGGACGCCGGTGCGGTAGGGGTCGAGGGCGAGGCGGGGGCGGATCAGGGTCTGCAGCGGGGTGTTGGCGCCGGTGACGATGTCGCCGCCGACGTAGTTGAGGTTGTAGGCGGCGAGGTCGGCGGGGGTGCTGACGGCGGTGGCGACGATCCGCTCGCGCAGGCCGGGCGCGAAGCGTTCGATCTGGTCCAGCACCGCTTTCTCACCG
Organism: Solirubrobacterales bacterium; assembly: GCA_036009365.1. GTDB lineage: Bacteria > Actinomycetota > Thermoleophilia > Solirubrobacterales > 70-9 > VAYN01. Next base: position 11,449 of record DASYLY010000092.1, read on the forward strand.
TCGCCGTCGTAGCCGCTCGGCACGTGGGCGTAGGCCCAGATCGGGTGGATGTCGCCGGCCGAGCGCGAGGGGTCGGCGAGGTACTGCTGGCAGACGAGGACGAAGGGCCGCTCCGGCATGCGGCCGCGGTTGACGTCGCGCTCGGCGGCGACGATCTCCTCCAAGGAACCGATCGCGTGGACGGTGCCGGCCCGCCGCGGCGCCTCCGCCGTCCACGGTACCCCGCCCTCGACGGCGAAGTCGACCTTGAAGGCCGCCGGCCCGTGCTTGTAACGGCGGTAGGCGCGGGCGACTCGGCTGGGAAGGCGATCGCCGACGATGTCTGCGATCGCCCCGGGGGCGAGGTCGAAGACGACCGCGCCGGGGCTGCCGAGCTCGGCCAGTGAGCGCACCCGCACTCCCGTCTCGATCTTGCCGCCGCGCTCGCGCAGGGCCGCGACGAGCGCGTCGGCGATCGACTGCGAGCCGCCGGCCGCGACCGGCCAGCCGACGCTGTGGCAGGCCGAGGTCAGCGCCATCCCGACCGAGGCGCTGAGCGGCTGCGTCAGCGGGCTGAAGGAGTGGGCGGCGACGCCGCCGAATAGCGCCCGCGCCGTCGGCGTCTGCCAGCGGCGGGCGAGCAGCGTCGCCGGCGCCAGGGCCGGGAGCCCGAAGCGGGTGAGGAGGAGCGGGTGCTTCGGCAGGTGGAGCACCGGTTGCATGGCGTCCTCGAGCAGGGCGTCGAAGTTGGCCGCTGGGGAGGCGAAGAGACGCCGCCAGGCATCTCCGTCGGGGCCCAGCCCCGCGGCCGTCTCCTCCAGCGAGCGCAGCAGCGTCGCGGCGCTGCCGTCGTCGAACGGGTGGGCGAGGTCGACCTCCGCCCAGCGCCACTCGAGCCCGTGCGCCTCCAGTTCCAGTGAGCGGAAGAAGGGTGAGGCCGCCGCCATCGGCTGGCCGGCGGAGCAGACGTCGTGGATCGCTCCCGGCACCGTCAACTCGGCACTGCGGGTGCCGCCGCCGATCGTCTTCGCCGCCTCGAGCACCGTCACCTCGACCCCGGCCCGGGCCAGCGCCACCGCGCAGGCCAGGCCGTTGGGGCCGGAGCCGACGACCGTCGCCTTGCTCACGAGACCGGCACTGCCGCTTGCTCGGGGGAGCGCCTGTGCGCGACCTCGACCGGGAACTCCCAGGACTCGTCGAGCCAGGGCTGGCGCTCGATCATGTCGGCGACGGCGACCGACCCTTCCTCAAGCAGCCCGCTGGCGGCGTCGTAGATCCGGTAGGCCTGGCGGCCGCTGGTCGCCGCCTCGGACTCGAGCTCGATCACCCTCACCTCGCCGGGCTCGAACTCGCAGCGCTCCTGGACCGCCTCCAGCAACTGGCGGCCGTGGAAGTGACCGTCGCCGAAGTTCCAGCCGTTGACGACGTTGGAGATCAGCTCGCCCTCGCGGGCGTCGTAGGCCTCGACGTCGTCGACCGCGTGAGGCAGCAGGGCGTTGAGCGCCCGCCCGTGCGAGTGCATCGCCCGGAAGGCCAGGCCCTTGTTGAGCAGGTAGTCGGTCAGCTCGGGATCGAAGAGCCGGTCCAGCTGCTTGCCTACCATCGGCGCCGCCTTCTCTATATGGGTGTCGAGCTTCTCTTCGGCGCCGCTGCCCTTGCGGAACAGCCACTGCGTCGTCGCCCAGTTACCGGCGTAGTAACGCATTGAGGGCAGGAAGGAGATCTTGTCGGGGCGGAAGTTGCCGAGCAGCGGCAGGCCGATGCAGAGGATCGCCAGCGCCGCGATCAGCAGCGGGTCGTCGAGCGTCGAGAGCGGCACGTCGCCGTAGTGCCCGAAGAGGAAGAGGGTGCCGAAGATCATGAAGATGTTCCACTCCAGCGGCACGGCCAGGGGGAACATCGAGGTGATGTTGAGGTGGAAGAGGATCATCCCGACGATCGCGATCGTGCGGACCAGGTCGTTGTCGACGCTGATCAGCAGCAGTGGCCAACCGAACTCCTGCACGGTGCCGAAGTGGGCGATGCCGGCGGCCAGCCGTGAGGGCCGCATGTCCTCGGGGTAGTCGCGCCAGAGCTTGCGCTTCAGCGCCTTCGGTCCGACCAGCGGCGCGTTGCTGATCATCGCCGCGACGACGAAGGGGAAGTGGCGGTTCAGCTTCGAGGACGCCGCTCCCCACCAGATGAAGAGGAAGACGAACTGCCAGGCGACGATCCACTGGTCGACCGGGAAGAGGCTGACGATCAGCATCGTCGCGTAGATCTCCGGCCGGGCGCCGAGGAAGGAGACCTTGTCGCGCAGGCCGAGCAGAGCCAGCAGGCCGAGCAGGGCGGCGATGCCCTCGGTGGCGATCCGCCCGGCATCGGAGCCGCCGCCATCGACCCCGGCGGCGACCAGGAGATAGAGGCCGGTGCCGACGACGCCGGCATAGAGGGCGACGTCGAGCGGGGTCCGTCGCGAGCCTGCGGTCAGCGGCACCTTGTCCGGCCAAGGCGGCAGTCGCACCGTTCCCGACCGCAGCCAGTAGAGCGGCCCGCCGATCGGCGGGATGAAGCGGAAGCTCAGACCCATCGAGCCGGCCCCGAGCCCGAGGATCTCCCACAGCAGGGTCCAGAGTGCGAACTTCTGGAAGACGATCGGCTGCGTCCACCAGTCGCCGAAGTCACCGAGTCCGCCCAGCCCCGGCGTGGTCGAGATCACCAGCAGGGCGCCGAGCGAGTAGACGACCAGCTTGAAGGCGTAGAGGAAGTAGACCCAGGTGGGTGACCCGAACCCGTTTTCGCCCCAGTCCTGGACCAGTGGCTTCAGTCGCGCCAGGTGCGGCTTCGCCTGCCACTCCTCGAGCTCGAACGGCGGCGGCGAGGGGGAGAAGAAGCTCACGCGCGCATGCTCTCATGGCCGGTAGTGCTTTGTGCAGTGCGAATATCCGCACACCTATTACTTATTAACGATTGTGTGAATATCCAATCAAATAGAGAAAATTAGCTAAAGTGCTGATATGAGCACTAAACGAGAGGGATCACCGTCGCGCCACTGGGCTATCCGCTCCCCCGCCGATCTTGGCCGCGCGATCGCCGGCGTGCGCGCCGAGCGAGAGCTGACGCAGGAGGGCCTCGCCGAGCAGGTGGGAGTCGACCGCTCCTACCTGGCCCGCCTCGAGGCGGGCGGCACGACGCTCGCGCTCGAGCGGGCGCTGCGGGCGCTGCGCCGCATGGGCGCGACCGTCACCGTCACCTTGCCCGACGACGATGGCCCGGGTTAAGCGACTCGGCGTCTGGCTCGACGGCCTGCATGTCGCCGACCTCGAGCAGCGTCGTTGGCCGGAGATCCGCTGCCGCTACACCGAGTCCGCGCTCGGCCGCTGGCCGCTGAACAGCCCCCTGCTCTCCTGCTCCCTGCCGCTGGGTGCCCGGCCGCTCGATGCCCACGCTTTCTGCACCGGCCTCTTGCCCGAGGGGCAGGCGTTGCAGATGCTTGCCGCCGGGGCCGGCGTCGCCGTCAACGCGACCTTCGAGCTTCTGGCTCGCTACGGCCGCGACGTCGCCGGCGCGCTGGTGATCGCCGAGGAGGAGCCATCGCAACGGCGCTTCGGGGTCGAGCCCTATACGGAGGAGACGCTCGCCGCCGCGGTCGAGGAGGTGGAGGAGTATCCGCTCGGCGCCCACGACGATAGCGAGCTCTCACTGGCGGGCCTTCAGGACAAGCTGCTGCTGGTCAGGCTCGAGGACGGAGTGTGGGGGCGGCCCTTGGGAGGGCGCCCGTCCACCCACATCCTCAAGGTCGACGACCCCCGTCACCCCGGCTTGGTCGGCGCCGAGGCGCTCTGCCTCGAACTGGCTCGGGCGGCGGGCCTGACCACGGTTGACTCCGAGCTGGTGAGAATCGGCGAGACGCAGTGCCTGGTCGTCTCGCGGTTCGATCGCGAAGTCATCGAGAGCGGGGTCCGACGGGTCCACCAGGAGGACCTCTGCCAGGCAATGGGGGTGGACCCTGGCGACAACCGCGGTCGGGCGAAGTACGAACGGGCCGGCGGGCCCTCTTTGCGCCAAGCGGCCGAGCTCTTGGATACCTACGCGCTCGATGCCGCCGCGCAACTGGACCGGCTCGTCGCGGTCGCCACCTTCACCGTGCTGATCGGCAACGCCGACGCTCACGGCAAGAACCTCGCCCTGCTGCACCCGACGCCGGAGAGTGTCGCCCTGGCGCCGCTCTACGACACCGTGCCGACCGTTCTCTGGCCGAAGCTCCGCACCGAAGCGGCGATGGCGATCGGTGGCCAGACCTCCCTCCCTGCTGTGTCGGTCGACGACATCGTTCGCGAGGCGAAGGCGTGGTCGCATCCAGCCGATCGCGCTCGCGAGGCGGCCCTCGCCACCATTGCCAAGGTCACCGCCGCAATCGACCGCGAGACGATCCCACCGGACTCGGGTGTTGCCATCTACGTACGCGAGCGAGCCGGCCGGCTCATGCCCTGACCGGCCGTTATCGCAGTGAGATCACGTGGGCGGTGTCGGGGGCGACGCGGCCCTCGAGAACGTCGAGGTAGGCGCCGCGAACCGCCTCGAAGCCCTCGCCGTGGATCGGCTCGAGCCAACCGCTGATCCACTCGCAGAAAGGGTGCCAGGCGTCGGCGACGGCGGTCTCTAGGCCGATCCGTCCCCAGTCCTCGCCGCGCTTGACGACCCGGGTGGGGGCGAAGAAGAAGGTCGGCCTCGGGCCGGGCAGATCGCCGGCGCCCGAACCCGGCCCCTCGCCACCCGATCCGAACTCCTCCCAGTGGGTGACGCCCACGGCCATGCTGTGGACCAGGTCGTTGCCGTAGTGCGAGTGGACCGCCCGGCGCACGGCCGCGTCGCCGGCGATGTCGACGAAGGTGGCGGGGCCGCGGGGGAGCGACTCGATCGCGTCGTAGGTGACGATGCTGCCGTAGATCCCCAGCCCCTCGACGAACTCGGCGCTGCGAGGCGAGGTTAGGCCGACCAGCTCGACCCCGTCACGCTGGGCGAGCAGGAAGGCGGCGGCGATCGCCGTCTTGCTCGAGGCGCTGGAGATGACGATCGGTCCGCGCTCCGGGAAGCCTTCGTCGGCGAGCTGGTCGTCGATCAGGAAGGAGGTGAAGAAGAGCGGCCGCAGCAGCATCTGCATTTCCTCGGTCTCGGCGCGGTAGAAGAGGTCGCCCTCGGTCGCCAGGTAGCGGTGGTAGGCGGAGGGCAGCTTCTCCCGGTGCGGCGAGCCGTCGCCGAAGCCACGCTCGCCGACCTGCGCCGGCCTCACCACCAGGTGCGATGACGGCGGCAGGTACCCGTACAGACGCGTCCCCGGCTCCACTCCCTTGGCCTCGCTGCGCTCGACCTCGGCGAAGCCCCACATCGGCACTCGCCCCCAGCCCTCCTCGGCCGGGAAGAAGTCCCAGTAGGACATCGCCTCGCCCATCACTGCATAGGTGATGTTGTTGGCGGTCAGGCCGAAGTCGGTGACCCGCAGCAGCGCCTCGCCGGGCTCGATCTCGGGCCTCTCGGACTCGGCGATCCGGCACTCCCGCAGATCGTCGCGCTTGACCAGGAAGTCGCCCATGGCTCCGATGCTCTCACGTTTTCGGGCGGGTGCATGTGCGGCGGGGTTCTCTTCGAGTTGTCGGAGCCGCTCCTCGGAGCCGTCTTTTGCCACTGCAAGCGGTGCCAGCGCCGTACTGGCACCGGCGTCTCTACATCGGCCCTCCGCGGGGTTCGATTCGTGCCGGCGGGGGTAGATGCAGAACGGCAGGACCACGGGAAACAGAAGGAGGAGCACATGGATACCAGGGCAGACAGAGGTTCCGGCATCGGTGGCATTTCCCTGGGAGGAATCCTCGTCATCGCCGGCGTCGTTGTGATGATCGTCTGGAGCTTCTGGATCGGTCTGATCGTCGCCCTCGTCGGTCTGATCGCCTTCGGTGGGTTCGCCCGTGGGAAGTGGTACTAGCGCCGGCCGGGACGATCCCGCTTTGCCGAGGGGAGGACTAGGCTGGTTCAGTGTCGAGGATCCCCAACAGTGCCCACACTTCTCGGCCCTGGCGGATCCACGAGCTCACTGGCGATTTCCAACTGGAGGACGTGTGGTCGCTGTCGACGCCGGGCGGGCCCGACGACCTGCCCCGGCTGGTGCAGGGAATCGCCGCGGGCGACCCGTCGCGAGGTCCCTCGCGTGCCTCGCGCGGGCTCTGGGCGATCCGCCGGAAGCTAGGCGAGCTGTTCGGCTGGGACGGCCCGGAGGCCGGCCTCGGTTCCAGGGTGCCGACGCTCCGCAGCCGCTTGCCCGCGGATCTGCGCGACGCCCCTTGCGGACCCGAGTTCGACTCGCTTCCCTTCAGCTCGCTGTACCTGCTCGAGGACGAGTGGGCGGGGGAGATCGCCAACGGGACCGTGCACGGGGTCATGCACCTCGGCTGGGTCCCGGACGGGTCGGGCGGCTATAGCGGCCAGCTGGCCGTCTACGTGAAGCCGAACGGACCGCTCGGCACCGCCTACATGGCGGCGATCCGGCCGTTCCGGCACCTGATCATCTACCCGGCGATGACGCGGGAGATCGAGCGAGCCTGGCGCGCGGACCCCGGTGGCCGGCCTTCAGGACAGAAGGAGTAGTGCCCGCAGCTCGGCCATCTTCTGCTCGAGGCGATTGACCACGAAGACCTCGACGCCGTCCGCGACCTGAATCCCGAGACGCTTTCGCATTCCCCCGGCGAATGGCTCGCCGTCGCGGTCGATCACCTCGATGCCCGTTATGGCGTCAAGCGGCAGCTCCCAGCGCTTCGCGCCGGTCGCCCTGTCCACCCGGCTGGGCTGGAAGAAGATCCTGCGGTTCGTCGCGATCAGCTGGCCACCCGCGGCGGATTCCATTCCATAGAGGGAATACGAGGGGCCTTCGACGTGATTGGCACGTGCCTTCCAGCGCAGAACCTCGTCGGGCTGGAGCTTGGGACGGGGGTTGATGATGCCCATGCGGAGCCAGTTTGCCGTAAGGGCAAGGGGGTCACGCACCTGCGCTACCGCATAGCCGCCCGCCCCGACGTGTAAAAACCCGGTGGACAGCAGGCCTGACCGGTCCTGCGCACTACTTCAAGGAGATGAGAATGTCGGTTACGACCAAGGATGAGTTGGCAAAGCAGGTTGCCGAGCGGACCGGGCTCGAGACGGGCCAGGCGAAGCGCGCAGTGGAGGCGACGATCGAGGAGATCACCGCTCAGCTCGCAGCCGGCAACGAGGTCAAATTCACGGGCTTCGGCAAATTCTCGACGGTTGCCCGACCGGCTCGGGAAGGTCGCAATCCGCAGACCGGGGAGTCGATGCAGATCGCCGCGAAAACGGCGGCGAAGTTCAGTCCCGGGGCGGAGCTGAAGAAGGCCGTCAACGGCTAGGCCGCATGAGGAGCCCGGCCATATCGGCCGGGCTCCGAGCGGTAAGCCGTCCTACAACCCGTTGCGCCGGCTGACGGCGCGACCCTGACTACGATCCCCATCATCTGATGTGGGTCCAGCGGACGATCCAGCTCCAGGCGCAGCCGCGCGGCTTTCACCTGATCACCGCGGCGGTGCTCGACGCCCTCCCCGAGCTCGGTGAGATCTCGGTCGGGACCCTGCACCTGCTGATCCAGCACACCTCGGCCTCCCTGGCACTTAGCGAGAACGCCTCGCCGGAGGTGCGGCGCGACTTCGAGGCCTGGTTCAACCAGGCGGTCCCCGAAGGCGCCCCGTACTGGACCCACACCCTGGAGGGCGACGACGACATGCCCGCCCATATCAAGGCGGCTTTGCTGGGCCCGTCCCTGACCCTGCCGATCACCATTGGCCGCCTCGCGCTCGGCCCCTGGCAGGGCATCTACCTGTGCGAGCACCGCGACCGCGGTGGCCCTCGCTCGCTGGTCGCGACCGCCACGGGTGAGCCGGCGACGTGAACGAGCCGTCGGTCCTAGCTGCTACGAACCGACCCTGGCCAAGATCGCCTGCGGTTTGGTGCGTCCCAGCGGCGGCCGGGTCGAAGTGCTGGGCGAGCGAGCGGGCTCGCCGCCGGCGCGCACGGCGCTGGGTTACCTGGCGGAGCTATTCCGCTTCCCTGGCGGGTGCACGCGAGCGAGCTGCTGCGGCTGCACCAGCGCGCTTGACCCGGTTGGCCGTCGGATCGTCCGTCAACTGCTGCAGGAGGTACGCGGGCGCGGCGTCTCCGTGCTGCTTAACTCGTATCTGTTGAGCGAGGTGGAGGTGGTCTGCGACAGGGTCGCGATCATCGCCCACGGCAGGCTCGTTAAGGCCGGGACCGCCGCGGAGCTGGCGGGGGCGGGGGCGGTGGAGGTCGAGCTGGAGTCGGGCCTGCGCGTATTCGAGGGAGCGGCGCGGGCCGACGCGCCGCAAATCGTCGCCGAGCTGGCCGCCGCCGGCGAGCGCGTCTACCGGGTCGAGGTCCGTCACAGCTCGCTGGAAGAGGTCTACCTCGACGCAGTGGGGGCGAGACCGGATGATGGCGTCGACGCTGGGCTCCATCGCCGCCGTGGTCGGGCTCTCGATCCAGGAGGGAGTTCGTCGCCGGGTCTTCTTCGCGGTACTGGTCCTCACCGTCGCCTTTCTAGCGCTCTACGCGCTCGGCGCCCATTTCGCCTTTCGCGACATCGAGCAGTTCGCCTCCGGTGGGACCGGAATCCTCGATTCGCGGGCTTCACCGGCGCCACTCTTTTGGGTTGGCGATGTTCGCAACGCTCTTTCTCGGCACCGTTCTGGCCGTCTTCATGGTCTTCGGCGGCGGGCTGACCGCCGGCCTTCTCGCCCAGATAGGCAATGCGATCAACTCCGACTCACTGCACACGATCGGCCGCGCCGCCAGCTGCGCGCTGCCGTTCGAGGGGCTCTACGCCGCCGGCCTGCACGCCCTCATCTCGCAGGCCTCTGGGCTGGCCGGCGTCGTCCTGCAGCTCGGCCCGTTTGGGGGCTCCGAGGCGGCCGGACCGCAGCTGATCGCCTGGGCCGTCGCCTACCTCATCGGAGTGCTGGCGCTCGCCGCGCTGGTGTTCTCGCGGCGCGACCTCTGAATCAGGCGGCGCCTCTCAGCGCCGTTCGAGGCCATGGTCACCGAAGGGTGTGCGCCACCGTCTGCGTCGCTGTGCCGCCAACGTCGTCATGAGCTTCGCCGGCGATCAGGAGCTTCACCCGGGACAGGTATCGCAGGGCCTTGCGCCCCCGCTTCGATAGCGCCAGCGTCACCCTCCCCTCGGCGGCCGCGGCGAAGCGAACCGTTATCGGCGCGAAGACCTGGACGAGCTTGGTGCGGGCCGCGCCTCGGGCGCCGGCCTTGATCCTCGCCTGGCCGCTCAGCGCCACGTTCGCCGCTTCGTTGACGCTCGCGGCGACGGTCAGGATCCCGGTGCGCAGCAGCTTCCGCAACGACCCCCCTTCGGTCCGGATGGCAAGCTCGATCTGGCGGCGGGGAGGCGGAGGTCCGATCGGCCCCGGCACGATCGTGATCGCTTGCGCCTGCGTGCTCGCGTTGCCGCTGGCGTCGAGGGCGCTGACGGACACTGGGTATCTCCCCGGCGCGTTGTAGACGTGGGAGACGGAGTTACCGCTGGCGGCCTGGCTGCCGTCGCCGAAGGCCCAGCTCGTCGCGCCGAGCGCGAAGACGTCGAATGGAGAGACGGCGAAGGAGACCGGCTGGCCCGCGGTCCCAGTGGCGGGGATCCGCAGATTGTCGAGCCGGGGAGCGTCGAAGTCGTAGCCCCCTCCCTGGAGGATGTAGTCATTGACGCCCACTTCGCGCCCCCAGATTGCAACCGCATCGCCGGCCGCGTTGAAGTCCAAGTCCGGCAGGCCGGCGTTTTCCCCTGCGGCCGAGAGGTCTTCCGGTTCCGACCAGCCGCCACCGGGCGGGCGCACCGCCGCCTGCACCCCGTAGGTGGGGGTGAGGCTGACCTTGCGCGTCCAGGTCGCGACGACGCCCGCGCTCGTATGGGCCTCGAGATCGTAGGACACGAATCCCAGCTCGTCGGCCGAGACTTCTTTGGGCGCCGACCAGCCGCCACCCGACGGGAGCACCGCTGCCCGCAGGACCTGGCCAGTGGCTCCAGAGCCCTGCCAGATCGCGAACGCGGTCCCGTTCGAGTCGATCGCCAGCTCTGGTTCCCCCGCGCTCTGTCCCGGGGCTGAGACCTGCTGGGGGGACGCCGACCAGCCGCCATCCGGCGAGCGCACCACGGTCTTTATGCCGCTGCCGATAACCCCCCAAGCGGCGACGGCCGCGCCTGCTTCGTTCATCACGATCCGCGGCCCCCCCGCGTTTTCGCCCGCGACGGAGAGGTCTTCGGGCGTCGACCAGACGTCGCCGGCCGGCAGGATCGCCGCCCGGACGACGTTGTCGCCGGGGATCTGTCGCTCCCAAACCGCGATCGCGTTGCCGGCGCCGTCGATTGACACTTCGGGTGAAGACCAATCCGCCTCGCCCGTGACCGAGAGGTCCGCTGGCGCCGCCCAGTCGCCGCCAGCGGGCCGGGTCGCCGCCCAGGTGACGTCGTCGGCGCCGTTGAAGCCGTTCCAGACCGCGACCGCGTCGCCCGCCACGTTCATCGCCAGCTGCGGCGTCCGCCCGTCTGCGGTAAAGAGGTCCTCCGGGTCAGACCACTCGCCCCCGGCCGGCCGCACCGCCGTGCGAATCTTGTGGGGGCTGTCGAAGACGCTCCAGATCGCGACGGCGTTGCCAGCCGTGTCGAGCGCCACATGGGTATTCGTCGGTTCGTCTTCCCCGGCGGGATCGGAGAGGACCACCGGTTCGGACCAATCGCCGCCGGCTGGCCGTTCAACCGCCTCGACGATCGTTTTGCTGCCGACGTCTCGGTACCAGATCGCGACGGCGTCTCCCGCCGCGTTGACTGACACTTCCGGGAACGCGGTCGACTCGGTCGAGCCGGAGATGTCCTGCGGCGCCAGCCAGGTCGGCGCCGCACTCGCACTCGCCGCCAGCGCCAGCCAAGCGCAGGCCAATATAAAGCCGATGCTCCAGCCCTTTCCCCTCACTGGTAACGAAGGTACCATCTCAACCAGGGTTTGGTGACGGTTCAACCGCCGCTCTTGCCCTAGCGTTCGCGCTGAAGCCGCTGCTTCCATGGCAGCACCGGGATGCCGTGCCGTGCGCAGCCCAGGCCTTCCGCATGGGGCAGCAGCCGCCATCCGCGCGGTGGCCATTCCCCACTCGGCATCGCCGCTGCGAGCTGCCAGATCAGATTGGGATAGGCGCCGTCCTTTTCCATCTCGTGGAGGATCGGCCAGTCTTTGGCGGTCGCCATCGCGTTTTCGGCTTTGGCCTCAGCAGCTCTATCGCCGCTCCTGCGGGCCTCTCCCCACTGCCGGAACCAGAGGCAGGTGACGGTGCCGGTGACGGCGGCGCCCAGCTGGTAGCGGTTGGTGGTGAGACCTTCGTCGGGGACCCGCGAGGCTTTGAAGCTGCCGGGCACCGGGATCCCCTTCAGCATTTCGCGGACCGCGGCGTCGTGGTCGGCGGCTTTGACGACCTTCGGGGGCATCGCATCGAGCCAGGTCTGCGAGTCCACCCGATTCAGCCAGTCGAGCCGTTCCTCGAAGGCGGCGAGGTCGGGGACCGCGGCTCTCAGTTCGAGCACGTAGCCGTCTTCCGACCAGAACGCGGTCATCTGGCGGTTGCCGGGGCCGCCCTGGTTGACGAAGAACTCGGCCCGCGTGTTGACGTCGGCGGTCGTCTTCAGGACAGGTGCCTTGGTCCAGCGCTGGCCGTGTGGGTGGGGCATCCCGCGGGCGGTCGAGATCGAGCTCTCCAGAGCGCCGGGGCGCCAGGCGAGGTCGACTTTGCGCTGGCGCACCGGGGCCGGGAACATCCCCGACTGGCGCTGCCCGGTTTCATCGTTGCCCGTGACCTGGATCGATTCGTAGGGGACCGGCTTGCCGGTGACGAACTCCATCGACCCTTCCCCATTTCCCTGCTGGAAGACGTTCTGGACCCGCCAGTCGGGACCTTCGAGCAGCAGCAGCGGCGTTGACTCGGCGAAGCGGACGAGCTCGGCGCCATAGGCGCGCGAGGTCCGGTCAGAGCCGCCTCCCGGCAGGACGACCAAGACGGCCACGGCGGCGGCGAGAGTCGCGGCTCCGAGCGCGAGCGCGAGACGTTGCGGGCGGGGCCGACGCGGTGCCTTGGTCCCGGGCTGAGGGGGAGCCGGTTGCTCGCCGTCGAGATCGGCGAGCAACTCGGGCTCCATCGCATCGAGGTCGAGCCCGTCGAGCCATTCCCGGTCGACCGGGTCGGCCGTGACGAGCGCCATCTCGATCTCACGCGTGTTCATCCTGACTCCTCCGTGTCGAGTTCCGGATTTCGGCGTCCCGTCGATTCGCGTTCCTCGAGCAGCACCCGCAACCGGCGCCGGGCACGGTGCAGGCGACTGCGCGCCGCCAGCGAGGAGATTCCCAGCACCGTCGCCGCTTGGCCCGGGGAGAGCTCCTCCCAGGAGACGAGCAGGAGCAGCTCGCGATCCTCGTCGCCGAGCCCGCCCATCGCCCGCAGCACCTCTGCGGCCTCGCCTCCCGGGGCCGCCCGGGTCGCGAGCTCGGTCCGCAGCGACTCGGCAAGACGTTTCCCGAGCCGGGTCCGGCGCCGCTCGGACCGATTGAGGTTGGCGATCACCCGGCGTGCCACCGCGTAGAGCCAGAGCCTGGCCCCGCCGTCGACCGGCACCTCGCCGAAACGCCGCCAGGCGACGAGGAAGGTCTCGGCGACGACGTCGGCGGCGGCCTCGGGATTCTCGACGCGGCGCAGCGCGTAGGCAAGGAGCGCCTGGCCCTGCTCGCGGTAGAGACGCCTGAAGCGGACCTGGGCGAGCTCGCTGCCGAGTGCTCCCTCCCTCTCGATCTGACTCGGCGCCATCTATCTCTATATGTCCGGTTCAGGCCCGGCGTTGCAAGCGGCGAGGCAGCAGTAGCCGGTCAGCCGTTCTCGGCGGCGAACTCAGCCGGGCCCTTCTCAACTGCGACCGGGTCCATCCAGGCGACCTCCCAGAGGTGACCGTCGAGGTCGTGGAAGCTGCGTTGATACATGAAGCCGTAGTCCTGAGGGTCCTTGGCGGCGCTCGCGCCGGCGGCCAGCGCGGTCTCGGCGAAGGCGTCGACGGCCTCGCGGTCCTCGGCGCTGATCGCGACGGTGAGCGCCGTGGCCTCGGTCGCGTCGGCAACCGGCTTGGTGACGAACTCCGCGAAGCGGTCGCGTTGCAACAGCATCACGTAGGCCTGCTCGCTGACGATCATGCAGGTCGCGCCGTCGTCGCAGAACTTCTCGTTGAACTCGAAGCCGAGCTCGGCGAAGAATTCACGGCTCGCCGACAGGTCAGTGGCGGGCAGATTTAGAAAGAGCAGTCGGGACATCGTCGCCTCCGTGTGGTGGGTTGTCGGAAGCTGAGACGGCAGCCGTGTCGAAAATTCATCGCCCGCGCACCGATGAGTCTCGGCGGCCCGCGTCGTCCCAGCTCCCGAAACCGCGAACCAAGGAGGAAGAGATGGCCAAATTGATCGTCAGCGAGTTCGTCAGTCTCAACGGCGTCATGGAGGCGCCCGGCGGCGAGCCGACCCACCCGCACTCAGGCTGGACCTTTGAGTCGATCTACGGCGAGGACCACTACGGCTACAAGCTCGCGGAGGCCGAAGAGGCGGGCTCGCTGCTGCTTGGCCGCAAGACCTACGAGGGCTTCTCCGCCGCCTGGCCGGAGCGCGACGGGCCCTTCGCCGACAAGCTCAACTCGATGCCCAAGTACGTCGTCTCCTCCACCCTCACCGATCCCGGCTGGGAGAACACGACCGTGCTCCCCGGCGACCCCGTCGCGGCGGTGCGGGAGCTGAAGGAGACCGCTCCGGGTCCGATCCTGCTCAACGGCAGCGCCCAGCTCGCCCATGCGCTGGCCGAGGCCGATCTGGTCGACGAGTTCCGGGCGATGGTGCATCCCGTCCTGGTTGCCGACGGGCTGCGGATGTTCCCCGACCCCGCCGCGATGGTGAAGCTGAAGCTGAAGGAGACGATCGCCTACGACTCGGGCGTCGCCCTGCTGATCTACGAGCGAGCCGAGGGTTAGATGACTCTAGGATCACTTTTGATGTCACCCGCGGCGAGCAGCGAGCCGATCGAGCAGGATCTCGAGCGTCTGCGCCCGGCGCTGACCGGCTATTGCTATCGGATGCTCGGCTCCGGTTTCGAGGCTGAGGACGCGACCCAGGAGACCCTGGTCCGCGCCTGGCGCCGCTCGGACACCCTGGCCGAGCCCGCCGCGCTGAAGTCCTGGCTGTTTCGGATCGCCACCAACGTCTGCCTCGACCAGATCGAGGGCCGCAAGCGCCGGGCCCGGCCGGTCGACCTGACGGCCGAGGGCGCGGCCGATTCGCCGCTCGGCGCGCCCCTGCCGGAGTCGAGCTGGATCCTCCCGATCGCCGACAGCCAGGTCGCCGACCCCGGCGCGGACCCGGCGACCCAGACCGCCGAGCGCGAGTCGCTGCGGCTCGCCTTCGTCGCTGCGCTCCAGCATCTACCAGCGCGCCAGCGCGTCGTCCTCGTCCTGCGCGAGGTCTTGCGCTGGAGTGCCCAGGAGGTCGCCGACCTGCTCGAGACTTCGGTCGCCTCAGTCAACAGCGCCCTGCAGCGCGCCCGCGCCACCCTCGACGAGCTCGCCCTCGAGGATGCTGACACCCCCGCCCGCCCCAGCGACGAGGACGAGCGCCGCCTGCTCGAGCAGTACCTCGACGCCTTCGCCGAGTACGACATCGACCGCATCGTCGCCCTGCTGCGCTACGACGTCGTCTTCGACATGCCGCCGCTGCCGCTCTGGGTCCGCGGCCCCGAGCAGGTCGGCCGCTTCATGCTCGGCCCGGGCGCCGCCTGCCGCGGCTCGAAGCTGATTGCCCTCGCCGCCAACGGCTGCCCCGCCTTCGCCGCCTACAAACCCGACCCCGAGTCCGGCGCCTGGCTGCCCTGGTCGCTGACCGTCCTCGAGCTGGAAGCGATCGACGGTAACACCCAGGCGGTCGCCGGCATCCACACCTTCCTGCAGCCATTTCTGCCACCGCTGTTCAGCACTTTCGGCTTGCCGGAGCGGCGGACGGATGCCGATCCTGCGGTGGCCTGAACCGGAGCGGCCTTACGACCCTTTTTGAATTGGAATCCCTTACCGGGGGTACAAGCAGCTCGATGCCCTGCTTTGAAACCGGCCGCATCGGTTCCTGATGAGCCCCTCCTCACAGCTGCTGGAGGCCTCCAGTCGTCCCTCGGCAGGCGCTCCGGATGAGCCGCAGGGGAGAACTTTTCGCGGCAGGAGACTCTCGATCGGCCCGGGGTCCGACCGGCGCCTTGTGGATCGCGCGAGCAAGGGCGACCGGCGTGCGATCGCCGCGATCTTCGAGCGCTACCAGCAGGAGCTGTACGGCTTCTGCCTGGGCATCCTCGGGGAACCTGAAGACGCCCAGGATGCTTTGCAGAACACGATGGTGCAAGTCCTCAAGGCGCTACCCGGTGAGGAGCGAGAGATCGCGCTGCGGCCCTGGCTTTACCGAATCGCGCATAACGAGGCAGTGGAACTGCGCCGGACGAGGCACCCGGTCCAGGCCCTGGACGACTATCTCGTCGATGCGCAGTCGAGCGTTGCGGAGCGGGCCGAACAGCGCGAGCAACTCGGCTGGCTGCTGAAAGACCTCGCGGACCTTCCCGATCGCCAACGAGCGGTCCTCGTGATGCGCGAGCTGAACGGCCTCGACTTCGCCGAGGTCGGCGCCGCCCTCGATACCAGCGCGGCCGTTGTTCGGCAGTCCCTCTACGAGGCGCGGCGAAACCTCGAGCAGATCGGCCTTGGCCGCAGCTTGCGATGCGATGCCGTCACCAGAGTCCTCTCCGACGCCGACGGCCGAATAACTCGCCGCCGGGACATCCGCGCGCACCTACGGGACTGCCCGGACTGCCGGCGCTTTCAGAACGCGATCGAGAACCGCCAAGGGATCCTGGCCGCCATCCCACCCCTACCGGCCGCTGCGGCTGCGGGGGTCGTGCAGGCAGCCATAGGGAGCTCTAGCGGTGGGGTGGGCGCTCTGACAGGCGGCGTGGCCAAATCGGCAGCCGCCTACGGCGCTCTGAAGACTGCGGGCACCGCCGCCGCGGTGGCCGTCCTCGGCACCTCGGCGATTCAGTACCAGCACAGAAGCGAGGCTCCAGATCCCGGTCCGCAGCAGACGCATCACGTTGCTCGGAATAGCCCCTCGTCTCCCCAGCGGAAGGCGAAGGCAAGTCGATCCGGGCGCTTGCCTCTCGACCGGAGCTTCGTTGCCGCTGCGGGACGATCCGCCGTGGCATCGGATCGGCAGATCGCCAATCGACGCCCCGCCTCTCCTGCGCTGGGGCAAGCATCTTCCTCTGAGGTCTCCGCCCGCCCGCCCGATGCCCCGCTCGACGATGCCCAGCCCGAAATGCCGATCGCAGGGGATCCTCCCGCGGTAGACGCTGCACCGGAGCCTCGCGCAGAAATCCCCCCGCCGGCTCCGCAGCCCGATAAGCAGCCGGGTCCCCCCTCCAAGCCGGAAAAGAAGGCAGGGAAGCCTGAAAAGGCGACGCCTCCGGCGGCGCTCCCAGCGCCGGTCGAAACCGAGCCGGCGGCGGCGAATGCGGAAGAACCGCCACCCGCCGATGAAGACACCGATCCGAACGGCAAAGCAAAAGGGCACGAAAAGCACCTCGACTCCTAGCCGGATCTGGACTGACAAATCCGCTCGGAACCCGTTCTCTTTACTCGTTCAGAAACCTTTTCCAACGATGAGGGCGGCTCGACATGGCTGAGACCAAAGCGAAAAAAGCCCAGGGGAAAAAACGCACGTCAGGGTCGGCTTCGAAAGCCAAATCCAAAGCCGGCGGGTCGAATGGCTCCGGCGCGGAGTCGCTCGCCGGTTCGGTCAAGAACGGCGCCCAGGGCGCGATCGAGGGAGTTGGCCCGATCCTGCAGAAGGCGAAGCTGCCTCTGCTCGCCGGCGGGGCGGCTGTAGCCGGTGTCGCCGGTGCGGTCCTCGCGAGCAGGTCGGGCGGCCGGCGGAAGGTGCTGGGGGTGGCGGTGCCCAAACGCTCGAAGAAGCTGAGCCTGCCGAAGCGGAACGGCCTCAAGTCCGATGCCCGAAAGGTGACCGGCGCCGTCGCCGACGCGGCGAAGCGCGCCGATGACTTCGGCCAAGGGGTGAGTCGGATAGCGAGCTCCGTGAGGAAAGTCGGCGAGACCGCGGACGAGGCGGTGAAGAAGAGCTGAGCCCTGCCTGAGCGGGATCGACACACGTTGCAATGAGCCAGAGCGGACAAGCGGAGAAAGGGCCGGCCGAGTATGGCCGCGAGGCTCTCTTGCAGTGGGTCGACGCGGCACGCTACGGAGTACGGGCGCTGGCAGCCCGGCGCGAAGCCGCCAAGGACAAGCCTCGTCTGATCGAACGGCTTGATCCAACCAAGGCCGACAAGGGCGGGAAAGCCGGCGACATGGCTGACATGGCGCTCTCGAAGCTCGGGGGACCGGGCAGGCTCGCATCGAAGGTCAAGCTGGGCAGCCGCCTCGTCGAGCGGGTGACCCCCAGCGGTGAGAAGGAAGAGCCGGCCGAGGAAGGCAACGGCGACGCCGAGATCGAGGCGCCCGACACGAACGGAGTGGCGGAGGGAGATGGCGTCGGCGCGGGCGCCCCCCTGCCGATCCAGGGATCGATCGACGTGGCGCTGCCGGTCGCCGCCGTCTTCGACCTTTGCACCCGTTTCGAGCAGTACCCGCAGATCGTCGACCGCGTGATCGAGGTCGAGGTCGAGGACGACACCCACTTCACCGTGATCGCACGAGCGGGGCGACACCGGCACCAGCTTTCGATCGAGCTGCTCGACGAACTTCCCGGGGAACGCCTGGACTGGGAGTGCGCCGGCGACCTCGAGCACTCGGGTGTGCTCACCTTCCACCCACTGGCTCCGCGGCTGACCCGTGTCGAGCTGACGATCGAGCGCGACTCGGAGGGACCGGTCGAGCACCTGGGGCGAATCCTGGCGCTGCCAGAGCGTGGCCTCAGGCAGGAGCTGCGGCGCTTCAAGGCGGTCGCTGAGCTTTGGGAGGACGGCAAAGGCTACGAACCGACCGAGATCGGGCTCTCCACGGAGGAAGAAGAACCGGTCGAGGAGGACGAGGAGGAGGCGGCGAGCGCAGAGCGCTGACGCGGCCCGAACAGCCGAACGACGAAAGGAATCCAGATGGCACCCCCGACGCAACAGCAACTGCCGTACCGGGGAGGGAGCGGATACGTAGCGCGCAGCTCGTCGAGCGGGCTCTATGACGTCCTGGAGCTGATCCTCGACAAGGGCCTGGTAATCGACGTCTTCGTCCGCGTCTCGCTGATCGGCATCGAGATCCTCACGATCGACGCGCGGATCGTGATTGCGAGCGTCGACACCTATCTGCGCTTCGCCGAGGCCGTCAACCGCCTCGACCTGATGTCAACCGAGACGCAGGGCCTGCCCGAGCTGATGGAGGGGATCACCGAAGGCGGCGCCTCGAAAAAAACCCAGGGCATCCTGCAGGGCGCGAAGGAGGCGCTCTTCAGCGACGAGGACGAAGAGGAAGGCGAGGAGAAAGGCTCGACCCGCCAACGCAAAAGCAGCTCGACGACGGCCAAACGACGCGCAACCAGCGGATCCTCTTCGGGCTCGAGCCGGCGCCGCTCGAAAGGCAGCTAGGGGATGACCGGGGCGATGGCCGAGCCGCAGACCGACACTGCCAAGTACGTCTACGGAGTGATCCGCTCCGAGGGGGCCTCTCCGCCCAAGGGCGCGGGAATCGAGGACGCGCCGGTCGGTGTCGTCGCGCATGGCAGCGTCGCGGCGCTGACCAGCGACGTGCCGGCCGACTTCACTGAGGCTGGCCGCGAGGAGTTGCTGGCGCACTCGCGGGTGCTCGAGGAAGCGATGCAGGGCTCCGTCGTGCTGCCGATGCGCTTTGGCGTGGTGCTGCCGGACGAGCAGACGATCCACGACCGTCTGCTCGCTCCCTACGGCGAGGAGCTCCAGGCCCAGTTGCAGGCGATGGACGGCAAGGTCGAGGTGACGATCAAAGGCATCTATGACGAAGAGGCGGTCCTGCGCGAGGTGCTTGCCGAGAACCGCGAGATCGCCGGGTTGAAGGCGGCGATCCGGGACAAGCCCGAGGCGGCCACCTACTACGAGCGAATTCGCCTCGGCGAGCTGGTCGCGGCGGCGCTCGATGAGAGACGGGCCGCGGTGGCGCCGCAGATCATCGACCGCCTCGCTCCCCTCGCCGTCGACGTCAGGGTCGGCGAGCCGGTGCACGAGCGGATGGCTGTCAACGCGTCCTTCCTCGTCGAGCGCTCCCGCCTCGATGAGTTCGATCAGGTCGTCGATCAGATCGGCGCCGAGCAGGCCGGCCGCATCCAGCTCAAGTACACCGGCCCGCTTCCTCCCCACAGCTTCGTCGAGCTCGGGATCGGGGTCTGACCGTGGGCCTCTTCAAGGAGCTTGTCCTGCTGCCCTTGGCGCCGGTTCGCGGCACCGTGTGGGTCACCGAGCAGATCACCGAGGAGGCAGAACGCAGGCTCTATGAGGAAGACAGCATCAAGCGGGAGATGCTGCAGCTGGAAATCGAATCCGACGAAGGGCGGCTTGGCGAGAAGGAGCGCGCGGCGAAGGAGGACGAGCTGCTCGATCGCCTTGCGATCTCGCGTCAGCGCCAGACCGAAGAACAGGAACTGGCGGCCTTGGAGGAGGGGGAGATGGTGCCCTTGGAAGCCCCCGAGGAGGAGGACCACAATGGCTGATTCCAAACGAAGCAGCAAGTCCGAGTCTCGCGACATCGCCGCCCGGGCTGTCGAACAGCTGGAGAACCTGATGAGTCGGCCGATCGAGGCGGTCACGGGTCTCGAAAAGGACGGTGATGAGTGGACCGTGACTCTGGAGGTTCTCGAACTGGAGCGGGTGCCCTCGACGACGGATGTGATCGGCAAATACGAGGTCACTCTCGACAAAGACGGAGAAATGACCGGCCTGGAGCGAACCCGCCGCTTTCCCCGGGCCGAGGCTGGGGAGGTGTGAGCGATGGCGTTGGACCCATCTTCCCCACGGCCTTATGAGTCCCGCCAGCCGGCGGCGAGGCGAGGTGACGCGGTCCAGCGTGGCAGTGGGCCGGCCAACCTTGCCGACATCCTCGAGCGGGTGCTCGACAAGGGCATCGTCATCGCCGGCGACATCCAAATCAACCTGCTCGACATCGAGCTGCTCACGATCAAGCTGCGGCTCCTCGTCGCCTCGGTCGAGCGCGCCCAGGAGATGGGGATCAACTGGTGGGAGTCGGACCCGACCCTGACCAGCCACGCAAAGGAGCTCGAGGAGGAGAACGAAGACCTCCGGGAGCGCCTCGAGCGTCTCGAGGAGCTGGCGGGCCTGCCCGCCCCCCGGCCCGGCGAGGAGATCATCGTCGAGACCCGTAGCCACGAGGTGGTGGAAGCGGACGCGGGCGGCGAGCGCAGAGAGGCGAGCAGCGAGCGCCGCGAAGATGTCGAAGAGCCAAGCAAGGAGGACCTGCTCGAGCACGCACAGCGGCTCGACATCAGGGGGCGCTCGACGATGAGTAAGGAGGAGCTTGCCCATGCGATCGACGCGGAGCAGCGGCGGGAGGAGCGGTGAGCGACTCGAACGCGACAAGGCAGCTCCAGGCGGCGATCGAAGCGCTCGCCGCCGAGATGGCGCCCGCAGCCGTCGCCAATGCTCGCTCCGAAGCCGAGGCAAATGCGCGGGCGATCCTGGCGAAGGAGATAACCCGCTCGCTGCTTCGCGAGGCAGAGAACATCATGGTCCCTCGGAGCGACTCGCCGGAACCGCCGCGTGAGGCGATTCCGAAAGCGAGCGCTGATGAGCCTGCTCCTCGCCTCCCTTCGGAGCAGGCTCATCAGTCCGCTCTGGGTCTCTATCTCTACGGGATTGTGCACGCGAACGTGCGGATCACCGCCGAGCTTCCCGGCGTCGACAGCGACCACTACGTCTTTCTGCTCGAGGGCAACGAGCTGGCGGCAATCGTCAGCTCCGTCCCTTTGGAGGAGTTCGGCGAAGAGCAGCTACGGGAGAACCTGAATGAGGTTGCGTGGCTTGAGGAGAAGGCCCGTGCCCATGAGGCGGTGCTCGAGGCTCTGATCGAATCGACCACGGTCGTGCCGACCCGGCTCTGCACCATCTTTCGCGACGAGAAACAGGTGCGGGAGATGATGGCTCGGGAGGGGCCGGCGCTGGTCGAGGCGCTCGGACGCTTGGAGGGCAAGGCGGAGTGGGGGGTCAAGGTCTTTGCCGAGCAGGGTGCGCTCGAGCGGGCAGCTGTTGAGCGCGCGAAAGAGGGCTCGGAGGGGGAGCCCCTGTCCCCCGGTGCCGCTTATATGGACCGCAGGCGCAGAGAGGCCCGCGCCCGGGAGAACGCGGAGGAAATCGCCGACGGCTGGGCCCAGTCGATTCACCAGCGACTTTCAGGTTGCGCCGCCGAGGCACTGCTGAATCCTTTGCAGCGCCGCGAGCTCAGCGGCCACGAGGGCGACATGCTGCTGAACGGCGTCTACCTGGTCGAGAGCGAAGAGGTGGGGCGGTTCCGCGAATTCGTCTCCGAGCTGGGAGCGGACTACCGCAACCGCGGAGTCGCGGTCGAACTGACGGGCCCCTGGCCGGCCTACAACTTCGTCAAGAGCTCGATCGAATCGGCGCGATGAGTGTGGACCGCGCACAAGCCGAGCGCCGTCGCAAAGGCGAACGCGAGGCGTGGCAGGCGCGTAGGGAGGCATCGCGCGAGCGCCAGCAGCAAGGGGTCTCGCGGGCGCTCCGCGACCGCGACGTTTCGCTGCTCGATCTGGTCGACCGTTTGCTCGCCGGCGGCGTCGTGATCCACGGCGACATCACCCTCGCCGTCGCCGATGTCGACCTCGTCTACGTCGGACTGCGTGCTCTGATCGCCTCGGTCGAGACGATTGAGCGCGACATGGGAGTTTCGCTCACGGCTACCGGCCCGTCCCTGAAAGGCAGCCCACTGTGAGCGGCAGCGTGCTCTACGTCTATGCCGTCAGCGGCTCCTTCTCGGGCTCGCTGGCGGCGGCGGGGCTGCACGGTGCGCCCCTGCGCGCGATCGCCGACGGGCCGCTCGAAGCGATCTACAGCGAGCATGCAGTCGCGCCTGAGCCCGACGAGAAGCTGCTCTGGGCGCACGAGCAGGTGGTCGAGGACCTGATGGAGAGCACGAACATCTTGCCGATGCGGTTCGGCAGCACGGTCGAGAGCAGGGAAGCGCTGGTCGGCCTGCTGAAGGAGCGCCGAGAGGAGTTCATGGCCTCGCTGGAGCGGGTGCGGGGAGCTGTCGAGCTGAGCGTCCGCGCACAGTTGCCGGTTGCGGCCGACCCCGACAAGAGAGCGCCTTCGGCGTGGCAATCTCAGCCTGGCACGGCGTATCTGCTCGAGCGCGCCCGCCGTCAACACCGCAGCGAGGACGCGGCTGAGCTGATCCACCGTCCCCTCGCGGCACTGGCCAGGACGTCCGCACCGAAGCCAGGCGTCGGCGGCCCGGGCGCGTTCAAGGCTGCCTACCTGGTCGACGAGGAGTCCGTGGAGGCCTTCGGCGAGCGGGTCGGGGAGCTCAACTCCACGCTTGCGGACACGAAGGTCAGCTGCACGGGGCCGTGGCCTCCCTACAGCTTCGTCTCGGAGGCGCCGCGATGAGCGGGCGCGGCCGTCCCGAACTCTCACGACGAGAGAAGCTGCTCGCCGGGGATCCCGACTTCACGCTGTTCGGCGATGAGCTCGACCGGCTCGACGGGGCGCTTCGCCGCCGGGTCAACGCCGACCGCGAGGGCCTCGAGAAGGGCCTGGCGCAGCTGGTCCTGACCTTGATCGAGCTGCTGCGTCAGCTGATGGAGCGTCAGGCCCTGCGTCGCATCGACGGCGGCTCGCTCACTGCTGACGAGATCGAGCGCCTGGGCGAGACCTTCATGTTGCTGGAGGAGCGGATGGAGGAGCTGAAGGAGGCCTTCGAAATCGAGGACGAGGACCTGAACCTCGACCTCGGGCCGCTGGGAAGACTGATCTGAGCGACGAGAAAGGATGGAGTCATGAACGGAGAGCAGCTACGGGACACGTACATCGATGCGCTGCTGGATCGGGTTACCGGAGTCAGGTACCCAAGTCACGAGTTGATCGAGCGGGCCGAAAACATCGTCTACAAAAAAGAGCAGGCTGAGCGCTTGGTGCGCTACCTGATCTCGACGATCGACGATGTGCGTTATCCCAGCCACCAGATCATGGACCGGGTCGAGCGCATCCTCTTCCCGTTCCCCGGTCGCTAGTCGTCCTTCTGCTCATGGCGCAGCAACCGGTACACGGCAACTCCGACCGCGGTGCCGGCGGCGCCTGCCCCAGCCGCCGCCCTCAAGGTCGAAGGTCTGTCGCCGCGAAGCCGCTGGCCGGTGGCGATAAAGAGGCTTTTCATCGGCATGGTCACCTCCTCCGTTGTAGGTCGTTGCGGCGGGCTTCAGCACGCTCCCGGGCGCGATGCCCCGCCTGCCTGGAGCGCTCGGCTGCGCGCTGGCACTTGCCCCTCGCCAGGCGAGCGCGCCTTCTGGCAGAGGAAACCTGTCCCGCGATCCGCGCTCGCGACTTGCTCAGCTTGCGCTTCGCCCGACTCTGGTCGAAGAACCGGGCGATTGCGGTGCGCGCACGAAGTCGCTGCGCGTGCTCTCGCTGGCGCCGGTTCCGGTCGGCCGCCTGGCGAGCGATCGATGCCTCTTTCGAACGCATATGGATCGGGTACCCGCTTTTAGACGAAGCAACCGATCCAAACTCGCAGACGCACTTCAAAGACGAGGGGAGCTAGGCGCGGTGGCCAAATCGACCAAAAGCAAAAAAGCCGGCTCGAAACCAAAAGCATCCGCGAAACCCGCTGAAGATGCGACCGCGCCGCTCGACGCCACCGCCAACGCGGCGCTCGCCGGACAGGCCGCACTGGCTGGGACGCGCGCGGCCGGGAAGGCCGTCACTCTCGCGGCGGCGAGAGCGGGGGTGCCGCTGGCGGCGGGAGGAGGGCTCGCCGCGGGAGTCGCCGGGGGCCTCGCGGTGGTACGGCGTCGACGGCGGCGACGCGCCGGTGGGTTCGACGTCGCTTCAGCCGCTGAGCGAGTTGGAACGCTGGGAGAAGAAGTAGGGCGGGTCGCAATCGTGATTCAGAAAGCCGCAGATGGATCGAAGCGGTCCAAGTAAGGAAGGAGCAGTGAGATAGATGGCTGGGAAGGCAGATAAGGCGAAAGGCCGGGCGAAGAAGGCGGCTGGAGAGCTGGCCGATGACGAGAACCTGAAGAGCCGCGGCCGTATCGACAAGGCGAAAGGGAAAGCGAAGCACGGAATCGAGAGCGCGACGAAAAAAACCAAGCGTGGGATCAGGCGCGCCGGGTGATACTAGGAGG
Source organism: Solirubrobacterales bacterium (assembly GCA_036009365.1). Classification (GTDB taxonomy): domain Bacteria; phylum Actinomycetota; class Thermoleophilia; order Solirubrobacterales; family 70-9; genus VAYN01. The sequence goes on from DASYLY010000092.1 coordinate 35,925, forward strand.
CCGTTGACCGCTGTTTGCCCAGCAGCGGCCAAGCCAGAATGGCGGCGGCGAACGCGGTCGCGGCGGCGACGGCGAGGACGGCGTCAAGGCCGGCGACTAGGCCTGCAATGGTGCCCGACCCTTGGTCAAGCCGGTGCTCGAAGATCGCTCCGAGGCCGGCGATCCCGATTGCGATCCCGAGCTGGCGGAAAGTGTTGTTGATCCCCGAGGCGAGGCCGCTGCGCTCGACTGGGAGGACGCTCACCATCGCCGCCGCCAAGGCCGGGCTGATTACGCCGATCGCGAGCCCGCCCACCAGTAGACCGGGAAGCAGAGCCGTCCATTCGCTGTCGACGTCGACAGCGCGCATCAGCAGCAGCCCGGTCCCGATCAGCAGCAGCCCGGCGGTGAGGGGGACGCGCAGCGGCCAGCGGTTGGTCAGCCGGCCGGAGATCGGGGCGACAACGACGAGCACAAGCGTCAGGGGGAGGATTCGCAGCCCGGTCTCCGTCGGGGTCAGGCCGAGCCCGACCTGTAGGTAGATCGCCACGAACAGCAGCAGTGGGTAAAGGGCGACCGACTGCGCGAAGGCGACCACGGCCGTCCCCGTGAAGGCCGGGATTCGGAACAGCCCAAGCGGCAGCATCGGTGCCTCGACGCGGCGCTCGACCGCGATGAAGGCGGCGAGCAGGGCGGCGGCGACGGCCAGGGAACCGGCGATCGGGAGGCTGCCCCAGCCGTCCTCGTTGCCGCGGATCAGGGCGTAGGTGGCAAGGAAGCAGGCCGCCCCGAAGGTGACCATCCCGGCGAGGTCGAGCGGTCGCGGCTGCTCCTCCCGCGACTCCGGCAGCGTCCGCACGGTCGACCAGATCAGCAGGGCGCCGATCGGCAGGTTGACGAGGAAGATCCAGCGCCAGTCGAGCTCATCGGTGAGTACGCCGCCAACCAGCGGCCCGATCGCAAGCGCGGCCCCGGTGACGCCGCCCCAGACGCCGAGCGCGAAGCCGCGCTCGGAGCCCTGAAACTCGTTGGCGAGCAGTGCCAGCGAGGAGGCGAACATCGCTGCGGCCCCGACGCCCTGAGCGGCGCGGGCGAGGTCGAGGAAGACCGGCGACGTCGCCGCGGCGCAGAGTGCCGAGCAGGCGGTGAAGACGGCGAGCCCCCAAGCAAAGACCGCGCGCCTGCCGATCCGGTCGGCGAGGGCACCGGCGCTCAGCAGCGTCGCCGCCAGGGTCAGCGCGTAGGCATCGATCACCCACTGCATCTCGCCGAAGCTGGCGTCGAGATCCGTGCGGATCGCCGGCAGGGCGACGTTCACCACCGTCACGTCGAGCAGCAGCATCGCCGTCGCCGCCGAGACGACCAGCAGGGTTATCCAGCGCTCCCTAGTCACCGGAGGGAAGCTTCTCGCTAGCCGCGGTCGAGTTCTTCGACCAGGGCCTCAACCCGCCCCGCGATCTCGTCGCGGGTCGTGCGAACCTCATCGACCGGCCGGCCCTTCGGGTCGGGCAGGTCCCAGTCGACGTAACGGACGCCAGGCACGTAGGGGCACTTGTCGCCGCAGCCCATCGTCACCACCACGTCGGCCCATTCGGCGTCCTCGGTGCTGAGCAGCTTCGGCTGCCGGTCGCTGAGGTCGATCCCCAGCTCGTTCATCACCTCCACGACCTCGGGATGGACGCGCTCGCCCGGCGTCGTTCCCGCCGAGCGGCCCTCATGGCGACCGTCGGCAGCGCGCTCGAGCAGCGCCTTGCTCATTTGCGAGCGGCCGGCGTTGTGAAGGCAGACGAAGAGCGCGTTGGCCATCGTCTAGCTCGGCTTGCGGGCGCGGATGATGGCCGAGCCGGCGCAGTCGTGGACCCGGTGGGTCTCGGTGATCTCGACGTCCACCAGGCCGGCGTCCAGCAGGGCCTGCTCGAACTCCCGCCGGGTCAGCGCCCCGGCGATGCAGCCGGTCCACTGAGCAATGTCGGCGCGCGTCGCCTCGTCCATGTCCTCGTCGGCGATCACATCGGAGACGGCGAAGCGCCCACCTGGTTTCAGGACACGCGCCGCCTCCGCCAGCACCCGCGGCTTGTCCCCGGAGAGGTTGATGACGCAGTTGGAGATCACCACGTCGACCGAGGAGGCGGGGAGGGGAATCGCCTCGATCTCGCCGCGCAGCCACTCGACGTTCTCGACTCCGGCCTTGCGCTGGTTCTCGCGGGCCAGCGCCAGCATCTCGTCGGTCATATCGAGCCCGTATGCCTTGCCGGTCGGGCCGACACGTTTGGCTGAGAGCAGCACGTCGATTCCACCCCCAGAGCCGAGGTCGAGGACGGTTTCTCCGGCGCCAAGCTCGGCGACCGCGGTGGGGTTGCCGCAGCCGAGCGAAGCCATCGTCGCCGTGTCGGGAAGCTCGCCTCGCTCGCCCTCGTCGTAGAGGCCGGCGCCGAAGACCTGGGCTTCCTCGTCGCTGAGCACGGTGCCCGTCCCGCAGCACGAAGCGTCCCCCTCACTGGTGACGCTCTCCGCGGCTGCCGCATAACGAGAGCGCACCGCCTCGCGGATCTCCTCGCCCTCAGCCTGCCCGGCTGAGCAGCCGCAGCTCGAGGAATCCGAGGAGCAGCAATCCGCCTTCTCGGAGGGCTCGCAGCAATCGACCTGCTGCTCAGGGGCGCAGCAGGTCGAGGTCCTGGTGTCGGGGGATTCGGTCAGCTCAGCCATGCGGAGAACTCCTCCAGGGATTCGGGGATCACGTAGTAGTAGGCCCAAAGCCCCCGCCGCTCGGAGCCGACGATGCCGGCTTCGCGCAGCTTCTTGAGGTGGTGGGAGACGGTGGGCTGGGAGAGGTCGAACAGGGGAACCAGCTCGCAGACGCAGACCTTGCCCGCGTGCTTTCGCAGCACGTCCACGAGCTGGAGGCGAATCGGATCGCCGAGTGCCTTGGCGACCATCGCCAGGCGCTCGGCCTGCTCGCGCTCCACGTCGGGGTAGACGACGGGCTCGCAGCAGGGCTCACCAGCGGGGCGCTTGGTCTTCGGGGCCAGCTCCAGATCGATAGCCATCTATTTACATATATCTATTGAAATCACGTTTGTCAATACATAGGATCGCAGCCGATGGACGCCCCGCTCCCTCGCCAGCTCTTCGCTGAGTTCCTCGGCTCCGCGTTCCTCGCGGCCACGGTGGTCGGCTCGGGGATCGCCGCCGCCCAGCTCTCGCCCGGCGATACCGGCCTGCAGCTCTTGGAGAACGCGGCGGCGACGGCGGCGGGCCTGTTCACCTTCATCCTCATGTTCGGCCCGGTCTCGGGCGCCCACTTCAACCCGGTCGTGTCCCTGGCCGATGCTGCCTTCGGCGGCCTGCGCTGGCGCCACGCCGTCGCCTACATCCCCGCCCAGGTCGCCGGCTGCATCGCCGGGGCCATCGCCGCCAACGTCATGTTCGACCTCTCGGCGGTGAGCATCGCGACCACGCACCGCGCTTCGGGTTCGCATCTGTTCGCCGAGGTGATCGCGACTCTAGGGCTGCTCTTGGTGATCTTCTCCCTGGCGCGAAGCGGGCGCGGCAACCTGGCGCCGGCCGCAGTCGGCGCCTACATCGGCTCCGCCTATTTCTTCACGAGCTCGACCAGTTTCGCCAACCCGGCGATCGACGTCGGGCGCATGTTCTCCGACACCTTCGCCGGAATCGCCCCGGCCTCGGTTCCGGCTTTCGTAGTTGTCCAGCTTCTCGGCGGGGTGGTGGCGATCGCCGTGATCCGGGCCCTCTATCCCGACTTGACGCCCGAGGCGGCGGCGGAGGTCATGTTGCCCCACGCCGAGAAGCCCTCAGCTGAGCAGTCGATGGGCCGCGATTAGACCTCGACGAATTCATGCTCCACGTCGCCCGGGGTGATGAAGATGATCCCCCGCACATCCTCACTGCCCGAGTTCCACGCGGTGTGGACGGTCCCGCGCGGGACGAAGACCAGGCTCCCCGCCGCCACCGACAGCTCCTCGTCGCCGAGCTTGAACGACGCCTCGCCCGTCGCGCAGTAGAACGCCTCGTCCGTAGTCGGGTGTTCATGGAGGGCGGGTGCCGGGGAGCCGGCGGGGATCGTCCCGATCAGCGCCGAAAACGCACCGCCGGTGTCCTCTCCCGTCAGGTTGAAGCTTCCGTCGATCTCGGACTGGTCTACAACCGTGCATCCGTTGATCTTTTTCATAGACGCGCGCCTCCTTTGTCTTCCCATTGACGGCTTGTCGCCAGCCTACTTCGCTCCCTACTGGGTAGGGCTATGAATACGCTCCAATCGCAGTACCGTCAGCTCGATGCGGATCGCCACCTGGAACGTGAACTCGGTGAAGCAGCGACTGCCGCGATTACTCCCGTGGCTGGATGAGCGGAATCCGGACGTGGTCTGTCTACAGGAGACGAAGCTCACCGACGGCGCTCTGCTCGATCTGCTCACCGACGAGCTGACGAACCGCGGCTACGAGGTCACCGTACACGGAGAGGCGGGCTGGAACGGCGTCGCGATCTTCTCGCGCGTCGGCTTGGCGGACGTCGTTCCGGGCCTCGCGGGCGCCCCCGGCTTCCCGCATCCAGAGGCGCGGGCGCTGTCGGCTACCTGCGGCGGGATCCGCGTTCACTCGGTCTATGTTCCGAACGGACGCGAGCCAGGCTCGGAGCACTATGAGTACAAGCTCGCCTGGCTGGCCGCGCTGCGCGACGCGGTGGCCGCGGGGCCCGAGGCGGCGGTCGTCTGCGGTGATGTGAACATCGCCCCAGCCGATGAAGACGTCTTCGACCCGGCGGCCTACGCGGGGCAGACGCACGTGACGCCGCCCGAGCGCGCCGCGCTGGCGGAGCTCCAGGCGCTGGGACTGCGAGACGTCGTCCGCGACCGCTGGCCGGGCGAGCGAGTTTTCACCTACTGGGACTACCGGGCCGGGATGTTCCACCGGGACCTGGGGATGCGGATCGACCTGATCCTCGCCGGCGCACCAGTCGCCGCCCGGATTCGTGCGGCCTGGGTTGACCGGTTGGCGCGGAAAGGGAAGGGGCCGAGCGACCACGCGCCGGTGATCGTCGACCTCGACGAGGCCCCCGATGGGGACATCGGGCCTGTCGTGCCGCCGCCATCGGCGCCGGTCACGAAGCGGGGAGCGGCCAAGCTGCCACAGTCGCCTTGACTCCCAGCGGCTAATCTGACTCAGCCGGGCCATCCGGCTCACCTGATCGCGACGAAGGGAACGGCTTGAGCGTCGAAGAGTTCAACGAGATGGGTCCGATCGACTACATCCTCGTCGAGTGGCCGGGCCGCCAACCGAACGGCGAGGTGGCGCCGCACCTGGTCGATCTGGTCGAGCGCGGGCTGATCCGGATCCTCGACCTCGCCTTCATCGCCAAGGCGGAGGACGGTTCTATCGCTGGCATCGAGATCGCCGACGTCGGCGGCGAGGTGGCGGAGTTGGCGATCTTCGAGGGCGCCTCCTCCGGGCTGCTGTCCGACGAAGACGTCGCCGAGGCCGGCGGGGCGCTGGAGCCCGGCACCTCTGCAGCCCTGCTCGTCTTCGAGAACACCTGGGCAGCGCCCTTCGCGAGTGCCGTGCGCCGCTCCGGCGGCCAGCTCGTCGCCAGCGGCCGCATCCCCGTCCAAGCCGTCCTCGCCGCGCTCGACGCGGCCGAGGCCTGAGCAGCAAAGGAGAGAACGATGCCAGGACTACTTAGAGGTGTCGCCCGGACCGCCGTCGTCGCCGGGACCGCGACTGCCGTCAGCAATCGCGTCTCCAGACGTCAGGGCGAGCGCTGGGCCGCACAGGAAGCGCCTCCGCAGCAGCCACAGGCCGCGCAAGCTCCGCCTCCGCCCGCTGCGGCGTCGACGATCGATCAGCTCAGGGAACTGGGTGAGCTCAAAAGCCAGGGAATCCTCACCGAGGAGGAGTTCACCGCCCAGAAGGCCAAGCTGCTCGGCTAGGGCTACAGGAGCCCGGCCGCATCGGCCGGGCTCCCGGAGTCGTTTAGACCCGCTGTCCGGGCTCGTCCTCGCCGTAGACGACGAGGCCGTGGATGCAGATCACGCAGAGGGCGAAGATCCCCAGCGACCAGAACGGAAAGGCGCCGCCGACCGCGAGGAGGGCGCCGATTGCGCCCAGAGACGCGGCGATCAGCCCGATGACCCGCCCGAACGCGTTGCCGGCGAGCAGAGAGAATCCACCGCAGAGCTGGACGACTCCCAGAATGACGGTGATCCAGCCCCAGGTGTGGAGGCTGGAGAACACATAGCGAGTGTTGTCCACGAAGAAGCTGGCATCGCCGATCGCAGCGATGCCGTAGATGACGTTGAGCGTGCCCGCGATCAAGAGCAGGATGGCGACGAAAGCAGCTCGGCCAGCACCCCTCATATGGATTCCTTTCCTAGTCGGCAACTCAGCGCTTGTCTGATTCGACACCGAAGGCAGAAACCCCCTCCAGCTTCACAAGTTCTCGCGCGCGGCTGCTGGTTGCGGCTAGGGTCGTAGGACCATCGAGACCGAGAGCTCCACGAGGGAACGCACTTCAGGACACCCGCGCATCGTCGCGGCGCTGCTGGTCTTGGCCACCCTGATCACGTTCTTGGCGATCTTCTCGATCTGGGTCAACCGGCAGGCGCTCAACACCGACAACTGGGTCAACACGAGCGAGAAGCTCCTTCAGAACGAGGAGGTCAAGACCCAGCTCTCCAACTACCTCGCCGACCAGCTCTTCGCCAGCGTCGACGTCCAGGCCGAATTGGAAAAAACGTTCCCGCCGCGACTCGCGCCCCTGGCCGGTCCAGCTACCGGCGCTCTGAATCAGCTCGCTCCCCAAGTAGCTGAAAGGGCATTGAAAACTTCGCAGGCCGAAAGCCTCTGGAGCGCGGCGAACCGTGGCGCCCACGAAACGCTGCTGAAAATCTTGAACGACGAGGGCTCGGCGGTCTCGACCAGCGGTGGAGAAGTCACCCTGGATCTCGGATCGCTGGTCTCAGAAAGCGGCGGCCAGCTCGGGGTCGCCGGCAATCTCGCCTCGAAAGTACCGGCCGACGCCGGCCAGCTGACGATCCTCAAGTCCGATCAGCTCTCGATGGCGCAGGACATCAGCAAGCTGGTCAGGCGCCTGCCGATCGTTCTCACCCTCCTGGCGATCTTCCTCTATGGACTGGCGATCTACTTCGCCGGGCCGCGGCGCAGGCAGGCGTTGCGCTCGGTCGGGTTCGGCTTCGTCGTTGCCGGCGTTCTCAGTCTCATCCTGCGAGGGGTCGCCGGGAACACGGTGGTCGATGCTCTGGCGGGCAACGAGTCGGTCAAGCCCGCCGTGGAAGCCGTCTGGAGCATCGGCACCGCGCTGCTGATGACCGTCGCCGTTTCGGCGATCACCTTCGGCATCCTGCTCATCATCGCCGCTTGGCTTGCGGGACCCACCCGCATCGCCACGGCCCTGCGGCGCGAGGCCGCTCCTTACCTGCGGGAGCGACGGGGCACGACCTACGCGGCGGTTGCCTTTGCCTTCCTCGTGCTCGTCCTCTGGGCGCCGGTTGCTGCCTTCGAGAAACCAATCGGACTGCTTCTGCTGGCGGCGCTGATGATGCTCGGGACGGAGATTCTGCGGCGCCAGGCCGAAGCGGAATTCCCGAATGCGACCTTCGGAGGGCTCGGGGCTCGAGTCCGGGCGTCGGTTCCGGGACGGGCGGAGGCGAAGCCGTCAGCCCCGCCGCAAGAGAGCAAGGTCGAGCAGATCGAGCGGCTCTCGACCTTGAAGGAGAAAGGGATGCTGAGCGAGGAGGAGTTCGAGAAAGCGAAGGCCGAGGTACTCGGGCCACAACGATGAACATTCGGATTGTCTGGCGCGGCCTGCTGGTCCTGCTGCTGGACGCCCTCTCCCTACTGCTGCTCTCCACGCTCCTCACCGGTTTTGTCCTCGACGGTGCCCTCGCTGCACTTGGCGCGGCGGCAGCAATCGGCTTGCTCAATGCGCTGATCTGGCCGGTCCTGGCGCGGATCGCGATGCCGCTCACGGTTCTCACCCTCGGCGGCGCGGCGCTGCTCCTCAACGGCATCCTGGTCACCTTCGTCGTCGACCTGCTGCCCGGAGCGCACCTCGACGGGGTTTTCGAGGGGATCGTCGTCACGGTTGCGATGGCGGCTCTCACCGCGGGCTTCTACTCGCTGCTGGCGATCGATGAAGACGACTCCTGGCACCGCAACGTCGTCGGCCGGCAGATGCGGCGGCGGGGGCAGCGGGTGGAGAGCGAGGTGCCGGGCGTCCTCTTCCTTGAGATAGACGGGCTCGCCCACGATGTCCTGCACCGGGCGCTGGCGGCCGGCGACGCTCCCAACCTCGCTGCCTGGCTGCGCCGCGGCTCCCATCGGCTGAGCGGGTGGGAGACCGACTGGTCCTCGCAGACCGGTGCCTGCCAGGCCGGCCTGCTGCACGGCTCCAACGAGGACATGCCGGCTTTCCGGTGGTGGGAGAAGGATCGCGACGCGGCGATAGTCACCAACCATCCGCGCGACGCCGAAGAGCTGGAGCGGCGGCACTCGGACGGGCGCGGGCTGCTGCACGCCGGCGGCGCCAGCCGCGCCAACATCCTCTCCGGCGACGCGCCGCACACGATGCTGACGATGAGCACGGTGCTGCACCGCAGGCGGCCGATCGGGGTCGACTACGCGGCCTACTTCGCCCGGCCTTACGCGGTCGCCCGCACGCTCGTGCTGGCGACCGCGGACATCCTCCGCGAGCGCCGGGCGGCGCGCCGGCAGGTCCGCGACGATGTCCGCCCGCGGATCGCCCGTTCGCGCTCCTACGCCGCCGTTCGCGCCTGGGCCACCGTGGTCCAGCGGGACCTGCAGGTCGCCAGCGTCGTCGGCGACGTCCTCGCCGGCCGCCCGCTCGTCTACACGACCTTCCTCGCTTACGACGAGGTCGCCCACCACTCCGGGATCGAACGCGACGACGCCCTCGCCGTGCTCCGCGACCTCGATCGCCAGATCGCCAGGATCGCCCTCGCCTGCGCCGACGCCCCGCGACCCTATCGCTTGATCGTGCTCTCCGACCACGGCCAGTCACAGGGGGAGACCTTCCGCGACCGCTACGGGGAGACTCTCGAGGATCTGGTCCGGTCGGCCTGCGATCCCGAGAGCACGATCGCGGTCGAGGAAGGCGAGGACGACGCCCTTGCCTACCTGAGCGCCGGCCTGACCGAGGTCGCCCGCGACGACACGATCGCGGCGCGCACCGTCCGCACGGCGACCCGCGGCCGCCGTGACGACGGCGTGGTGACGCTGGACGCCGACGCCCGCGAGGAGATCGACCGGGCGCACGGCGGCGAGGTGCCGGAGCTCTCGGTGATGGCCTCGGGCTGTCTCGGCCTGATCAGCTTTCCCCGTGAGCCAGGGCGGGTCTCCCTGGAGCGCCTCGAGGCGCTCTACCCGCTGCTGGTCCCGGCCCTCCGCGACCACCCCGGGATCGGCTTCGTCCTGGTCCGCTCGGAGCGCTTCGGGGCGGTCGCGATCGGCGCCGGCGGCACCCACTTCCTCGACGAGGATCGGGTCGAGGGCGAGGACCCGCTGGAGCCGTTCGGCCCCTACGCCGCCGACCACCTGCGACGCACCGACGGCTTCCCCCACTGCGCCGACCTGATGGTCAACAGCACCTACTGGCCGGAGTTCGGCGAGGTCGCCGCCTTCGAGGAGCTGGTCGGCTCGCACGGCGGCATGGGGGGAATGCAGGCGCACCCCTTCGTGCTGCACCCGGCCGAGCTCGCCTGGCCGGAGGAGGACGTGATCGGCGCCGAGCGGGTCCACCGGGTCTTCCGGGGGTGGCTTGCCGGGCTCGGGCACGACGGTTACGCCAGCGAGGTCGCCTCGCCGGGCGCCAACACCCGCAGCTCCGACTGAGGCGCCAGGTCGCGCATCCAGGCGGCGAGCTCGCGAGGGGGCGAATGCAGTGGCCCGGGACGCAGCCGCGCCAGGCCGAGCGGGTAGAGCGTCCCCCAGTGGATCGGGACCACCGTTCGCGGCGAAAGCAGCGCCGCCGCCCGCGCCGCCCGCTCGGGGTCGAGGTGCCCGGCACCGATGTTCGTGCCCCAACCCCAGATCGGCAGCAGGGCGAGGTCGAGCCCGTCGTCGCCGATCCCCTCCATGCCGTCGAAGAGGTCGGTGTCGCCGGCGAAGTAGATCCGTCGCTCGCCGTTTACCTCGAAGCCGACCGCCCGCGAGGTTCGCTCGAAGCGCCGCCCGCCGGCCGGGTGGTTGGCCTCGGTAGCGGTGACGCGGACGCCGCCGACGTCGGCGACGTCGCCGGGGGCGAGCTCGCGGACGTCGCCGAAGCCGAGGCGGGAGAGGAAGTCCCCGGCGCCGGGCGCGGCGAGCACCGGCACCGCCCTGCTCAGCCGGCGCAGCGAGGGCACGTCGGCGTGGTCGTGGTGAAGGTGGGAGATCAGCACCGCGTCGATGCCCTCCGTCACTCGCCGCTCGGGAGCTGCCCCGTGGCGGCGTAGCGGGCCGACCCGGCGCCGCAGCGCCGGATCGGTGAGCAGGCGGACGCCGTCCATCTCGATCAGGACGGTCGCGTGACCGACGTAGGTGACCCGAGCGGCCTCCGTCACCTTGCCACCCGTCCGTAGCCGTGTCGGGGTCGGCGCGTATCGTCCGGCGAACCGATGACTCCGAGGCGCACGATCCGAGGGCGACTGTGGCGACCCGGCCACGAGAGCGCACCCCCGGAAGAAGAAGTCATCGAGATCGATCCCGCCGAGCTGAGCGGGATCTTCTCCGCTCCGGCCTGGCTGCGGGACCTCGGCTTCAGCGCCTGGCTGCTGGTCGGGGTGGGCGCGGCGCTGGTCGGGGCGATCTTTCTGCTGGCGGAGACGCAGACGATCGTGATGCCGGTGGTGACGGCGGCGATCATCGCCTCGGTCACCGTGCCCCTGGTCGACTGGTTGAAGCGGCGCGGGATGCCGAGGGGAGCCGGTGCGGTGCTCGTCTTCCTCGGGATCGTCCTGATCGGCGTCGGCGTCGGCGTCATCGTCATGAGCGGCATCGCCAGCCAGGCTGACAGCCTCAGCGAGAGACTCCACGCCGGGGCGGACGAGATCGAGTCGTGGCTCCGGGACCTGGGGGTCGGCTCGTCCACCGCCAGGGACGCGAACGCGGACGCGAGCGCCTCGATCAGCGCCGGCTTCAGGGCCTTGACCGATGGCCTGCTCGGCGGGGTCGACAGGCTGGCCTCGCTGGCCGTCTTCCTCTCCTTCGCCGCTATCAGCCTCTTCTTCATGCTCAAGGACGCGCCGACGCTCGGCAGGTTCGTCGAGCGCCACCTCGGCATGCCGGTGCCGCTTGCCCACACCGTGCTGGCGCAGGTGTCCCGCTCCCTGCGTGGCTACTTCGTCGGGGTCACGATCGTCGCCGCCTGGAGTGCGCTGCTGGTCGGCGCCGGGGCGCTGCTGCTCAGGGTGCCGCTGTGGGGGACGATCGCCGTCGTCACCTTCGTCGGTGGCTACGTCCCTTATCTCGGCGCCTGGGCGGCAGGGGCCTTCGCCGTCCTGATCGCCCTGGGCGGCCAGGGACCCGAGGCGGCGCTGGCGATCGCGGTCATCGTCCTCCTTGCCAACGGCGTGCTCCAGCAGCTGGTGCAGCCGATCGCCTACGGCGCCGCCCTCGGCCTCCACCCGCTCGCCGTCTTGATCGTCACCATCGCCGCCGGTTGCCTCTTCGGCACCATCGGCCTCATTCTCGGCGCCCCCCTCGTCGCCGCCGCCGTGAAGATCTCCGCCGAGCTGACCGCCTCCCGCTCGTCGGCCGAGCAAGCCGAGCCCGTGCCCCAATAAAGATTCTTTACTTGTCCCCAGGAGCCGACTAGGGTCTGCTTGGCGAGCAGCTCCCAGGCTGCCGGCTCAGAGTTGAATGGAGCCGCACCGCCTTCCAAAAGGAGATTCAAAATGGAGGCTGGTCAGTCAAGGCCACCTGCCGGAGGCGAGCGCTCTACCTGGATCGCATTTGCAGGAGTGATGATGGTGATCCTCGGCTTCCTCGATGCGATCTGGGGGCTGGCGGCGATCCTCAACGATGAAGTCGTCGTAGTCGGCGGTCACGGCGCCCTGATCTTCGACCTCACCACCTGGGGCTGGTTTCAACTGCTCCTTGGTGCCGTCATCGGGCTTACGGGGTTCGGTCTGCTCGTCGGCAATGAAGCCGCTCGCGTCCTGGGCATCCTCCTCTTGGCGATCAACGCCGTGCTGCAGGTCGTCTGGTTCCCGGCAGCGCCGCTGTGGGCGTTCCTGATGATCGTCCTCGACGTCGTGATCATCTACCAGTTGACCGTCAACTGGACTGAGCGGGAGGTATGACCATGCTGCTCGCAGACATCAGCTTCGGCGAAGGACTGCTCTTCATCTTTGAGTTCTTTCTGCTCTTCGCCTGGATCTGGATTCTGATTTCGATCATCGGGGACCTCTTTCGCGACCATGAGCTGTCGGGGGTGGCGAAGGCCGTTTGGGTGTTCTTCCTGGTCTTCCTGCCGTTCCTCGGGGTGCTGCTCTATCTGATCGTTCGCGGCAATGGGATGCGCGACCGCACGATCAAGGCCCAAGCCGAGGCGAAACAGCACTTCGACAGCTATGTGCGCGAACAGGCCCACACCTCGCCCGCTGACGAGCTGCACAAGCTGAACGAACTCAAACAAAGCGGTGCCCTTTCGGCCGAGGAGTTCGACCGGGCAAAGTCGAAGTTGCTTGCCTGAGTAGCGCGGCGCTCAGCGCCGCGTCCGCGCTGCCTGGCGGACGAGATGGTCGCGCTCGGCGACGGTCGTGGCGCGGCGGGCGGCCTCGGCGTAGGCCTCCGCGGCGGCGGTGAGGTCGCCGTCCAACTCGTGCAGGTGACCGCGGACGGCGTGCCAGCGATGGCGCTCGCCGAGCACGTCGCGCAGGCGGCCGCTCTCGCGTAGGCCGGCGGCGGCGCCCTGGACGTGGCCGACCGCGACGGCGCGGCCGAGGACGGCGGCGGGGTCGTCGCGGACCGGGTCGTCGGTGAGCGCGACGAGGTCGTCGTACCAGGAGAGGATCTGCGGCCAGTCGGTCTCCTCGGCGCTCGCCGCGTCGTCGTGCAGGGCGGCGATGGCGGCCTCGAGCTGGTAGCGGCCCGGCGGCCGCGCCTCCGTCTGTAGCGCCAGCGCCGACTGCAGGACGCGCACGCCCTCGGCGATCTCGCGCCTGTCCCACAGGCTGCGGTCCTGCCGGTCGAGCGTGACGAGGCGACCCTCGGCGTCGACCCGCGCGGGCAGGCGCGCGTGGTTGAGCAGCATCAGCGCGAGCAGGCCGCGCGCCTCCGGCTCCTCGGTCGCGAGCGTGAGCTGGCGGGCGAGGCGGATCGCCTCACGGGCCAGGTCGACCCGGCCCGCGTGACCGGTCGTGTAGACGAGGTATAGGACCCGCAGCACGACGGCGAGGTCGCCGGGCCGGTCCAGTCGGCGCCCCCGCACAGTCCGCTTGGCGCGGCTGATCCGCTGCGCCATCGTCGCCTCCGGGACGTAGAAGGCGTCGGCGATCTCGCGTGTCGTCAGGCCGCCGACCGCGCGCAGCGTCAGCGCCACCTGAGAGGCCGGCGCCAGCGCCGGGTGGCAGCAGCGGAAGAGCAGGAAGAGCGTGTCGTCGCAGACCTCCTCCGACGCGGCCTCGGGCCGCGGCTCGGCCTCCGCCTCCTCTTCGCGGCGGTGACGGGCGACCTCGCTGCGGCGGGCGTCGACCAGCCGCCGGGTCGCCACGGTCGTCAGCCACGCGCGCGGGTCGCGTGGCGGCTGCTCGGGCCAGACCCGCAGCGCCTCTAGCAACGCCTCCTGGAGCGCGTCCTCGGCGGCGTCGAACTGCTCACCCCGCCGCACCAGCCCGGCGAGCACCTGTGGGACGAGGGCCCGCAGCGCGCCCTCGTCCCACGCCGAGATCGGCTCGTCGGCCACGACCTCGGTCAGTCCTCCGACGACGACTTCCCGGACATCACCTCGCGCACGTCGATCCACTCATACAGCGGCCCGCCGCCCGGGCCGGGCTCGGAGGAGATGTACGCGGCGAGCTCGATTGCACGCTCGCGCGACTCGACGTCGACCATGTACCAGCCCGCCACGAGGTCGCTGGTCTCGGGCAGCGGGCCGTCGGTGGTGACCGGCGCGGCGTCCGGCCCGCCGTAGCGGACCCAGGTCTGCGCCTGCGTCAGCGCCTGCCCGTCGACGTACTCGCCCTTCTCCTGCAGCAGCACTTTGACCTGCCGCAGGAAGGCCATATGCGCCTCCACGTCCTCGGGCGCCCACTGGTCCATCGGCGGGAAGGGGTGGTGCGGCTCCGGGCCGCCGCTGTAGTGCTTGAGGAGCAGATACTTCGGCATGGTGGTCTCCTAATGTCGGGGGCCGCGCCTGTCGCGGCCTTCACCTGGTGAGCGGAGCCGGTCACGGCTTCTCGACATCGAATCTGGAGGTTGCCCAATCTGGCACCCAGATCACGTCGTCGTCGCTCCGCTCGGGCCGAAACCGTAGCTCGATTGGCTGGGCATGGCGAGCTGAAATCGGCACGAAGCGGCAGCGATCTGCGGCAATCGCAGCGCGATGGGGGCGGATTCCGGTGGATTACCAGGGAGCGAAATAGGCCGTGCAACCTGGGTCAGGCACCTATGCTTCTACGGATGGTTGGAGCGACTATGGGGAAGCGCCTTGCCACGATCTTCTGTTCCGTGGTCGCCGTCAGCTTGGCCCTGGCCCTATCTGGCCCACCTTCCTCACCCGCGGTTATTCGGATCGCGAAGTCTGGCTCCGTGATCGCTTGCTTTCACCCGAAGCCCGATCGTTTCACCGCCCAGGCTCACCCCAGTCGGTGCAACATCTCGGGGCATCGGGGAGAGGAAGTTGTCGAAGTCCCGATCAGGGGCATGAATTGGGGCCATTGGGGCTTCAACCCGACCCGTGCGTCTTACGGAGTTGACAAGCGTGATGGAACCCACGTCCGAGTCATTGCCTACCGGCCGATTGCTTGCGATGAAGGTCGCACTTGGTACTCGCGGGTCGTCGTCTTCTTCCTTGAGGATGGCAGCGGGTTCGACCTTCGCCTTCCGGTCTGCGATGGCCCCTCCGTCATTGGCTGACACTCGGGCCTACGCAGATTGATCGCCATGGCAAGTGCGATTGGCGTCGAAGGTCGCAGCGAGGTTGCTACTCGTCGAGTTGACGACCCTAAATGACCTCACTAGATGTGGACCTCAATCAGGAGATAGTGGCCTCATTGGCAACTATTGGTTGGGCTGTCACCTTATCGCCGGCTGTCGTTGGCTTTCTGGTGATAGCGGTTGTAATGCAGTGTCCTCCTCGCTTACTTGACGGTCTTAAAGTCGTTTTGCGTGTTGAACGATTCAGGTCAGGAGTCCAGCGGATGTCACGGTGGTCGCGACTATGGGTCGCTGGCCGGTATTCCGATTCTGCTTCTTCTTGCGTTGGCGGCTAAGTGGTGGCGAGAGTCGCTGCTCTGGTGGCTAGGGGGAGCTGTCTTTGTTGTTGCTCTGCTGGCTTAAGTCCGATAGCGACGAGCCGCGGCGAAGTCGCCGGCCCTTCGGTGCCGGTGAGATCGGTGGCGCCGGCGACGACGGAGCCTATGATCGCCATCCCGACCACGGAGCCGACTTCGGGAGACCACACGGCTCCTCGGAGCTAGGTCATCAGGGCGGCTATTCGCCGGTGCCGCCGCTGCTGAAAAATTGCGCCAAGAAGACGATGAAAGGAAGGAGGCTTCCCAGTAGTCCTCCAACCGCGGCGGGAAGTATCCATCTGTGGGCACGCAGGATTGCAACAAATCCCGTCAGTCCGATCGCGAATGCAAAGCACAGCGCCATTCGCAGCTCCCAATGCCAGGAACGGTCTTGGGTTTCGTAGCTCCAAGGGCCCGACGTTTGATGGCTCCATATAACAACGCCTATCCCGATCCCTACCACTACGCACGCCGCCCAGGCACCTGCTTTTCGAGCATTGCTTTCGATGCCTTGAACTTATCGAACGGCATTGAACACAAGCCCTACTCGATGCCCTCCTGTTTTGCCCTAGGGCATCAGGATCCGGCAGGCGACGTAGCCGACGGCGAGCATGCTGGCACCGACGTAGAAGGCGGTCTCCATCGCCGCCGCGAAGTTGCCGGCGGGCCTTCGGCGCCGGTGATAAGCATCCCCCAGAGGGTGGCGCTGGGACTGAGTTCGGGAGAGGTTGCCGACCCAGACGGCCATCCCGATCGCGCCGAGGAGGAAGCCGATCGGCAGTTCGTGAAGCCTGCCGCTGCTCGCTCTTGATCGTGGGGCGGGCGGGGGCGTTTGCGCGCCGCGGGGCCATTTATCTCTTGGCGCTCGCGAACGTAGCCCCGTCGCCCTGCGCTTTTCAGGGGGTGGTTCGAGCAATCCTGAGAAAGCGAGCCAGCCGACGTGCAGGGGGTTCTGCCGATGGAGCTAGGCGGATTCGAACCGCCGACCTCCTGGGTGCGATCCAATCGAGTGAGATCTTGGCGACAACTTCAGAAGTCGGTCATTAGCAGGGAATTCGTCGGACTCTGCGCTCGCTCAGTGTGCAGGTGCTTGCGGCGGATACGGAGGGATATGCCGTTGCTCCTATGTCAAGTCGCCACCGTAAATTGCGGCGCCAGCGTGCCTCTCTGAGTGTCGACGGTGGTCTCGGATATCTCCCCTTCAGAATCGACCAACAGCTTCCAGACCCGGCGCGCCAGGTGGCGTTTGAGGCAGCGCAAAGCTTCCCTTCGTGACTTGCCTTCGGCCTGCTTTTTGGCAAGGAACTCGCGGGCGGGAGCGTGGACGCGCCCTTGGGTCACGGCGATGCGGTGAAGGGCGCAGTTGAGCTGGCGATTGCCACCGCGATCGAGGCGGTAACGGGTGCGCTTGCCCGAGGAGGCGGGAACCGGAGCGACGCCCGCCAGCCGGACGAACTTCGCGTCGGTTGCCAGGCGCTTTGCCCCCGCAGTCTCGGCGATCAGCTTGGCTGCCGTAAGGGCGCCGCAGCCCTTCAGGGCAAGCAGCTCGGGTGCTCTGGCCTGAACCAGGGCACCGATCTCGCGCTCGAGCTCACAGGCCCTGCGGGTGCGGCGGCGGATCTCGACGACGAGCTCGCGGGCGACCCGCACCCGCGCGCCCTGCTCGGCCCGGGCGAGCTTCCTGGCGACCCGGTCAAGCCAGATCGCTCGGTCCAGACCGCCGGCCGGGATCTCCAGCTCGGGCCAGAGCGCATGCAGGTGCCAGCGCAGGCGGGATTGGTCTTCAGAGCGGGCACCGACTAGATCCTCGCGGTGATCGAGCAGCAGCTTGAGCTGGAGGGAGCCTTCGTCGAGATGGGCCTCCGGCAGGGTCTCGGGGCCCTCGCGAAGCGCCGCCCGGGCAACCGCCAGCGCGTCGATTGGGTCCGACTTCCCAGCATTGCGCTCAGCCCGGCGACTTTCGCCCATGAGCTTCGGGGGAACCCGTACCACCCGCTCACCTGAGCTCACCAGGAAGCGCTCCAGGCCGCCGGAGACATGGCGGCAATCCTCGATTGCCCAGATCCTCTCTCCGCTCAGCTCCCGGCCCCAGGCCAACAGCTCGCAATAGCCCGGCTCCCGCGCCGAGGCGGTCAGCTCGCCGGCGAGCTGACCGCTGCCCGCAAAGACGGCGGCGACCGTGTGGGTTCGCTTGTGGGTATCCGCTCCGATAACGATCATGCACTTGTCCCTTCGTTCGGTTGTTGCCAACGGGCGGACCCCCGGCCGACGAACCTCACTTGGGGCGGTTGCCACGCTCCTATCAAGTCAAGCCGGGGATCCTCGGACGGCGGCGGGCGACACAACCGCTTGAAGTCAGACCGAAGGCCGACAGCGATATGCAGAGTCAGCTCGCCGCCGATCCGAGAACCAACCGGCTGGGCCGGACGTCGCCGCCGACCTCAGCTCAAGGTGACAGTGAGCGATATGCAGGGAGTGGGGCACTCTTGGCGAGAAGTGCCCGAAATTTGCGCAGGGCGGTTGGAAACGCCATGGAAGGTCTCAAGTCCGCGAAACCAAAGCTATACTTTGGATATGCATGACCGACCCGACATGCGGGGGCTCGAGGCGATCGCCTACTCCCAGCATGGCTACTTCACCACGAGCCAGGCCCGTGAGCGTGGACTCAGCAGCCAGCTTCTGAGTCACTACGTGCGCGGGAACCGGTTCGAGCGGGTGCGGCGCGGGCTCTATCGCCTGCCCGGGTTCCCCCGCCCGGAAGACGACGAGATGCGTGAGAAGTGGATGGCGGTGGGCGTCGAAAAGGCGATCCTCTCGCACCAAAGTGCGCTGGCCCTGCTCGATCTCAGCGACAACATTCCTAGCGCGGTCCACCTACTCCTCGGACGCCGATATCGGGGCTTGCGCCGCCCCTCCGGCGTCGTTATCCACACCCGCCCCGACGAGGAAGAGGTCGACACGGTCTGGCGCGAAGGGCTCCGCCTAACCGCCCCGGCGCGAACGCTCGTCGACGTAGCCGGGGAAATTCAGCCCGAGCAGCTGGAAATGGCTGTGCGGCAGGCACTTGTCCGCGGGCTGCTCACGGCGCGGGAACTCGAGGGGGAGGCACGACGAAGCGGAAGCCACGACACGGTGAGCGCCGCCCTCAGGGCGGTGACCTCTTGAGATACGAGAGCGCCGCCGCGTTTCGCATGGCGTTGGAGCAGCGCATGAAGACCGAGGCCGAGCGGACCGGATTCAACCTTGCACGACTTCGCAAGCGAGTCGCTTTCGAACTGTTCCTACGCCGCCTCGCCCAGGTGGCGCGGGATCGCTGGGTGCTGAAGGGTGCCTTGGCGCTTGACTTCCGCTTGGGCGGAGCTTCGCGCTCGACCAAAGACATCGACCTCGGGCGCGACGACGACGAGGAGGCCGCGATCGAGGACATCGCCGCGGCGCAGCGACTCCGCCTCGATGACTTCTTCACCTTCACGGCAACCAGAACCGACGCGTTCGACGAGGTCGATGAGTTTCAGGCCATTCGTTTTCACGTACGCGCTGAGTTGGCAGAGCGCGTCTTCGAGCAGTTCATCGTGGATATCGGCTTCGCGAAGTCGGCCACCTTGGAGCCAGACAGAGTGCGCACGTCGGACTTCCTCTCCTTCGCGGGTATCGAGCCGCTCGAGCTTCCCGCGATACCGCTTGCCCAGCACCTGGCCGAGAAGGTCCACGCTTACACGCGGGGCTATGGCACGGCGGGCAGGCCCAGCACGCGGCCCAAGGACCTGATCGACATTCAGCTAATCGCGGACTCTCAGGCGCTTGAAGCCGCCGCAGTGCGAGAGGCGCTGAAGCACACCTTCGAGACCCGCGCCCGCCAGGCGCTTCCCGAGAGTCTGCCCGCCCCACCGCCCGAGTGGGCACCGGACTATGGCCGCCTCGCCGAGGAAGTCGGACTCGAACCCGACCTCGCAGAGGCCTTCGAGCGTGCCGCGATCTTCCTCGATCCTGTCTTCTCAGGTGAGGCACGTGGGAGCTGGAATGCAGCGGTAAGCGAATGGGCCGGGTCAGACGACGCGCGCCAGGAGATGGCGGAGGAAAGAATGGCAGCTCAAGAGAATCCAAGGACTAAGGCCGCCCCCGAGATCATCGATGACCTCGCCGCCGAGGCCGAGCGCGGCTACGACCTGTCGAATGCAAAGCGCCGCCTAGTTCGCCGCCATCGCTAGTGGCATCTCGACCTCCTGGACGCGATTCATGTCGCAGTCTGCTCGAGCTCCATTGGATACAAGCGAAACCGTCGAACGCCGCACCCGAAAGGAGGGGCTCGCTGTGCGCGGATATGCTGCGATTGCCGGGTGTTTGGGCGGAACGCAATTCCTGCCCGAATGCCATTGCTGGTACGCCGAGACCAATGCATCGTGGCCACGATTGTCCGGTGGCAGCTAGCTGATCGCGGGCTAGTCCCCATAACTAAGAATAAGATGCGGCAATGGGCGCCGGAACTAATCCGCGCTGTACTCGAAATGGATCGTGAGTGACCGAGCCTGCGCTTCTACAACGACTAGCCGCCGAGGACTCGGGCCTTCATTCCCGACTTCGCGACTTGCGCGAAACCGTCAGTGATTGGCTTGGGTACATCCCGACCACCTTCCCTCACTACACGCGCCATTCAATCGCCCACAGCGACGAGATCATCAAAGAGCTTTCTGGGCTGATATTCGTCGACTACGATCCAGCCCAGCCGATCTCGCCCTTCTCCAGTATGGAGCTTTATGTGCTCGCGGCTGGCGCCTACCTGCACGATGCAGGAATGGTCGTCTCCGACGCGGAGAAGGCAAGCTTGCTTGACAGCTCCGAGTGGGCGGAGTGGACGGGTGAGGGGCCGGCCTCGGCTCGGTGGCGGGCGATCCAAGAGATAAGGAAACAAGCGGGCAACAGTCCAGCTGAAGCGGCGCAAGCGCATTTTGCGGCAGACCTCCAAACGCGCTATCTAATTGCCGAGTATATCCGTCGTAAGCACCACGAACGCGTCGATGTGCTGCGAGATCAGCCCACTCTGCTATCCAAAGCTGATCTTGGCGACCCGTCACTGAGGAAGACGATCGTTGACGTCTGCGTCGCCCACGGGCTAACCAGTGCCGAGCTCGCCATGGATGAGCGCTATCCAACTCGCCGAGACATTCGGGGATCTCCTGTCGATGTGAGGTTCATGGCAATCTTGCTACGCCTTGGGGATCTGCTCGACCTATCGCACGACCGGGGATGCCCCTTGCTACTCAATGCAGCCTCTCCCCTGCCGGCCGGCAGCATCGCCCATTGGCAGCAATACCAGCGCATTGTGCACCGTGTGACCAGTCCTGACCGGCTGGAGCTTCAAGCAGAATGTGAGACCCAGGAGGAGCATCGCTTGTTACGCGACTGGTGCCAATGGATCGAGGATGAGGCTCGAGATGCTCAGCTACTAATGCGGGGCTCTGATCGACACGGAGGTTGGCAGCCGCCCAATGCACGACTTGCCGATCCAGATCCCACCTTCACGATCAAACCGTCATCTTCTGCGAAGTATGTCCCGGTGGACTGGCGAATCGAGAGCGATCCGGCAACGATTCTTGGTCGCCTTTCATCCGATATCTACTCAAGCGACCTTGCTTTCCTACGAGAGCTGCTTCAGAACGCGCTGGATGCATCACGGTGCCGAGTCTTCGCCGAGCAGGGCTCGCATAGTCAGTCTGATGGATGGTGGACCGCGGTAGCTCTCAAGGCGTGTCGAGAGATTCCAGTCGAGGTAAGCCTTGAGAGCTTCACAAAGAGTGATGCAGGGTCAGGTATTGAGAAGGTTAAACAAGTGATATCCGTGAGCGATCAGGGCATCGGCATGGATACGGAGCGAGTTCAGCAATACCTCCTGCATGCGGGACGCTCGTTTTATGACAGCGCCGCGTTTCGGAAGCAATACGGCTTCGTTGCAGCAAGCCGGTTCGGGGTTGGGTTCTTATCGGTCTTTGGCGTTAGTGACCGAGTCGAGGTGTGGACTAAGGCAAGGGGTCGGGGCCAGACGACGGAATACGTCTCGAACTGCATGGTCCCAGAAACTACGTGCTTGTCGAGGCCTCAGACCGAGGGGAGTACGGAACTAAGGTGTCTGTCGAGCTACGTGAGCCGATTGATCCAGACCGGTTAGAGCAAGCAGTGAAGGGGTGGTGCACGAGAGCCGAGTTTCCAATTCACCTGACGGTCCACGGCGAATCCACCACCATCCCCCACGAGACTCCGACGGACTTCGAGACCACCGTATCCGTCGACGCAGCAGGCGTGTCCTCCTTCGAGGTCCTAGCATTCCCCGTTACTTCGGCGATTGCGCGCGGTGAGTTGTATGTGCTCCAGCAAACCGGTAGCGATGGGCAAGTGCGGTGGGATATCGAGTCATTCGATCTCAGGAGATGGGTGGAGCAAAATGCACCAATGCTCCCGGTGGTACCGGAAGCCCCGCGATCTATGCTGGCGTTGCATGGGGTAGATACGGCTTCTTCTCGGGGGTGGCACGAGATGTCCTTGAGGGTCGATGCTCGAGCGTCCCAAGCACAGAGGCGGCTTAACTTGTCGCGAGAGGGAACTAGCGAGCCCCTTCCAATGGCGGACCTGGGCCTCGACGAAGAGATCGAACGAGTGCTGAACGATCATTTCGCAACGACGGATGCTGGCCGAAGATACAGAGCGCAGGTAGTAAAAGCGCTGAACGTGCCATGGCGGATTGCGTCCAGGCTCCCTGAGACGGTTAAGGTGTGGAGTCCAAACAGCGAGGCGGGGGCTCCACGCAGTGCGCTTTGGTCATGGTCTGAGCTGGAGGCGCAGTCGGAGTTCTGGATTGTGTACGGTAGGGGTTCGCCCGAAGCGGAGTTGACCCATACAGATGTGAAGAAGTTGGCGACGCTTGAGTGCTTGGTTGAAAGAGCCGAGACCCGGTTGCCCAACATTCGGTATGGAGGCGACGAGGTGGGTATTCGTCCCGTCGACTTTAAGTGCAGTCCTGATAGGAACTGGTATGGGGTTCGATGTGAACCGACGAGTGCCCCGGAGCATCAGTTAGCCGCTATCCCAGCGTCGGGGTCGTACTTCGAAAGCAGCATGATTCTTATTGCAGTGGGCATTGACAACACCAGCCTGGATACGATCTTTCTAAATCGCGAGCATACGTTGGTAAAGGAGTTGGCTGACGCATCCTCCCGAGAGCTGAAGGCTGGCGAGCGATTCCAAGTGAATTGGACTCGAAGTGGCTCCGACCCAATGGATGCATTAGACCTATGTTTGGCCAGCGTACGAGGTGCGTTGTCATATGGAGGCAGACAAGGGCCCGAAATGGACCTCACGTTAGTGATGGCACCATTCCTGGAGGCCGCAGGTCGGAAGCAGGGTTCCGGCAGGGTGATTGCTCGGTTTCATAGTCCGTACTTGGTTGCCGTCCATGGAGCGGCGTCGTAGGAGTCAAGCCCGCTTAGGGGCTTTTTGCGATAGGAAGCTGACGCGTGGCTGGTAGGGAGGTGTCGGGGTCGAGCACGGTCGAGCGCCGCCTTGAGCCAGACGGCGTCGGGTGGCCACTTCAAAGGAGTTAGGAATCGCGGCGCGCTGCTGTGACCGGCTTGCCGCTGACCGTCGAGCGCCTAACCTGGGGTAGGCCCATGGCCATCTCGGTGGCTCCTCGATCGTTTCGTCCTGGGTCGCGACCCTCGGCAGCTCGGGCACAAGCCGCTCCCGGGCTCGGGCTGCAGAACGATCCCGTCGTCGCGCTCGATGCTCATGTTCTGGATACGGCGCGGCGAACGCTCTGCCGTCATCCAGATGCAGGCGGGAATCCGCAGCGATGTCCGAATCCCTTCGCATTCCCGCGATTTCCGGCACTCGTGCCCGAAATGGAGCGCATCTTCAGCGCCGGTTGGAAAGCGCTTGAGGAGACGGAAATCCCCACGTGCAGGGACATCCTCCGATGGAGCTAGGCGGATTCGAACCGCCGACCTCCTGGGTGCGATCCACGAAGGCCATGATCGCGGAAGGCGTAAAAACGGCCTGATTACCAGCATGTTTGCCGGGGCCACCTCCAACCCCCGCTGTACACGGATGCGCGGGGATTAGCGGGGATATGCGGGGAGTCAGCCACTTCTGGCGAGAAGTGGCTGAAAATGAAAAGGGCGGTTCGAAAGGCCGGTGACCGTCGATTTGTTGCCCGAAAAGAGCCTCGATGACCCAGGGGGCGCCGCCGCGTGGCCTCAGTAGCCGCGGCGCCGCCTGGGCATCTCGGAAATCAGCGGCCGGTATCGCTGCTGGACTCGTGGTCGGCCTTTTCGCCGACGACGTTGAAGCCGCGGTCGAGCTGAACGTCCGTCTGACTGCCATCGGAGCTGGTCACCTCGACCTCGTAGTAGCTCTCCTCGTCGCCGACCTCGGTGCCGGTGACCTCGCCGCCGCCGGTCGCCTGCAGGGCAGCGGCACTTGTCTGCTCCAGCGCCGAGCCGGCTATCGGCTTGGAGTCGTCGCCGCCGGTGGCGGCCGCAATGCCGGCGCCGCCGGCCGCGATCGCCAGAACTGCGGCCCCGACGATCAGGAGCTTGATGTGCTTCCTCACTTGGCCCTCCTTTGGTTGAGCATCGAGTGGAGTCTTGCGGAGGCGAATGAAATGACTGTGAAAGGACTCGGCGAGGGTCAGGCGGTCGGAATTTCGATCCAGACGTCGGCGCCGCCGCGGTTCTCCAGCCCGGCACGACCGCCGTGGGCGCGGGCGATCGTCTCGATGATCGCCAGGCCCAGCCCAGCTCCACCTTGGGTGCGAGCGACGTCGGCGCGGGTGAACCGCTCGAAAGCCTGGGCAACGAACTCCTCGGGGAAACCAGGGCCATCGTCGCCCACATGAATCCGCACGGCCCCCGGCGCCCGCTCGGCCCAGAGCCGGATCTCGCCGCTGCCGTGACGCACTGCGTTGTCAGTCAGGTTGGTCAGTGCTTGTTCGAGCCGCAGGCGATCACCGCTGATAACCAGATCGAGGGCCACCTCTTCGACTACCAGGGGCCGCCCCGATGCGGCGAGGGGAGTGCGAAAGCGCTCGGCGACCGCGCTGAGTAGGTGAGCAACGCCGAGCGGTTCGCGCTCCAACACGAGTCCGCCTTCCTCCGAGCGGGCGACGACGAGCAAGTCCTCCGCCAGTTGCACCAGGCGGTCGACCTCGACCAGGCCGGCAGCGATCGCGGCGCGCAGTTCCTCTTCCGATTCACCCTGTCGCAGCGCCAGCTCGAGGCCGGTCTTGTGCAGCGCCAGCGGCGTTCGCAGCTCGTGGCTTGCGTCATCGAGGAAGCGGCGCTCGCGCTCCAGCGTCGCGTCGATTCGCTCCAGCATCTCGTTCAGGGTCAGGCCCAGGCGCCGCAGCTCGTCCTTGGCCGCAGGGATCGGCAGGCGCTCGCGCGGGCCGCTCGCCGAGATCCCCGCCGCACGCTTGCGCATCGACTCGACCGGGTGCAGGGCCGCCCCCGCGGCGAGGTAACCAGCGAGGGAGGTGAGCAAAAGTGCCGCCGGGCCTCCGATCAGGAACAACGCTGCCAGGTCGGCGAGGGTCTCGTCCCGATCTCCGAGGGAGGTGCCGACGACCACGATCCGCGTTCCCGACTGCGTTTTCACCGGCACGGCGAGGAGGCGAGCGGTGGCGTCGATACCGGGCAGGCCGGCGCGATCGAAGAAGGTGGGGGAGGACACTCGGGCGAGTTGGGAAGGGTCCAAGGCGACGCTTCCACGAAGCTGTGGAGTCGAGTCGACGATCTGTCCGCTGGTGGTGAGGACTTGGGCAAAGCTCTCATCGGGCTCAATCAGAGGTGCCTCATGAGACGCCTCCAAACCTCCAGACGTGCGGACCAGGGCCGACGCTTCGGTCGCCCGCGAACGCAGGCCGTTGTCGATCGATTCGTCCAACCTCGCTTCCAGTCGGAAATAGAGAAAGAGGCCGGTGGCGATGAGGACGAGTGCCATCGCCGCGGTGAAAGCGAGGGTGACGCGGAGGCGGATCGGGATTCGGCTCAACGCCCACCGTCCCGGCGCAGGCGGTAGCCGGCGCCGCGCACGGTCTCGATCGACTCGACCCCGAACGGCCGGTCGACCTTCTCGCGCAGGAAGCGGATGTAGGAGTCGACCACGTTGGAGCGGTTCTCGTAGTCGTAATTCCAGACGTGCTCGAGTAGCTGAAAGCGGGAGAGGACCTCGCCGGGCCGTCGCATGAACGTCTCCAGCAGGGCGAATTCCTTTGCCGAGAGTTCGACCTCGGCTTTCCCTCGCCAAACCTGGTGGGTGGCAGGGTCAAGGCGGAGTTCACCTATCTCGATGATCGAAGGGCGCTCGCTCTGACCGCGGCGGACCAACGCCCGCAGCCGCGCGAGCAGCTCGGCAAAGGAGAAGGGCTTGGTCAGGTAATCGTCGGCGCCGCGATCGAGCCCGGCGACACGATCCCGAATCGCGTCGCGTGCGGTCAGCATCATGATCGGCGACCAGATGCCTGCCTCCCGCAGGCGGCGACAGACCTCAAGTCCGTCGATTCCCGGCAGCATCAGGTCGAGCAGGATCGCGTCGTAGCCCACCGCTTCCGCTTTCCATACGGCCTCTTCACCGTTGGCGATGGCGTCGACCGCGAACCCCTCACGCTCCAGCCCGCGACGCAGCAGCCCGGCCATTTTCGCTTCGTCCTCGACGATCAGCACGCGCATCGCAAGCGGCCAGGTTTCCCGGTGAAGATGAAAGCCAGATGAAAGACCGTTGCGGCCCTGCCCGCGACCATGCTCGATCCAACTAGGTTGGGCCGATGAGCGGCCCCGAGCTAAGTCTCGCCATCTCGGTTTTCCTTGCCTCGGCGGTCGAGGCGGTCGAGGCGTTCACGATCGTCCTCGCGGTCGGCAGCACGAGGAAGTGGTCATCGACGCTGGCGGGCGTGGCTGCCGCGACGGTTGTGCTCTGCGTGCTGATCGCCGCGCTGGGACCGGCTCTGACGGTGTTGCCGATCGAGGTTCTGCGGCTGGTCGTCGGCGGTCTGCTGCTCGTCTTCGGGCTGCAGTGGCTGCGCAAGGCGATCCTGCGAGCGGGAGACGTGAAGGCGCTGCATGACGAGGAGGCGACCTTCGCCGAGGAGGCCGAGGCCGCGCGGCGCGCTGGCCTGGCGGATGGCGTGGACTCCTACTCGTTCGCGATCGCCTTCAAAGCGGTCCTGCTTGAGGGGCTGGAGGTCGCCTTCATCGTGATCACGTTCGGGGCCAACCAGAACGATGTGCCGCTGGCGGCGCTCGCCGCAGTCCTCGCTGTGCTCGCCGTTCTGGTTGCCGGGATGATCGTCAGGGCGCCGCTGGCGCGGGTGCCCGAGAACGCGATGAAGTTCGCGGTCGGCGTCCTGCTGAGCACCTTTGGAGTTTTCTGGGGGGCCGAGGGCGCCGGGGTGGAGTGGCCCGGAGGAGAGGCGGCGCTGCCGGTGCTGGCGGCGCTGATCGCCGCCGCGTCGTGGCTGATGGTCCTCGACCTGCGCGGGGCCGGCCTGCGCCTGCGCCGGGAGGCGCGCTGAGCATGCGCAGCATCGCGCTCGGACTCTGGGAATTCGTCGTCGGCGACGACTGGAGGGTCGCCATCGGGATCGCCGCGATGCTCGGCGCCACCGCGCTGGCCACCGCCGCCGACCTTCCGGCCTGGTGGCTCAGTCCGCTCGCGACTCTGCTGATCCTGCAGCGGGCGGTACGGCGGGCACAGCGTCGCGCCGACGCCTCCTGACGATCAGGTAGACGCCGCCGCCGACGATCGCGGCCAGCACCACGTAGTCGAGGTAGCCGAGCTTGTGGCGCCAGTCTTCCCAGTTGTCGCCGACCTTTTCGCCGACGATGGCGAGCGCCAGCACCCAGGGGATGCAGCCGAGCAGGGTGTAGGTGGTGAAGCGCCAGAACGGCATCTTTGCCACCCCGGCCGGGAGCGAGATGAACGTGCGCACGATCGGCAGCATCCGCGAGAAGAAGACCGTCCAGGAGCCGTAGCGCTTGAACCAGTCGTCGGCCCATTTCAGATGCTTGGGGCTGATGTGAATCAGCTTGTTCTTTTCCAGCAGGTCGAGCCGCCCGTAGTAGCCCACTGCGTAGGCGATCCAAGAGCCGGCGAGGTTGCCGAGCACCCCTGCCGCAACGATCCCGAACAGGGTCAGTTCACCTTTGGAGACCACGAACCCGGCGAAGAGCATGATTGCCTCGCTCGGCATCGGGATGCAGGCGGACTCCAGAGTCATCAGCAGGAAGACGGCGACCACGCCAGCCGAGCCGATGAATTCGGTGGCGACGTCGACGATCGGTTCGACCACCTTGTCGGTGATGCTGGCGAGCTGGAGGAAGGCGAGCATCGGCGGCACTTTCCCGAGGGACCATTAAAGGCCGATGAGAGTGAGGTCAGGCTAATTGTTCGATGAGAGCTACCGGACTCTCATCTCCGTTTAACCAGCGCGCCCCACACTGCCGCGCCATGAACGAGATCGCAGCGTCGCTTCCAGCCCCTGCCCATCGCGACGACGCACCGTCCCTGGGTCGTCAGATGCTCAACAAGGTGCCCGAGGTCACGATCTACTTCTGGATCATCAAGATCCTCTGCACGACGGTCGGGGAGACGGCAGCCGATCTGATGAACGAAGAACTCGGCCTCGGCCTCACCAACACGACCTACATCATGTCCGCCGCGCTGGTAGCGATCCTGATCGCGCAGTTCAGATCGCGGAAGTACATCCCGGGGATCTACTGGCTGGCAGTCGTCCTGATCAGCATCGTCGGCACCTTGATCACCGACAACCTCGTCGACAACGCCGGGGTCGAACTTCAGACGACGACCTACGTCTTCAGCGCGATCCTGGCTCTCGTGTTCGCGGTCTGGTGGTGGGTCGAGCGCACTCTCTCCGTCCACACGATCGTCACCACCAGGCGCGAGGCGTTCTACTGGCTGGCGATCCTCTTCACCTTTGCCCTCGGCACCTCGGCCGGCGACCTCTTCGCCGAGAAGCTTGAACTTGGCTTCCTGCCATCGGCCGCGATCTTCGCCGGGGCGATCGCCGTTATCGCCATCGCCCACTTCCGCTTCAAGCTGAACGCGATCCTCGCCTTCTGGCTCGCCTACATCCTCACCCGGCCTCTGGGGGCTTCGATCGGCGACTGGCTCTCCCAGCCGGTCGAAGAAACCGGCCTCGGCCTGGGGACCATCCTCACCAGCGTCATCTTCCTGGTCACGATCCTCGCCCTGGTCGTCTACCTCGCGGTGACGAAGAAGGACCTCGAGATGGTCACTCCCGAGGAGGCTCATCTCAGGCGCCAGGCCGAGCTGCGAGATGCGCGGCCGTTGGAGGAATCCGCCTAGCGCCAGCCGGGTGAACCTCAACCGGCGTCCCCCCGTACACCCATCTCACGCGGCCCCGGGGCATTGAGCCACGACCGGAAACAGTCCATCAGGAGGCAGAGATGAAACTGACCGCCCGCATATCCGCAGCACTCGCTGTGGCCCTCGCGCTCGCCGTCGGCGGCGCCGGGACCGCCATCGCCAAGCACGGAGCCGACGACCCGCCCGCCCATCACCACGGCAAACATCACCACCACGGCAAACACCATCACCACAACGGTGAGCATCACCACGGGCACGGCGCCGACGACGGCCCGAACCACACCTAGCCGTGCGGCCAGCTAGCCGAGCGCCGGCAGGCGCTCGGCGAGGCTCGCCTGTGCTTGCGCTGCCGAGCTGACGAAGGCGCTCGCCGGTCCCTCCACCACGATGCCGACTTGCTCGCCGATCTCGGGCAGCTGGTGGCCTGCGGCTCGGGCCAGAATCTCCTCACCAGGCGTCCCCGCGAGGACAATTCGAGCCGTGGCGTCATGGCCGTAGAACTCAGTCGAGACCACCTCCCCCTGGACCCGAGAGCCAGAGGCGGGGTGGCAGACGATCTGCTCGGGGCGCAGCATCACTGTCGCCGCGCCGGAGAGCGCGTCCGCCGGCCCGCGGATCGCAAGCCGTCCCAGCGAGGTCTCGGCAACGCCTCCTTCGAGGCGACCGGAGAGCAGGATCGCCTCGCCGACGAAGCCGGCTACCTCGGCGTCGACCGGGTCGCGGTAGAGCGTCTGGGGATCGGTGGCCTGGACGATCTGGCCGCCGCGCATCACGGCGACGAAGTCGGCGAGCGAAAGCGCCTCCTCTTGGTCATGGGTGACCAGCAGCGCCGTGGCGTCGGCTTCGCGCAGCGCCTTTCGCACGTCGGCGCGGACCTGGGCGCGAAGGCCGGCGTCGAGCGCGTCGAAGGGCTCATCGAGCAGGACCACCGCGGGCGCCGGAGCCAGCGCCCGCGCGAGCGCCACCCGTTGCTGCTGCCCGCCGGAGAGCTGGTGGGGGAGGCGCTTCGCCATCCCGCCGAGGTCGACCAGATCGAGCAGCTCCGCCACCCGGCCGCTACGGCGCTCAGAGCGGGGAAGGCCGAAGCCGACGTTGGCGGCTACGTCGAGATGGGGGAAGAGGGCACCCTCCTGGGGAACGAAGCCGATCTCCCGGCGCTCGGGCGCGAGGTGGGTGCGCTCGTCTGAGAGCACCTTGCCGTCGAGGCGGATCGAGCCGCCGTCGGCCGACTCGAAGCCGCCGAGCAGTCGCAGCAGCGTCGTCTTGCCGCAGCCGGAGGGACCGAGGACCGCGGTCAGGCTGCCGGTCGGGACCTCGAGGTCGAGGCCCTTCAGCACCACCGAGTCGCCGAAGGACTTGCGCAGCCCGGCAATCGAGAGCGAGGCCGCGGGGCTCATCGCTCCTCCACCGGCGCCACTACCCCGCCGAGGCGGCGGGTCAGCAGGTAGGTGGGCAGGGCAGAGATCGCGACCATCAGGGCAGCGTAGGGAGCCGCCGCTCCGTAGGAGAGCGTCGAGGCTTTCGCCCAGAACTGCGTCGCCAGCGTCTGCGTCCCGATCGGCGCCAGCAGCAGGGTCGCCGTCAGCTCGGTCGCGGTGGCGAGGAAGACGAGAGCCGCGGCGGCGCCGAGACCGGGCAGGATCTGCGGCAGGGTGACGCGGAACATCGCCACCAGCGGCCGGCATCCGAGCGAGCGGGCGACCTCCTCATGGATCGGGGGCGCCTGCGCCAAGGCCGCCTTGGTGGCGACCAGCGCCAGCGGCAGGGAGAGGATCGCGTAGGCCACGATCAGCAACTGCGTCGTTCCGTAGAGGGCCGGGAAGTAGTGAATCGAGAGCACGATCAGCGAGAGCGCGACGACGATTCCCGGCAGCGCGAAGGGGAGGTAGGTGGCGCGCTCGATCACGACGGCAGTGCGGCTCGGGTGGCGCACGCTGAGGACCGCGACGGGTAAGGCGACCAGCGTGGTCAGGAGCGCCGCGCCGAGGCCGAGCTCCAGCGTCGAGCCGGCGGCCGAGACCAGCGCTCCGAGATCGAATTCGGCGGCGCTGCTGCCGGTCGCGACCCAGTAGCCGAGCGTCACGAGCGGCAGGCCAAGCGCGAGGCCGATCAGCGCCGCGAATCCGGCGCCGACGGCCCACTTGGCACGGCCGAGACGAGCCGGCGCGAGCGGTCGCGCCGAGCCGGAGTCGACCCGCGCGTAGCGCCCGCGTCCGCGAGCGCTCAGCTCGGCGACCAGCAGCACCAGGCAGAGGATCACCAGGACCGAAGCCAGCATCGAAGCAGCAGCGCCGTCGAAGCTGAGCTTGTACTGGTCGTAGATCGCGGTGGTGAAGGTCTGAAAGCGCAGCATCGCGAAGGCGCCGAACTCAGACAGCATGTGGAGCGAGACGAGCAGCGTCCCGCCCAGCAATGCGACTCGCGTCTGCGGCAGGGTGACGCGAAAGAAGGTTCGCCACGGCCCCATGCCGAGCGAGCGGGCGCTCTCCTCCAGGGCCGGGTCGGTGCCGCGCAGCACCGCCGCCACTGGCAGATAGACCAGTGGGTAGTAGGCGAGGGTGATGATCCCGGCAGCGCCCCAGAAGCCTTGGACCGCCGGGGTGATCGAGACCCAGCTGTAGCTGGTCACAAAGGCGGGGACGGTGATCGGCAGGGCCGCGAGCACCGCCCAGATCCGGCGGCCGGGCAGGTCGGTGCGCTCGACCGCCCAGGCGACGGCGACGCCGAGGATCACGCAGGCGAGCGTCCCGACCGCGAGCAGGGTCGTCGTGTTGACCAGCAGGTCGCCGACGAAGGAGCGAAAGAGCAGCCGCTGTGCTTCATCCCAGCCGCTTGAGAGCGCCTGCTCGAGGAGGAAGCCGACCGGCGCCAGGGCCGCCAGCGCGACAGCGGTGGAGGCGAGCAACAGAGCCACGGGGGGATGCCCGCGGCCCTGTTTCGCCCAGCGCCACAGCGCCGGCCATGCGGCTGTGCGGCGCTGGGTGCTTGCGGCCTCCATCGGTTAGAGCAGGCCCACCTGTTCCATCAGTTCGACCGGGGCGCTGCCATCACCGAGGTCGGACGGGCTGACCTTCGGCGGGTCGAGGCTGTCGAACGGCTTCAGCCCTGGCGGCGGCGGCACGGCGGAGTTCAGCGGGTACTCCCAATCACCGCTTTCGGTCATCGCGGTCTGGCCTTCCTCGCTGACGATGTAGGCGAGGAATTCCTGCGCCAGCTCGGGATCGTCACTGGACTCCAGCGCTCCGGCGCCGGAGATGTTGACCAGCGCACCCGCATCTTCATTGCCGAAGTAGTGGAGCTTGGAGGCGATCTTGTCCTTGCCTTCCTCGGCCGCGGCCTCATACCAGTAGTAGTGGTTGATGATGCCGACGTCGATCTGGCCGGCGTTGACGGCGGCGATGATGCCCTCGTTGTCGTTGTAGCGCTTGGCGTTGGCGGAGAAGCCTTCCAGCCATTCCTTCGCGGCCGCTTCGCCGTCGAGCTTGGCAATCGCGCTGACGATCGGCACGAAGTCGGGCTCGGAGGGGGCGATCGAGAGCTTGCCCTTCCACTCGGGCTTGGCGAGGTCGAGGATCGAGGCCGGCAGTTCGTTGGCCGCGATCAGGTCGGGGTTGTAGACCATCACCGTCTCGCGGGCGGCGACTCCGACCCAGTGGTCGGTTGGCGAGTTGAACTCTGAGGGCACTTCCTCCAAGGTCGAGGAGTCGACCTCGGCCAGCAGTTCCTTGCCGGCCAGCAGTTCCAGCGGCGGCGTGTTCTCGGCCAGGAAGACGTCGGCGGGGGAGGCGTCGCCCTCCTGCTCGATCTGGCTCGCCAGTCCCTCGTCCTCGCCGAAGCGGACCTCGACCTCGGCTCCGTTCTCTTCCTCGAAGCCCTTGATCAGCGCTTCGGTCATCGGTTCGTGCTGGGAGCTGTAGAGGATGAGGGAGCCACCGGAATCCGACCCGGAATCGGTCGAGTCCGAGGATGAGCCGCATCCGGCGACGATCAAGCTGGTGACGATGCCAAGGCAGATGACGCTGAGCCAGCGTCGGTCGATTCGAGAACTCACAAAGCCTCCTAGAGATCCGGAACGAGTGATTAGGCAAACCTAATTCGGTGACCCTAATCATAATCATCTTCAGGAGGATTTCTTAATGTCAGATGAGAGGCGGCTATTCTCATCTGGCATTCATCTTCGCTGGGAAGCTTGTAGGTATGAACGTCTTGGTTGTCGAGGATGAGGTGAAGATGGCGGCGCTACTTCGGCGCGGCCTCAGCGAGGAGGGCCTGACGGCCGACGTCGCCGGCAACGGGGAGGATGCGGTCGGGATGGCTCGGTCCTCCAGCTACGACGCGATCGTGCTCGATGTGATCCTGCCGGGCATCGACGGCTTTGAGACCTGCCGCCAGCTTCGGCTCGAGGGAATCTGGGCGCCCGTGCTGATGCTGACCGCGCGGGGAGCGCTCGAGGACCGAGTCGCCGGCCTCGACGGCGGCGCCGACGACTACCTGACCAAGCCCTTCTCCTTTGCCGAGCTGCTGGCGCGGCTGCGGGCGCTTGTTCGCCGCGGTCAGAGCGAGCGGCCGTCGATCGTGGAGGTCGGTGACCTGCGGCTTGACCCGGCCACCCATCAGGTCTGGCGCGGAGATACGGAGATCGAGCTTTCGGCCAAGGAGTTCGTCCTCTTCGAGACCTTCATGCGCCGGCCGGGCCATGTGCTCACCCGCTCCCAGTTGCTTGACCAGGCTTGGGAGTACGACTTCGAACACCGCTCCAACGTGATCGAGGTCTACGTCCGCTACCTGCGCCGCAAGGTCGACGTGCCCTTCGGGGTCAAGTCGCTTGAGACCGTGCGCGGCGCCGGCTACAGGTTGCGAAAGGACGGTGGACGCTGAGTCACCTGTCTATTCGACTGCGGGTGACCCTCATCTTCGTCGGGGTGATGGCGCTGGTGCTCGGCGCCACCGGCGTCTTTGTCTATCTGCGCTTTTCCTCGGAGCTGGACGCGACGATCAACTCGGGCCTGCGCTCCCGGGCGAGCGACGTCGCCTCGCTGGTAAGGGAGGCCGATTCGGGGCTGCGGGAGGGCCGGCAGAATCTCGTCGGCGGCAGCGAGAGCTTCGCCGAGGTGCTCAGTGCCGGCGGCCAGGTCTCCGACTCCTCGCCGGCGGTCGGGCGCCAAGTCCTGCTGACGCAAGCCGAGCTGCGGCGAGGCCTGCGTGACCCGATCTTCGTTGACCGCGGTCCCCTGCCGGGGCTTGAGGACGAATCGCGACTGCTCGCGGTTCCCGTCACCACCGGAGGGCAGGGGCAGGTCGTTGTCGTCGGCACTTCGACCGAGGCTCGCGGCGAGTCGCTGACCGACCTTGCCCAACTGCTCCTGCTCGGCGGCCCGATCGCGCTGCTGCTCGCCTCGCTGGCCGCCTACGGAGTCGCGGCCGCCGCGCTGAAGCCGGTCGAGGCAATGCGATCCCGGGCCGCGGAGATCTCGGCAGCAGAGCCCGACCAGCGGCTGCCGGTGCCGCCGAGCCGAGACGAGGTCGCGCGGCTTGGCACCACGCTGAACGAGATGCTCGAGCGTCTCGGCGAGGCGCTGGCCCACGAGCGCGCCTTTGTCGCTGACGCCAGTCACGAGCTGCGCACCCCGCTCGCGATCCTGCGCACGGAGCTGGAGCTGGCGCTCGCGAAGGGGCGATCTCCGGAGGAGCTGCGGGCGGCGCTGGCCTCGGCCGCCGAGGAGACCGACCGCCTCACCCAGCTCTCCGAGGATCTGCTGACGATTGCCCAGACCGAGCGCGGCGAGCTGCCGCTGCGGCTCGCCCATCTGGACCTCGTCAAGACACTCGATGGCATCGAGCGCAGGTTCGCCCGGCGGGCTCAGGAGCGGGGGAGGCGGATCGAGGTATCCGCCCCCGCCTCGCTCATCCTCACCGCCGATCGCCTGCGCCTCGATCAGGCGATCGGCAGCATGGTCGACAACGCCCTCCGCTACGGCGACGGCACGATCCGCCTCGTTGCCAGCGCCGAGAACGGCGCGGTAGAGATCCATGTCCACGACCAGGGAGGGGGATTCCCGGAGGACTTTCTCGGGCGAGCGTTCGAGCGCTTCAGCCGCGCTTCGTCGAGCGCTCGCGACGGCGGCAGTGGCCTCGGCCTGGCGATCGTGCAGACGGTTGCCCGTGCCCACGGTGGCGAGGCGCACGCCGGCAACCGCGAGGATGGCGGCGCCGACGTCTGGCTGACCTTGCCGGCAACGCACTCCTGAGCCGACCGCAAAACACTCATCCCGGTCTCATCTGACCGCGCTATCCCTTTAGTCGAACAGTGAACTTCGGCGAAGGAGGAAGTGTGAAAGCCAAGAAGGCGATCTCGCTACTGAGCATCCTGACAGTAGTCGGTCTGCTTGTCGCGGGATGCGGAAGCAGCGGCTTGACCGACACCTCCGGCGAAGTCGCCTCGGCTCCGAGCGAGGCGCAGTCGGCGGCGACCGGCGACATTCCCGACAACCAGACGTTCCTGGTCTTTCACGATCCCCAGGCCGGTTACTCGATCCGCTACCCGGAGGGCTGGGCGCGCAAGGGCTCGGCGAACGATGTGACTTTCAAGGAAAAGGCGAACGTGGTCCATGTTGTCGTTCGCAAGGGAAGCGCCAAGGGCACGCCGAAAACGAAAACGACCTATTCGCGCCTGAGTGCGCCCGACCCCGTCACCGGCAAGCGCCTGCACCTGATGATCGACCGGTACGAATATCCCCAGGGCGGCAAGGTCGCCGTGGTCGATTTGGTCACCCCTGTCGGGGTCGACAACGTCGATGCCTACCGTTTGATCAGCGAAAGCTTCCAGTGGCAGAAGTAAGGAGCCTCTATCGCGAGCCGGAGGTCGAGCAGCCACCTCCCGAGTGGCCGGTGCTGGAGATGCATGACGTCTTCAAGATCTACCGCTCGGAGGCGGTCGAGACCGTCGCCCTGCGCGGCGTCGATCTCGAGGTCCGCCGGGGTCAACTGGTCGCGATCCTCGGCCCCTCGGGCTGCGGCAAGAGCACGCTGCTGGCCCTGGCGGCCGGGCTTGACCGCGCCTCGGCCGGCGACATCCGCAGCTTCGGCAGGTCGCTGATCACGCAGAGCGAGGATGAGCTCGCCGAGTACAGGGCGAGCGGGGTCGGCATCGTCTTCCAGAGCAACAATCTCTGGCCGACGCTGACCGCGGAGGAGAACGTCGTCGCGGCGCTGCGCCTGGGGGGCGTCGAGTCTCCCGTCGAGCGGGCCAAGAAGGCGCTGGAGGAATTCGGGCTCGGCAGGCGTGGGGGGCACCGGGCAATGGCGCTCTCGGGCGGAGAGCAGCAGCGGGTGGCGATCGCTGCGGCCGTTGCCCGCGAGGCGCCGCTGATCCTCGCCGACGAGCCAACCGGCGAGCTCGACGCCGCCAACCAACAGGTCGTCCTGACTGGGCTGCGGCGGCTGCCGGGCGAACACGGGTGCGCCGTGGTCGTCGTCACCCACTCGAAGATCGTCGCCGCCGCCGCCGACCATGTGATCGAAATGCGGGACGGGGCCGTGCGATGAGCGTCGCCACCGCCACGGCCGTGGATCTCTCCGTCTGCCGCGACGCCTCCGTCGTCTACCGCAGCGGCGAGGCCGAGGTGCAGGCGCTGGTGGAGGTCAACTTTGCCATCGCACCGGGGGAGAGCGTCGCGCTCCAGGGCCCATCCGGGTCCGGCAAGACGACTCTGCTGCATCTGCTCGGTGGCCTGCTCGTCCCCAGCACCGGCGAGGTGCTGTGGAAGGGCGAGCCGCTCTCCTCGCTCGACGCGGCCGCCCGAGGAAGGACGCGGGCGGGGGGCATCGCCTATGTCTTTCAGGGCTCCAACCTGCTGCCGACCTTCAGCGTCTTGGAGAATGTCGCCTTCGCCGCCTGGGTCGCGGAGCGAGCCGGCCTGGCTGTCCGCCATGACGCGACCGAGCTGCTGGGGCTGGTCGGCCTCGAGGGCAAGGCAGCCGCGCTGCCGACCGAGATCTCCGGCGGAGAGGCCCAGCGGGTGGCGCTGGCCAGGGCACTCGCGCAGTCGCCGGAACTGCTGCTCTGCGACGAGCCGACCGGCCACCTCGACTCCGACACCGCCACGCGCGTCCTCGACCTCCTCGAAGCGCTGCAGGAGCGCTTCGGCTTCGCCCTGGCGATCGCCACCCACGACCGCGGAGTCGCGGCGCGCTGGCAGTGCCAGGCGCGCCTTGCCGATGGCCGGATTCTTGCCGCGGGGGCACCGTGAGCGCGGCGCTGCAGCTCGCCGTCGCCCGTCTGCGCCACCGGCCGGGCCAGACGGTGACCCAGGCGCTGGTGCTCGCCGCCGCGGTGGCGCTGCTGGGGGCGATGATCCTCTTCATCGGGCACTCGCTGCGGACGATGACCGCCTCGGCGACCCGCAGCGTGCCGCTCGACCTGCAGGGGC
Organism: Solirubrobacterales bacterium; assembly: GCA_036009365.1. Lineage (GTDB taxonomy): Bacteria > Actinomycetota > Thermoleophilia > Solirubrobacterales > 70-9 > VAYN01. Next base: position 73,212 of record DASYLY010000092.1, read on the forward strand.
CGGTCGAAACCTACGGCCAGGCCCGCAAGCTCTCCGCTGGCATCGCCAGTCAACCCGACATAGCCCAGGCATCCCCCGTCGCCACCGCTCCCTTCGCGGGGGTCAGCCATCGAGGCGGAGCAGGCATCACCGATGCGGGCGCTGGCGCGATCCTCGCGGTGCCCCCTCGCTACCTGCGCCACATCGACGCCTTCCGCTTCCTGCGCGGCGGGCTGCGGCCGGGGGAGGTCGTGCTCGATCAGCAATTGGCGGCGACGCTGCGTGCGCGGGTCGGTGACACGGTCGACCTGCGACTTGGCGCCCACACGCCGCCGCGGAGGTTCACGGTCGGCGGCGTTGCTCTCGTCAGCGCCCCCGACATCCTCTTCCAGCCGCTCAACCCGCAGGTCGGCCCGGCACCGGCACAGCCACCGGCCAACGTCGCGATCATGCCGGTCGCGACCTTCGCCAAGGCGGTTGGCGGTGCGCTGCCTTCGCTGGGCGCCGCCAGCCCGGCTTCTGCGGCGGTGCCCGGCACCCTGTCTGGAGTCCAGTGGCAGGTGCAGTCGCAGGTCGACCGCGCCAGCCTCAGCGGCGCGCCGAGCGAAGCCTTCAAGCGCGCCGGGCAGATTCGCAACTCGCTCGAACGCAGCTTCCCGGGAAAGATCCAGTTCGTCGACAACCTCTCCGAAGGGTTGGAAACGGCGGCCGGCGACGCCCTCTACGCGGAGGCGCTCTTCATCATGCTCGCGGTGCCGGGCGCCCTGCTGGCGCTCGGTCTCGCTTATCTGGCGGCGCTGGGCACGGTCGATCGTGACCGTCGCGAACTCGCCCTGATGCGCGCCCGTGGTGCCAGCCGGCGTCAGTTGCTGGCGATGGCCGTGGGCGAAGCGAGCATCGTCGGCCTCCTCGCCGGTCTGTTCGGGGCCGGGATCTCGTTCGTCGCCGTGGCACTGCTGATCGAAGGCTCGGTCGGGCTCAACCCGGCCAGGGCGGCGACGGTCGTGCTGGTCTGCATTGCGCTCGCGATCGCTGGAGGAATGCTGGCGCGGCTCGGGACCGGATTGCGGGCGTTATCGGAGACGGTCGCCGCCGGTCGGGGCGGGTCCGCCAACACGCGGGCGCCGCTGTGGCGACGGCTCTACCTGGACATCGTCGCCCTGGCGATCAGTGGCTTGATCTACTGGCTCACCGCCAGCACGGGTTTCTCGGCGGTCGTCAATCCCGACTCCAACCCGACCCTCTCCCTCTCGATCTACATGTTCTTCGCGCCGACCCTGCTCTGGATCGGGGCGACGCTGCTGTTGGTGCGCCTGCGGGGAACGCTGTTCAGCTCCGTCGCCCGGCGCCTGCACGGTAGCGAGCAGCGACCGAACCGGCGCACCTTCTTGCTCGCCAGCGCCTCGCGGCGTGGTCCGGCAATCAACCGCGGTCTGATCTTCGTCGGCCTGCTGCTCGCCTTCGGAGTCAGCCTCGGCGTCTTTGCCGCCACTTACAACCAGCAGGCCGGGGTCGACGCGCAGCTGACCCTCGGCGCCGACGTCACCGCGACGGCACCACCGGGCGTGACCGCGAAGGAGGGCCTCGTCAAGCGGATCGAAGGGGTTCCGGGAGTCTCCGCCGCCTCGCCCGTCGACCACTCCTACGCCTATGTCGGCCCCGACCTGCAGGACACCTTCGGGATCGACCCGGCGTCGATCGGCGCCGCGACGACGCTGCGCGACTCCTACTTCATCGGTGCCAGCGCGCAGACGATGCTCGACCGCCTGAAAGCCAGCCTCGACGGGATCATCGTCTCCAAAGAGACGATCACCGACTACTCCCTCGAAGTCGGCGACCTGCTCCGGCTCCGGGTGCTCGACCACGCCAGCGGCAACTTCCGCGTCGTCCCATTCCACGTCGTCGGCACCGTTCAGGAGTTCCCCTCGGCGCCGAGGGACTCGTTCATGGTCGCCAACCTCTCCTACCTGCAGGCGGCCGATCGCGCCGGAGGGCCCAACGTCGTCTTCGCCAACACCTCCGAAGACCCGGCGGCCGTCGCCGGCCGGGTCGCGACTGCGACCAAGGGCTTCGGCGTCGCCGTCAAGGACATCCGCCAGCAATCGGTTCAGACCGTCAGCTCGATCACCACCGTCGACCTGACCGGGATCAGCCGCCTCGAGCAGGCTTTCGCGATTGTCCTCGCGGCGGCGGCGATGTGGCTCTTCGTCAACCTCGTCGTCAGCGAGCGCCGGCACGAGTTCGCGACGATGGCGGCGCTTGGTGCCTCCCTGCGCGACGTCGGCGCTTTCGTGCGCAGCGAGGCGGTGGCCGTGCTGGGCGCGGCACTTGGCCTGGCCGCGGTGCTCGGCTGGCTGCTGGCGCAGATGCTGATCGCGATGCTCCAGCACGTCTTCGACCCGCCCCCCGACCATCTCGCGATCCCCTGGGGCTTCCTCGGGCTGCTGGCGGCAGCCGCGGTCGTCGGCGCTCTCCTGGCGGCCGCCGTGGCGGCGCGCTCGCTGCGGCGCCTCCCGCTCGGCGCGATCCTGCGCGAGGAGTGAGCCGCTTCTCATCGGCCCTTCATCTTCCGTGAAGAGGATGTAACGAATGGATTGGTCGCTGCTGCACGCCCTCAACGACTTCATGGCGGCTCACGATGGGCTCGAGGATTCGCTCCTCTTCTACGTCGAAGCATCCGAGGCACTCTTCGTCGCTACCTTGGCGGTCGTCTTTCTCTGCGCTCACGGGGTCAAGCGCCTCGCCTGGCGCCAGGCGACGGTGGCCGCCGTGCTCAGCGCCGGGTTGGCCCTCGCGATCGCCAAGGTCATCTCCGAACTGGTCGACCGGGCGCGGCCGTTCGTCGCCGATCCCCACGGCGTACACCTCTTCTCAGCCCACGCGCCGGACCCCGGCTTTCCCAGCGACCACGCGACCGCGGCCTTCGCGATCGCCGTCGCGATCCTGCTGCGAAAGCGTGGCTGGGGCATCTTCGCCCTGGCCGCGGCTACGGTGCTCGCGGTGGGCAGGGTCGCCCTCGGCGTTCACTACCCGAGTGACGTTCTTGCCGGCGCCGCCGTCGGTGTTGCCTCAGCCCTTGTCCTCTGGTGGGCGCCGCTGCGGGCCAGGACCGACGCGTTGGCCGACACGCTCGGACGCCGTTTGGACCGGCTGCTCGATGGCGGGGCGGACCGGCTCGGTCTGCGCTGGCGCGCCTGACGAGCGTTCTTCACCCGCCACCAAAGATTTAGGCAAAGTGAGGTTTCGTTTCATGTTCATCCCAGGTGTGCGGTCGACCATCTCTCACTCAACCCAACGAAAGGGAAGTGATGAGGAAACTGAAGAAATTCGTCCTGGTGACCGCGGCGCTCGCAGCGCTCGCTGTGGGCGGTGCCGCGTTCGCTGGAGCCCAGGGCGCGGGCACGGTGGCCAAGGTGACCGTGCAGGAATCGAGCATCGCCGCCGAGGCGGCGATGTCCGGTGACACGGACAAAGGGCAGGTCGGCGACCAGAGCGAGTCCGATCACGGCCAGGCTGGCGAGCAGGAGTCGGGGACGGAGAAGGCCGACGCGCCTGATTCGGCTTCCGAAAAAGACAGCCCCGACGGTCCCGGCGACCAGGCTGACGACCCCGGCGATCAGCAGGACGGCAATGAGTGATCTCAGGCTTGAGCCTCCCCCGGCGTCTCGCCGGGGGAGGACTCACGCCACGTCGCCAGACGGGCGGCGAGTCCTGGAGGCTGATCTCGCCGATCTCCTCGAATCCGAAGCGGCGATAGAAGGGATATCGGCTCGATGCTGGGTCTCCAGATAGCAGCCGACCCCATCGGCATCGGCTCTATCGAGGCCTGGTTGGATCAGGGCGGAGCCGATCCCGCGGCGCTGCCCAGCGGGTGCCACCGCCAGCGAATTGAGGCGCCAGTGGGGCTGCGCGAGGATGTTCTCTGCAATTAGGTGCTCCCAGCGCCTCCCCTTCGAAAGGGAGCCGATGCCCTCGGGTAGGAGGGCGAAGCCGGGGACTGTCTGCTCGACAGGCCGGAGCCTCTGAGTTTCGAGAGGAAACCAAAGGGCACCCCCAGCAGTGTTGGTGGTCGTCCAGGCGCCATCGCGGGGGATGAAGACCCGTCGAATCAGCGCTCGGTAGTAGCGGGGGAGGACGCGGTGTCTCTGCCATTCGCGAGCCAGCATCCAGGTCCAGATCTCATCGTCGTGGAAGCCCGCCCCGAGGGCTCTGCCAGCGCCAAAAGTCAACTGCTCGGTAACAGGCACAACTTCGAGGCTCATTTACACAGTGCCGGCCTCGATGCTGCCCCGGTGGGGGCAACGGCAGTACGTTTCTGGTTGCATCGAAGTCAAGGCTTCGGTGCGAGGGCCCGGGGCGTTCCACCGCCGCCGGAGCCACTTATGTCTTGGCGCTGAAAAGCGGGCGGAATAACCGGTAATCACCGCTAATCCCGCGCATCTAGGCGATTTCAGCCACTCGTGCCAGGAATGGAGCGCTTTTAGGGGGCGGTTCGAGCGTTCCTGAAAAGGCGAACCCCCCGACGTGCAGGGGGTTCTGCCGATGGAGCTAGGCGGATTCGAACCGCCGACCTCCTGGGTGCGATCCACGGACGCCATCCTCAGCGTAGGCGCCTGAAACATGGTGATTTACAGGGATATTCGTGACTCGTTTCCGAGCAGATGATTTAGCCGGATGCGCGGGGATTAGCGGGGATATGCGGGGAGTCAGCCACTTCTGGCGAGAAGTGGCTGAAATCGCGGAGCGCGGTTGGAGGAGGCCGAACAGGGGCATTCGTCACCGCCCGTCAGGGTCGTGCTCGGCGAGTCGAGCCTCCACGCGCGGGACATCGGCGGGTCCATGGTGCCGGACTCGGTGTCCGGCCGCGGAACCTACGGGGCAGGCCGCCGGTTGAGTCCAACAGTGGTCGTCTGTGTTAGCGGCGGTCCCTAGGCGAGCCGTCGAATAGCCTCTCTTAGGGGAGTCGATCATTGGAACTGAATTGAGCAGCGCAGGAGAGACAACACAGGGCAAGGATTCTCCTCCCTCGCCTTACCGGTCTGATGCCAGCCAGCGGATCGATGTACCCGAGCACGATCCCTTAGGGCACCGCGACTTCGCCGACGCCCTCGTAGCCGCCTTGGCGATCGCCCCGAGCCAGTTCACGATCGGACTGTTCGGGCCGTGGGGAACGGGAAAGTCGACGATCCTCACCGAGGTCGGCCGGCAGTTCGACGAGGCGGATAACAACACCGCCTTCGTTGTCTTCGACGCCTGGCGCTACGACGGCGACAGCCTTCGGCGCGAGTTCATCCGCTCTGTTGGCAAGGAACTCAAGGACAAGGGCGCCGCTCCCGGCTATGACCCAGAGCGGGAAACCAAGGCCTTCGACGTCGAGGTGACTCGCCCGCGCGCCGAACCGGTAGGCCTCAGTTGGCGCAGCCTCGGCCACCCGCTCGGCACGGCTATCACTGCCCTGCTTGTCATCGGATTCGGCTACCTGACCGCGTCCGCTTTAGACCTCTCCAAGCAGACGATTCTCGATGCCGAGATCGCGGTGCTGAGCGCCCTTACCGCCTTTGTCCTCGCCGCCGCCAACCGCTCGCTGACCCCGGTGGAGGTCCGCGAGACCAAGCGCCGCGTCGAGTACCCCGATCAGTTTGCGGCCAGCTTCTCCGCCCTGCTGCGGGAGGTGAAAGCCGAGCGTCTGGTGATTGGCATCGACAACCTCGACCGTTGCTCGCCTGCACGTGTCGCCGAAATCCTCTCGACCGTGAAGACCTTCCTCGAGCCACCGGTCGACGCGGAGGGCGAGGGCTCCATCAAGAGCATCTGCTTTGTGATTGCCGCTGACGATGGCGCCCTGCGCCGGCACCTGGCGGGCCAGGAGAACGCAAGCGGCGCCCAAGACGGCCCGGAGCATGCGGTCGACGAATACCTGCGCAAGCTCTTCAACGCGACGATCCGGATCACCGACACGCTGATGGAGGACATGAAAGCCTTCACCGCCCGCGAGATCGAGGACTTCATCGTCAACCACCCCGAGTTGCAGCCGGGGGCGAGCGACCAGCTCGTTGAAATGGCCGCCCAGGCGCTGAAACACAACCCGCGGCGGATGAAGCAGTTCATCAATAACCTCGAGCTCCGCCTGCAGCTCTTCGCGCAGCGAAGAGGCTCGAAGCGGATCCAGATTGAGCCCGATGTCCTAATGGTCGCCAAGTTGGCGATCCTCGAAGAGGAGTTCCCGGATTACCACGCACAGTTGTGCGCCAATCCGCGCATGCTGGCTCAGTGGCAGGAGGAGGTTGCCAGGGCGGATCCGTCGGGCAACCTGGACGAGGCCCTCGTTGCGTTCCTGCGCTTCACTGCGAGGGTCAAGAGTGAGGACGTCAGGCCTTACCTGACCCTCAAGCAAAGCAGCGACGAACGGGACCTGCCCGGCTACGGCGAGCTGGTCGCCCTGCTTGAGGACGGGAGCTCGGAGGGCCTGCGGCGCCTGCTCGACGAGAATGGCGAGCTCGAGTGCAGCGAGTATGTCGAGGCGGCTCGTCGGTACTTCGAGGAGCAGGTTCGCGAGCGGTCCTGGAGTCGCGCTGGAAATGCACTTCGTGCCCTTACGGAGGTCGAGTCCTTGCACCAAACCGAGGTGGTCGATCACATCCTCGACATCGCTGTCGACCACCAGCCCAACCTAGAAAGGCGCCTGCCCGATCTTGACCCCACGATCCTCCTGCAGGCTGCACGCGCGGGCGAGGACGGCGAGCGCTTCACCAAAGTTCTGCGCGTGCTGCTTGCCGGCGCGGCCGAAGGAGAGGGAGCGGAGCGGCGCAGGCCGCTCTTCAGCGCCCTGGCCGCGTTCGACATGGAGTTGAGCAAGCCCGATGCCAAGCGGGTCGCGAAGATGCTGGCCGGCGAAACGGTGCGCCAAGATTTCGATTCCTACGCTCTGCTGGCAGAGGCCCGGCCAGAACTGCTCGGAGTAGAGGTGCTGGTCGCGGCACTAGATCAGTTGACCACCAACCCCGATCTGATTCAGGCTGGCGCCCCCGCTTTTCGGGTGGCCGTGGCCGGCCTCGGCCGGAGCGGCGCGGACGACGAGCTCCGGGAACGCCTGCTCACTCTCGCCAGAGACAAGTTGCAAGCGATGCGTGGGAGTGAAGGGGTGGAGCTGGGAAAGCTCCACGTTCCCCTGACGACGATCTTAAATGCAAAGCCGTCGAGTCCAGGCGTGCTACGGCTGGCCCAGGACATCGTCGAGAGTTGGGAGTCAAGCGAGCAGCAGAGCCGCTGGGTGGAGATCGGAGTGGGGCTTCGTCTCTGCAGTAAAAGCGAGCTGATCGACGAAAGCGTTGGCACCACGCTCGGGGGTCTTGTTCTTGATCTCGAAGGTCCCACACAGGTGGGCGAGTGGGCCGCAGAGCAATACCGCTCGATGGCAAAAAATTTCAAAGCCGGCTTCCGACAGCGACTGGTGGCAGCACTCTCGGGCTCCGGCCAACCCGATGCCGCAAATGCCGAGGAGGTGGCCGATGCGCTTTCTGAACAGGCAAGCAAAATCCTCTACGGCGAGGCAGTCAGGCAGGCGGTGGCGAAAGGGCGTCTGGAGAATGCCGGACGCTGCCTGACGAAGGCGAGTAAGCAGGCCGGGGAGGAGGCGATGTCGATTGCCGTGCAAAGTTTCCGCGAAACGCCGCCGGGCGCGGGGCCCAAACAAAAAGCGCTGTTGGACTTCGTCCTCTCCAATCAGGCACGGCTCGCCTCAAACGTCCGTGTGCAACTGGCCGAGCAGATGATTGGGGAAGTCCTGAAGAGCCCTCAACGCAGTGGTGCGCTGGCACCGGCGATCGGACAAATACAGATCGGCGACTCGGTGCAGCGCACGGAGTTGGTCAAGCGCCTCCTCCACGGCCTGGAGCAGATCCGGATGCCGCGGCGGCGGGTGCCGATCGTGGAGGCCGCCGCGGGACTCGCCGGCGAGTCAGGTCCGGCAAGGGACCTGGTGGGTGCTGAGCTGGAGAAATTCAGCAAGAGCTCCAGTCCTGTTGAAAAAAATCTGGCCCAGAGGCTTCAGAAAAAGCGCGGCCCGGCAGGGAGCTAGTCGGATTCGAACCGCCGACCTCCTGGGTGCGATTGAGAGCTGCTGAGATTTTTTTAGACGGTCCGAGCTGCCGTGAGCAGATGTCGATCTGGTCGGGAACAGGCGCATCGAATACATCGCAGGCTCTGAACGAAGACCGAGGACGTCACGACCGTCGTCCCTCGACGAGGCACCTGTGGCTACGTCGGAGCGGTTAGCCGAGGTGCTGAGAATGGCGCCTGACGCGTCGCGGCAACTCGCTACCCAGTTGCTGTCGTCGCTTGATAAAGCGCAGCAGGCGGCTGGATATCTGGGTGACGAGGTCAACGTAATGGGCGTTATCGGGCCCAGTCAGCCAGCGGCGTCGATCTCAGCGATGAACTTGCCGACCAAGGCGGCGGCCTCCTCGACGTCACCGACCGGGAAGCCCTCTTCTGCGGCCAGCCGAGCATAGGTCTCAGCCCAGCTTCGGTAGACGGTCAGCTGCGGTGGCCAAGCCTGCTTCTGGCGGTTGTCGAAGATCGCTGTGCAGGCCTCGCGGACCCTGCGTAGATCCTCGGGTGCCAGCAGGTCCCGGGCCAGCAGTAGGTCCATCAGGTCATGCACCCGGGCGTTCTCCTCCCCCTCGAAGGTCTCGGTGCAGGCGTGGAGCTTTTGCGCGATCAGGTAGGGGAGCCCGACCACGCTGATCTGCCCGGGTGCTCGCAACCCGAACTGGCCGATATCGAAGGGGTCGACTTGGTCGACGTCGAGAACGGAGCCGACCTCGACCGGTGCCCCCTCGAACTGAACCTTGCCCCAGCGCCGCCCTTTGAAGTCGATGATGATGTTGACGCGGAAGGACTTCGTGTCGCGGATCGCTTCGGGCTCCTCGCGCGAGAAGGAGAACTCCTCGATGTCACCCGCGAGAGCGTCGTCGAGCGCCGCCAGCCAGCCCTCGAACGCGCCCCGGAAGACAGCATCGAGATCTTTGGTGGTGCGGGCCCGCAGTCCGAGACGGAGCTCCATCGAGACCCCTCCCTTGACTGCGAAGAGCGGTTTTCCCTCGCCGTCGAGGGAGTGTTCGAGCGGCAGCGCGACCAGCATGAAGGAGACCGCGCGCCGCACTCGCGACTCGGCCATCTGCTGCTGATCGGCGTATTCGCGGATCCAGTCCTGCAGGACCCGCATGTTGTGGGGTCGCTTGCGCTTGGGGAAGCCGCTCATGGCGCCGCCCGGCTCGCGAGTCGGCGCCGCATGCGCGCGAGGTAGGCGCCCCGCAGCAGACCACGGCGGCGGGCGCTGTCGATCGCCTGGCGCAGCAGGTCGGTGCGAAGCCCAGATTCGATGCCGTCGAGGATCGCCCGCTGGGGGGTGACGACCGCAATTCCTTCATAGCGGGTCTTCTCGTCCTCCTCCAGGTCGCGCTGGTGGAGGGCGTAGAGCTTGGGCACCGGCTTTTGCAGCCGGTAGGCGGTTGGGATGGTGATGTGGATCTGTGCGGGGTTGACGTCGCAGAGCTCGTACAGGTCGAGCGCGGTGTCGTGGGAGAGCACGCCCCGGCGGTCCGCCCACATCGTCGCCTGGGCCAACTGCCCCAGTTGGGGCCTGGAGTCGAGCAGGGGGAAGCGGTAAAGCCCCCTGGCCACGCGCTCGATCGTGCCGCGGCGCTCCATGTCGACGAGCCGGTGGGGATCGATGCCGGCCTCGCGGGCATCGGCGGCGGCGAGGAGCCCCTCCTGTTCGGCGGCGATCAGGGCAAGCTTGTCGTAGTTTCTGCCTGGCATCTATTGAAAGAGTTGCGTTTTACAACTAATTAAGCATTGCTAGCGTAGCAGATGGGGTACTTGAAGAGTTGCATTTTGCAACTCTTCAAGTGAGATGCGAGTAGGGCTGGGAGCTTCGTGCTCAGGCCGCGTGGACGGCGACGGTGCCGCGGTGGACGGTCGGGATTGGGAGGCCGTCCTCATGCATCACTTCGAGGTAGGCCTCGATGGCTTCTTTGGCCATCTCGGTGGCTTCCGCGATCGTTTCGCCTTGGGTGGCGACGCTCGGGAGCTCGGGTACGAAGACGCTGAAGCCGCCTTCGGGCTTCGGCTGCAGCACTATCTCGTACTCCCGTTCGGTCTTCATGCCTTGAAGCTAGCGGCCACATAGCTCTGCGTTGCCAAGAAGCAAGCCGGGATCGACGGCAATCGCCGCTAATCCCCGCGCATCTACGCCATTTCAGCCACTAGATGACTGATTCCACGGCAAACCCTCTCAGCAAGGGGTTTTAAGCAGAGAGGCCGAAGTCGGCGGTGCTGAAGCAACCGTCGACCGAAAGGCCACGATGCACGCCGACCTCGACACTCTCTGCACCGTCGTTTATTG
>DASYLY010000093.1:0-4176 GCA_036009365.1 Solirubrobacterales bacterium
GGCGCCGCCCCTTGAGGAAACAGATCGCCACCACCATGAAGAGCAGCAGACCGGAGACGACCAGCGCCAGCCAGCCTTCCGATTCGGTGCCGAACGGGTTGACGCCGAGCACGACCAGCGCCATCGAGGCGGCGGCGATCACGGTGGCGTCGATCGAGCTGCGTCCCTCCTCCGCCCAGTAGACGTCGTCGAGGTAGACCCAGAGCGCGAACTCGTCGATCGTCAACCCGGCGCCGATCCCGAAGGCGAAAGCGCAGATCTCGGTCCAGGGGCTGTTGCCGAAAGCGGCGAAGCCGCCGGCGCCGGCGACCATCATCGTCACGATCCCGAAGACCAGGTGGTGGAGGTGGACGCCGCTGTCGCTGACGATGCTGCCCGGCCACCAGGGGACCTTCGGGCTGCGCATCAGCCGCGTGCTCATCCGGATGAGGGCGAAGGAGAGGATGAAGCCGATCAGGACCAGATAGAGCCCCTGCAGCTCGTGCTCCGCAATCCGGTCATAGAAGTCGGTGACGATCGAGGCGGCGCTCATGCGGGCACGGGGGCGACGTGAAGGGGCGGGGCCGTGCCTTCCCTGGCGGCCATCCGGTCGACCGTGAGGAGGACCGCGGCGACGGCGAAGACGGGGGAGAGGGCGGCGTCGGCCAGCGACTCGGCCAGCCAGGTAGCAAGGAAAGTGTGTCCGAAGAGATCGTGGACGAAGGCGGCAAGGCCACTGCCGATCGCGTCGCCGGCGATCTCGATCGGCACCAGCACCCAGAAGACGAGCCAGAAGCCGCCGCGGACCAGCTGCAGGCTGCGGCGCAGGGCTCCGGCGGCGCTACAGCCCTCGAGCTCCACCAGGGGGCCGGCAAGTCCGAGCCAGACGTAGGCGAGGACCCCCGGGATCACTCCCAGAATCAGCCCGACGGCGACGATCGCGACGAAGGCGAGGTCGACCGCGATCAGGCGACCGTATTTCAGGCGCCGGGCGATCTCCCGCAGCGACGGCGGATCCTCGCCATGGGGGTGGGTGAGGGAGATCGCGATCGCACCGCTGAAGAAGACCTCGCCGATCAGCCCGGTTGCGGTGACGACGGTGACAGCGAGCGCGAAGGCCGCCAGTTTGATCCCGTTGGTGATGTCCAGCGAGTCGAGCTCGACGTTCATAGTCAAGGCGTTCAGCAGTCCGAGTGGGACGAAGACGACGCCCGCGAGCAGCAGGATCGAGGATGCCCACCCCCAGTAGGTCCGCCAGATCTGCCGGTAGGTCGCCGCCAGCCTGTGGGGAAAGCTCACGGTCGGCGGCGGCGACCCGAGGGCCGCCGCCCGCGAGCCTCCAGTCGCGACTGGCTCGACTCACCCGCTGGGACCCGCTTCAGCTTGCCGAGCTCGGGGACGAGCAGCTCTTCGGCGCAGCGCCGGTGCCAGTGGTGGTGGTCTGTGCCGCCTACTCGGCGAACGAACTGGACGACGGTGTGTTCCTCGCCGACGGGAATGTCGCCGTGGCAGCCGGGGCAGTGGTAGAGCTTGCGGGCGATGCCGCGGATCAGCCAGGTCTCGTCACCCTCTTCGTTCAAACCGAAGAGGCTCCAGCGTTTGCTCGGCTGGCCCTCGAGCTCGCTCACTTCGACCGCCGCGAGAGCCAGGCAAAGCCGGCGGCCATCGCCACGTTGGCGACCCCTGCGAGCTGCAGGCCGAGCTTGGCCCCGGGCCGGCTGACCGCCGGCGAGGCGGACCAGAGGGCGTCGGTGGCGATCTCGGTCCCGCGCAGCCAGGCCAGCGACTGCCAGTCGGCAGCGGAGCCGCGGCGCTCCGCGACCAGGTGGGCGGCGGCGAAGGTGAGCCAGATCGGGCCGCGGCGACGGAAGAGGTGCTTGGCGTCGGGAGAGGGCTCGTCGTGACCGAGCACCTTGAGGGTCTGGGCGGGGGCGGCGATCGCGGCGCTGCCGAGCAGCAGATCGAAGACGATCATGTTGCGGTTGGTGAGGCGCAGGGCCTGCTCGAGGGTCATTGCGCCACAAATCCAACCAGACTCCGGAAGGGAAAGGGTCAGGTTCGGCGAAATGGACCGCCGTGACCAAGACCGCAACGAAGTCCCCACAGCTCAAAAGCCTTTCCGACTACATCCAGGAGCGCTTCGACGAGTTCTCGCGCTCCCAGAAGGACGTCGCCCGCTACATCGTCGACCACCTCGACGAGGCAGCCTTCCTCACCGCCGAGGAGCTGGCGCGGAGAGCGAGCACCTCGTCTTCGACGGTGGTGCGCTTCTCCCAGGCCCTCGGCTTCGAGGGCTATCCCGAGCTGCAGCAGGCCGCGATCGAGGAGTACCGGACGACGATCGCCACCAGCGCTGCCGCCGGCGGGGCCCTCTTCTCCTTCGACCACTCCGAGCTCGAGGGATCGCTGAGCGCCGACTACGCCAACCTCGAGGAAACCGCGCGCAAGCTCAGCACCGAGCAGGTCCAGTCCGCAGTCGCGGCGCTGGCCGAGTCGCAGCGGATCGTGATCGTCGGGGTCGACCAGATGGCCTTCTTCGCCAGCTACCTGCGCCACACCCTCAGCCTCCTGGACATCCGCGCCGAGATCGTCGCCAGTACCGGTGGCGAGTCGCTCCAGCGCCTCGGGCGGATCGACGAGAGCACGCTGGTCATCACCCTTTCCGCCGGCCGGGCCCATCCGCTGCTGCTGCGGGCGATGAAGCTGGCGCACCATCGCGGGGCCCGCACCCTGGCGATCTCCGACGCGACGATGTCGGAGGTGGGGGAGCACGCCGAGATGACGCTCTACTTCTCCTCCAACAGCCCTAGCTTCACGCGTTCGCACACTGCGCTCATGGCGCTTGTCCAAGGTTTGGCCCACGGTTTGTACGCGCGGGACGAAGCGGCCCATAAAGATCGCATTCGGGCTTACAAACTGAAGTAGGACGGGGCCTGCCGGGCCGCGGGTCCTGTCTCCGATCGGGGGCTCCCCCTACCGGGGGAGTCCTCCCGATCGTCGCCACCCGCGGCAGGGGCGCCGGTACGTAAGATGGGCTCCATGAGTGAGCGAGCGACTTTTCGGCTGAAGACCGGTCTGGCGGAGATGTTGAAGGGCGGGGTGATCATGGACGTGGTCACGCCCGAGGAGGCGACGCTCGCCGAGGAGGCCGGCGCCTGCGCGGTGATGGCTCTGGAGCGGGTTCCGTCTGACATTCGCCGCGACGGCGGCGTCGCCCGCATGTCTGACCCGGCAATGATCAAAGGGATCCAGGAGGCGGTTTCGATCCCGGTCATGGCCAAGGCCCGAATCGGCCACTTCGCCGAGGCCCAGGTCCTGCAGGCGCTCGAAGTCGACTACGTCGACGAGTCCGAGGTGCTGACTCCGGCCGACGAGCGCAACCACATTGAGAAGCTGGCTTTCGAGGTGCCCTTCGTCTGCGGCGCCACTAACCTCGGCGAGGCTCTGCGCCGGATCGGCGAGGGGGCGGCGATGATCCGCTCCAAGGGCGAGGCGGGGACCGGCAACGTCGTCGAGGCGGTGCGGCATATGCGTGAGATCACTTCCGGCATCAAGCGCCTGGCTCAGCTGCGACCGGAGGAGCTCTCGGCGGAAGCAAAAGAACACCAGGCGCCGCTGGAAGTAGTCCAAGAGGTGGCCGCCGCCGGGCGCCTGCCGGTGCCGCTTTTCTGCGCCGGGGGGATCGCCACGCCGGCCGATGCGGCGCTGATGATGCAGCTCGGCGCCGAGGGCAACTTCGTCGGCTCGGGAATCTTCAAGAGCGCCGACCCGCAGCGGCGGGCACGGGCGATCGTCGAGGCGACCACCCATTTCAAGGACCCGGAGCGGGTGGCCGCCGCCTCGATCGGGCTGGGCGAGGCGATGCCGGGCCTGGAGATTGCCGGCCTCGCCGCTGAAGACGCCTTGCTGCAGAACCGCGGAGCGTAGGTGGCCGATCTGAAGGTCGGCGTCCTAGCTCTTCAGGGCGACTTCGAGGCCCACGCCAAGACCCTGCGCCAGCTCGGTGCTGAGCCGCGCGAGGTTCGCACTCCGGAGGACATGGAGGAGCTCGATGCCCTCGTGATTCCTGGTGGGGAGAGCACCACGATCGGCAAGCTGATCGACTCGGCCGGGCTGGAGCCGGCGCTGCGTGTCCACCACGCGGCCCGGCGGCCGATCCTCGGCACCTGCGCCGGGTTGATCGTCTGCGACGCCGAG
>DASYLY010000094.1:0-70653 GCA_036009365.1 Solirubrobacterales bacterium
GTCCCTGCATGAGCCTCTGGAGAGGGGACACCCATGCTCCCAGCGGACCCGCGAGGACGCCCCAAGGTAAACAGCTTTAAGGGACGCCGGAGGCGCTGCTGAAGCTTCTGAAAGATGGAGTCCCTAACAAGCTTCGAACGGATGGTCTGTCGTATCGGTTCGGAAGCCCTGTGCCCCTCCCCCGGAGGCTCATGCAGAGACGTCCCGAAGCGAAAGGCGGATCAGCTGCGCAACGGCCTCCGGGGGAGGGGCACAGGGCTTCCCCCCGGCCTGATAGAAATCCACCCATGGACCGCGACACCGCCCGCAAGAACATGGCTGGAGGCCTGGCGGCAGCCAGCTTCGCCACCGCGATCTTCGCTCTCTCCTTCGTCGCCGCCTTCCTCTACATCGCCCAGGGATGAGCGATCACCGCCAGATCCCCGAGCCGGGCGAGACGATCTACGCCTCCCGTCCCTCCTGGGCACCGGCCTTCTTCGCGATCGGCGCGATCGGCCTTGTCTGCGGCACCTTCGCCGGCGGCTTCATCTTCGCCGCGATGATCTGGGGGGTCATCGGCGCGATCTTCGCCCTCGCCGCCTTCCGCAGCCTCGTCCGCGGCGGCATCCGCGACTTCTACCGTCTGCCAAGAAAGCAGCGCGTCCGCGGCGCAGCATTGCCGGTCGAGACGATTTCCTCGCCCGCTCCTCGCAGTTGAAGCACCCCTGACGCGCTGAGAGCGTGCAGGTCAAGGACGAAGGAGCGCGCGTGCTCTGCACGTAAGCGACTGAGGACGCCGAGATGCGCGGTCTCAGCGCGTCACGCCGGGGTCGACGTGGCGCCATCCGAGGTCCAGACCCGGACGATGTCTCGCATCGACAGCACGCCAACCGCCTCCGCTCCGTCAAACACCACCAGATGGCGCACCCCCCGACGAGACATCTCGGCGGCGGCACGCTCGAGGCTCCAGTCGGGAGCGGCGGCGATGACGCTCTCGCTCATGTGCTCGGCGACCAGCTCGACGTCGGGGTCCTCACCCCGGCCTACCGAGACCAGCAGGTCACGCTCGGTGACGATGCCCGGTGCCGGCGAATCGGCGTCGCTGACCAGCGCCGCCCCGGTGCCCTTTTCGACCATCTTCGCCGCCGCCTCCCGCAAGGTGTGCGAGGGACCGACGGTCAGCGTCACCTCCGACATTCCGTCTCTGACCTGCATCTATTTGCTCCTCTCGCTGGGGCCGCCTCAGAGATCGTGCGGATCGATGCAAGAGTACCCCAATCCAGGCGCCCCACACGAAGCTTCGCGGCGGGTCCGACATATAGACTCCGGCCCGCCCCAAGCAGCATGAAGACGCCCTCCCAACTCATCCGCCCGCTGATCGCCCTTGCCGCCCTCGCGGTCGTCGTGCTGGCCGCATCCGGCTGCGGCACGACCACCTCCGACACGGAGCGCGGGCGCGTCCTCTTCGTCCAGAAATGCGGCACCTGCCACAAGCTCGCGCAGGCGGGAACGTCGGCCACCATCGGCCCCGACCTCGACGAGGCCTTCGCGGCGGCGCGGGCGACCGGTCAGACCAAGGCAACGGTCGAGGGGATCGTCAAGGCCCAGGTCGAGTTCCCACGTCCGAGCGACGACAACCCGGCGATCTCGATGCCGGCCGACATCGTCACCGGCCAGGACCTCGAGGACGTCGCCGCCTACCTCGGCCTCTACGCCGGCGTCCCCGGCGCCGCCCCGCCGAAAGTGCCCGGCGGCCCCGGTGCCCAGGTCTTCGCCAACAACGGCTGCGGCGGCTGCCACACGCTCGCCGCGGCGAGTGCCGGCGGCAGCCTCGGCCCCAACCTCGACGAAGTCCTGCCCGGCCAGAGTGCGGCGATGGTCCACGAGTCGATCGTCGACCCGAACAAAATGCCGGTCGAGGGCTATCCGGAGGGCGTGATGCCCACTAACTTCGAAGACATCCTCTCGCCGAAAGAACTCGACGACCTCGTTCAGTACCTGATCGCGGAAACCTCCGGCGGCAAAGCTGCCGGAGGCTCGAAATCCAAAGGCTGAGCAGGGCGGCCCGGCGGCCGCTGGGATGATCTTCTGACGATGGGGCAACGGCTCAAAGACCGCCTCGAGATAAGCCCGCAGCGTTATGCCCAGGTAACCTCGGTGGCGCTGGCGGCGCTGTCCCTGATCGTCCTTACCGGCGCCGCCGTCCGCCTCACCGGCTCCGGGCTCGGCTGCCCGGACTGGCCCAAATGCTATGGCGGCACGACGCCGCCGATCGAGTTCCACGCCGTAATCGAGTACGGCAACCGGCTGCTGACCGGCTTCGTCGGCTTCGCTGTGATCGCCGCCAGCGCGCTGGCCTTCTTCCGCAAGCCCTACCGCTGGCACCTGGCCCTGTTCGGGGCCCTGCTGCCGCTGGGCGTGATCGGGCAGGCGATCCTCGGTGCCCTGGTCGTCAAGCACCACCTGGCACCGGGGCTGGTGATGTCGCACTTCATCCTCTCGATGATGCTGCTGGACGCCGCCTTCGCCCTCGCCTGGTGCTCGCGCTACGAGCCCTGGGAGCGGCGGCGCTCGAACGACCGTCTCGGCGTCTGGGCGGTGCGAGCGCTGATCCCGCTGGGCCAGCTGACGATCCTCGCCGGCACGATCGCGACTGCCTCCGGCCCCCATGCCGGCGCCCATGAGGGTGAGCTGGTGCACCGCTTCGACTTCGAGGGCACCGGCACCCTGGAGTGGGTGGTCCAGCGCCACTCCATGATCGCCGCCCTCTATGGCCTCGTCGCGATCGGCGTCTGGTTTCTCCTGAGGCGCCAGGAAGGCGACAGGAGGGCGCTGAAGCCCCTAACGGTGGTGATCGGCCTGCTGGGCCTTCAGGGCGCGATAGGAGGCCTGCAGTGGGCCCTGGAGCTGCCGGCGGGCATCGTCTGGGTGCACGTCTCGATCGCAACTCTGAACTGGCTGGCGATGCTCTGGACCGTTGCCGCTGCCGGTCGGCTGGAGCCCCGCGCGGACGCGGCGCCGTCCAGCGGCATGCGAAGCACCCCCCGCACCGTCGCCGGCGCGCCCTGAGGCGTGCTGCCCTTCGCTCTCTCGATCGCGGTCCTCAGCCTCGTGCAGGCAGCGCTCGTAGCCGCCCCCAGGGCGGCGTCCTCGCCGCTCCTGGAGCGCCTGGCGAGCAGCTGGTGGGCGCTGGCCCTACCGCTCCCGATCGCCGTCGTCGTCGCGGCGATCTCCCTCGACCCAAGCGCCGCCCACCTCCTCACCTACCTGGCGCTGATCGCCGTTCCTCCCCTTGCCGCCGTGGCCCTCGCCTCGCTCGCTCGCGGCGGCCGGCCGCCGCTGGCGCTCCTGGTCATCCCCCTCTTCGCCCTCGCCTGGGCCTTCCGGGGCGCACTGGCGGGACAGACGGCGGCGCTTGCGCTGTCTGCTTTGGCCTGCCTCAGCCTCGGCTGGCTGCTGGCCTGCGTCGTCGCCGACCGCTGGCTCAAGCTCGGCATCTACGCGATGGCCGCGATCGACACCTGGCTGATCGCCTCCGACCTCCTGCAAGAGCCGAACGCGACCCTCAACGCCGTTGCCCCGCTCGCCGGCCTGCCCCGTCTGCAGTACGTCTCCTTCGGATCGGCGGCGATGGGCTTCGGCGACCTCTTCATCGCCGCTGTCCTTGGCGCGATGCTGGCCCAAAATCGCCGACTGCAGCTGACCGGCGCCGCCCTGACGGCCATTTTCGCCCTCAGCTTCGACCTGCTCTTCTTCGCCGTCGACTCCCTCCCCGCCACCGTCCCGATCGCCCTCACCCTGGCGGCTCTGGAGATCGCAGGCAGGCGCAGTCGAGGACCCAACCGAGAGAGACCCCCTAGCCCCGCGTGAAAATCGACCCGGCCAGTCCAGTGAAGCCGGTGATCCTTCGCCTCAACTCTCGCGCCACTTACGTACGACCCACCTGTAGCCATGCCAGCCGGCCACGCAGACCAGCACCAACCCCCAAATTGCCCCCACCAAAGGCCGCGTCAACAGCGTCAAGATGATGATCGAAGCAGCCCCGATCCCCACGATCACGACCCACCGAAACACCGCCTCCTCGGAGATTTTCATCCCACCACCGACGCCCTGAGGCGGCGAAAATCAAGTCTGGGTAGGACGCAGGGAGCGAGACGAGGGGAGCGCACTTCAGTGCGTGACCCGAAGGCGAGCGACCGAGGACACCCCCAGACGCCGATTTGCAGCCGCCTCAGAGGATGTAGACGGTGACGTAAACAATGATCCACATGACGTCCACGAAGTGCCAATAAATCCCCGGCACCTCGACGCCGAGATGGTCCTTCGCCTCGGGCCCGAAATGTCCGCGGAAAGCGCGGATCGTGGCGAAGCTGAGCAGCAACAAGCCGACGAAGACGTGGGCGCCATGGAGGCCGGTGAGGCTGTAGAAGATCGAGCCGAAGCCAAGGTCGCGGGCGCTGAAACCGAGGTGGACGTACTCGTTGATCTGGATGAAGAGGAAGGACGCGCCCAGCAGCCAGGTCAGGACGAGGCCAATTTTCAGCCCCTGGTGATTGCCGCGCCGGATCGCCTCGAGGGCGTAGTGGACCGTGAAGCTGGAGGAGACAAGGATCGCGGTGTTGATCCCGGCAACCCCGACCGGCAGCTCGAAGGGCTCCGGGGGCCAGCCCGAGGGGTCGACGACGACGCGCAAGAAGAAGTACGAGGCGAAGAAGGCCCCGAACAGCATCACCTCGGAGACGATGAAGAGCAGGATTCCCAGCGTCTGGCGGTCGATGCGGGAGCTCTCGTTGGCCTCCGGTGGGCCGTGGTGCTCCTCGTGCCCGTGCTCGATCGCGATCGTCGCGCTCTCCATCAGGACTCCCCTCCTTTAGCGACAGCGGCGGCCACGGCAGCCGCGGGGCGACCGACCTCGATGTGCTCGACCGGCTTCTCGCCGGTCAGCTCGCGGGTGCGCCCGATCAGGTCGTCCTCGAGCCACTTCGAGGTCTCCCCGGCGAAGGTCGAGATCAGCACCTCGTCGATCCGGTAATGCTCGACCGCGTTCTTGACCGCGTGGAAGGGATCGGGGCTCATCGGCTGACCGGTGGCATCGATGTCGGCGCGATAGAGCTCGGCCAGCGTCGCGGCGAGGTCGCGGACAATCTCCTCCTCGCTGACGTCATCCGTCTGCGGGCAGATGATCGTGTAGCGGTGAGGCTTGTCGCCGGCGCGCTCTTTTAGCCGGTCGACGAGGTCGGGGGTGGCGACGGTCTGGGTCGCCACGACGAGCGTGTGGATCACGTCCCAGCGAATCGCGTCATCTTCGATCCGGACCGGGATATGAGTGACGGTCGTCTCCGGCTCGAAGCGGTCTGTCGCCCAGGCGACCAGGTCCTTGCGGGTGAAGCCGAAGCGCGTCTCGCTGAGGCACGAGAGCAGGACCTCACCTGGTTCGTGGGCACGGACCGCGTCGTCCAGGGCTAGCGAGGAATCAGGGTCCATCACCTCGCCGATCGAGGCGATGCCGAACTCGGCCAGCACCGACATCGTCACCTCGACCCGCGCCCGAGCTGCCTCGTGCAGCTCGCCGGAGTCGATCAGCTGGCCGACCGCGGGCTGGTTCTGCGGGGCCGTGACGACGACGCCTGAGACCTCGCCTTGGCGCTCGCGAACCGCCTGCAGCAGCTTGCGACCGCCGGCGACCTCGTTGAGGAAGACCAGCAGCGGCCGGGCCTCACCCTCGGCGCTCACGAGCTGCCCACCACGCTCGGCTCCTTCGCCGGCACCTCGGCTCCTTCGCCGGCCATGATCGCATGCTTGGCGCCGGGGATCCCGAACTCGTAGGGGCCACCGACGACACGCGGTATCTCGGTGAAGTTGTAGATCGGCGGCGGCGAGCTGACCTGCCACTCGATTGAGTTGGCGCGCCACGGGTTGGCGCCCGCCTTCGGGCCAAAGCGCCAGCTGACGATCATGTTGTAGAGGAAGACGACTTGGAAGGCACCAAGCATGAAGGCGAAGCAACTGATCAGCAGGTTCCAATTGCCGAACTGGGTGGCGTAGTCGGCGACGCGCCGCGGCATCCCATCCATCCCGACCCAGTGCATCGGGATGAAGGTGCCCCAGGTGCAGACGACGGTGCCCCAGAAGTGGACCCGGCCAAGTTTCTCGTCGTACATCCGACCGGTCATCTTCGGGAACCAGTGGTAGATGCCAGCGAAGATCGTGAAGACGGAGCCGCCGAACAGCACGAAATGGATGTGGGCGACGATGAAGTAGGTGTCGGAGACGTGGATGTCGAACGGCACCATGCCGAGCATGACGCCGCTGATGCCGCCGATCGTGAAGGTGACGATGAAGGCGAGCGCAAATAACATCGCCGTCGAATACGTGTGGATCTTGCCGAAGTAGAGCGTGCCCAACCAAGAGAAGATCTTGATCCCGGTCGGTACTGCGATCAGCAGCGTCGTGAACATCATCGGCACCCGCAACCAGCTGAACATGCCGGCGACGAACATGTGGTGCGCCCAGACCGAGTAGCTGAGGACGACGATCCCGATTAGCGCCAGCGCCATCAGGCGGTAGCCGAAGATCGGCTTGCGGGCATGGGTCGAGATGACCTCGCTGATGATCCCGAAGCCGGGCAACATCATGATGTAAACGGCCGGGTGCGAGTAGAACCAGAAGATGTGCTGGTAGCTGACGACGTCACCGCCGCCGGTGAACTGGAAGAAGTTGGTGTGGAGGATGCGGTCGAAGAGGACCATGAACTGGGCACCGGCGATGAACGGCGTCGCCGCGACGACCAGCAGCGAAGTCGAGAGGTTGGCCCAGACCAGCAGTGGCATCCGCCAGAAGGTCATTCCGGGTGCACGCATGGTGATGATCGTGACCAGGAAGTTGAGGGCGGTGGCGATCGAGGAGGCGCCGGCGAACTGAACGCCGAGGTTGAAGAAGGACTGGCCAAGTGGAGCTCCGGTGGAGAGCGGCGCGTAGCCGGTCCAGCCGGCATCGAAGGCACCACCGGGGGCAAGGAAGCTGCCGACGAAGAGCAGCCCGGCCAGCGGCAGCATCCAGAAGCTGAGCGCGTTAAGGCGCGGGAAGGCCATGTCGGGAGCGCCGATCATCAGCGGCAGCACGTAGTTGGCGATGCCGGCGAAGACGGGGATGATGAAGACGAAGATCATCAGCACCGCGTGCGTCGAGAAGAGGCTGTTGAAGGTCGCCGCATCGACGATCTGCGTGCCCGGCTGGGCTAGCTCGGCGCGGATCATCATCGCCAGCAGGCCGCTCAGGAAGAAGAAGAAGAAGGTCGTGCAGATGTACTGGATGCCGATCACCTTGTGATCGGTGTTGAAACGGAAGTAGTCCTTCCAGCTGTGGGCGCCGTGCTGGGAATGGTCCTCCGGAATCGTCGGCATGCCGGCCGCCCAGCGGAACCAGTAGTCGAAGCAACCGAAGCCGACCAGGAAGCCGAGCGGAGCGAGGATCAGCGGCACGACGAGATGCGGATAGCCGGTCTGTTCGGTCTGATAGAGCGGCAGGTCGGAGATCGCGCGGAGAGCGATTACGAGGCCGAAACCGAAGGCAGCGGCAAACCCCGCCCCGAGGGCGCCCCTGGTCCATCCCGGTCGCTTGATCGCAGCCACCATCAGATCTCCTCCATTATGCCCCGCCCGCCCCAAGGGGGATCGGGTCGGTTTCGGTGTCCTGCTGGACCGACTCCATGAAGGGGTCGGGGATCTTGTCTTTGACGCCGGCGACCCATTTGCGGAACTCGGCCGGCGGCTCGACGACGACCGTTGCCCGCATCGAAGCGTGGCCGAAACCGCAGAGCTCGGTGCAGACCAGCTGGTAGGTGCCGACCTTGTCAGGGGTGACGATCGCCGTCGTCGTGATCCCCGGCACGGCGTCTTTCTTGATCCGCCACTCGGGCACCCAGAAGGAGTGGATGACGTCCTGGGCGTGCATCTTGAAGTGGACTTGGCGGTTGACCGGAACGTGGAACTCGCCCTGCGTGTAGGCGAAGTCCTTGCCCGGGTAGCCGAAGCTCCAGGCGTATTGCTGAGCGAAGACGTCGACGGTGAGGGGGTCCTTGGCCGGAGCTTCGATGTCGTCGAGGACCTTCCAGCTATAGGCAGCAGCGAAGAGCACGATCACGGTCGGGATCAGGGTCCAGGCGACCTCGAGCCGGGTGTTGCCGTGGATCGGCTCGCCATCCGATTCGTCGCCCGGTTTCGCTTTGAATTTCCAGAGGGCGTAGCCGAGCGCCACCATCACCAGCGAGAAGACGAAGGCCGAGAGGATGATCATCACGTCGAGCAGCTGATCGATCTTCGGCGCTGCCGTGGAGGCCTGCTGGCCATCCCAGCTGATCGGCAGCATCACCGCGCAGATCACCGCGGTCAACGCGATGGTGGCAGCGGTCATTTTCGCTATCGGGAGGCGGCCGTACATGAGGCGGCGGGCATTCTATTGAAGCGGCGGTCGGAGGCTTTGAGGTCCCAGGTGACGCTCGCCACTAGCTATTCTGGCAGGGGCAGCCCGCCCAGCTCGCCGGCCGCCGCCGCGAGCACGCCACGGGCCACCGCCTCCCAGCTCCAGAGCTGTCCGACCGTCTCCACCAGCGCCTCCCGTGCCGCCTCACGCTCGTCCTCCGGCAGGGCCAGCCAGGCGCCGATCCGCCCGGCGATCGCCTCGACCGCGCCGGGCTCGACCGGGAAGGAGACGAGCCGACCGACCCGCTCGGGCAAGGAAGCGGAGAGCTGTCGCGAGACCTCGAGCATCCCCGAGTGCCCGGCCGAGATCGGCAGCGTCCCGCAGGCGGCGGCCTCGGCAGCGACCATCCCGAAGGCCTCGGGAAAGGTGCTCGGCATCACCAGTGCCTCGGCCCCCGGCAGCAGCGCCGCGACCTCGTCGTGCTCGAGGCGACCGATCAGCTCGACCGAGCCGGCGGCGGCGCGAGCGGCCTCGGCGTAGCCCGGCGGCGGATCGGCGAGGAAAGAGGAAAGGATCGACAGCGGCTTCTCCTCGCCGCCCTCCAGCGCCCAGCCCATCTGCGCGACCTCACGGGCGTCTTGCAGGTCGCCGCGGTCGAGCGCCGCCAGCAGCCTTCGCACCCCACCCTCGTACTCGCCATAGCCGACGACCTGCAATCGCGCCCGCGGATGCGCGGCCCTGACCAGCGGCCAGGCGGCGATCAGCAAGTCGACCCCCTTTGAGACGATCAGCTTCCCCACGAAGACGACGAGCGGTTGGTTAGAGCCGGATGGAGAGGATCCTGCGGGCGAGGTGTACGTTCTCGGACCCTCTCCATCCGGCTCCAATCGGACGCGGCGACTGAGCTGAGAGGGACGGAAGTGGGTGGTGTCCACGCCAGGGGGCCCCAAGCGAGTCTTTTCTTCGAGGCCCGGTACTCCAGGCAGCGCCTTCCAGAGGGAGGCGGCGGTGTGGTGGGAGCCGACGAGGACGCCGTTGGCGGCTTCCATCCCCTCTTCCGCATACGGGAGGAAGCGCGGGTGCGGTTTGACCGTGTACTCGAGGGCGGAGCCGTGGATCTTGGCGGCGAAGGGAGCAATACCGGCACGGGCGAGGATCGCCGGGCCCATCACCAGGTGGTTGGCGAGTGCCGCATCTATGCCCCCCACTTCCTCGGCCACCGCCCGCACCGCCGCGACGTTCGACGCCAGGTAGCGGTCCAGCTCAGCCTCGCTGAGCTCCTGGAAGGCCTTGACCTCGAAGCCGGGATACGGGTCCTTGACGTAGACCGGCAGCAGGCCGCCGATGTCGGGATTGTGGATCCGCACCCCCTCCAGCTCGACCTCGCGGTCCTGGCAGAGTAGATGGACCTCGTGCCCCAGCCGCGCCAGCGCCGGAGCAAGGTTGGCGTTGTAGATGTTGCTGCCGGTACCGCGCAGCATGTAGCCGTGGAAGAGGAGAACGCGCATCGCTGCCGCCCAAGCTAATAGTCTTCGCGGCGATGAACCAGCGTCAGCTCTACCGGATGCGCGCACCGGCCTCGGGCCGCGAGGCCCTGGCCCAAGCCGAGCCGGGCCAGGTCTACGTCGATCGTGAGACCGGCGAGGAGATGGAGCCGGTGGCGATGGTGCTGCCACTCGCCCCTTCCGCCTCGGCCCTCCCCCGCGAGCCCGCCAACCTGCGGGCCTGCCGCCGCTGCAACCAGCTGATCGGGCTGGATGTCAGCGACTGCCAGTACTGCGGTTTGCGGCAGTCGGCGCTCTAGGTTCGGGGGCGCGAAGCGGGGGCCTCGGTAGGTCCCCCTCACTCGCACCTCGTCGCCCGAGACTGCGTTGCTGTCGCCTCAAGGCTCCGGCTCCTCCCGCTCATACGTTCGGGAGACCTACCGAGGCCCCCGCTTCGGGTCTAGCTCAAAGCCGACTCCAGCCGGGGATTGGACAGTCGCCGACAGCGCCTCTCATCACTAGCTTCCCATCCTTCATCGCCGCAACAGGGTCGGAAGCTTGGAGAAGACCGAAGGCTCTCCGGCGGGACGGGGCGTTGGGGGGATCCCCGAACGTATGAGCGGGAGGAGCCGGGGGCCTGGTGGCGCCAGCCAGCTCACTCTTCATCGACGAGGTGCGAGTGAGGGGTTCCCCCCAACGCCCCGTCCCGCCGGAGCGAACTACGGCGCCTTAACGAGCGTTGCCGTGTAAAGCAGCCGCGCGTTCGAGTAGTAACAGCCGTAGGTCTTGGTTTTGCCGACGCCCTGCTGCGGATGGCCGTTCTGGATGTCTTCGGCGGAGGCGCAGTGCCTGGGCAGGCGGCTGCCGCGCCAGGTGTTGTCGGCTTCGACGTTGAAGGCGAACATCGGCGCCCAGGTGGGAATCGTCAGGGCGACGACCTGGCCCTGGAGGACCGAGAGGGGGTGCTCGAGGGCGAAGATGGGGGTACTGCCGAAGTAGGAGTTGAGCACCTGCAGCGGCGCCTGGCGGACGAGCGTGTACTGGGGCGGCTTCGAGTCCTCGACCGGGCGGAGGATCCCGATCCGTGCCTGCGAGGGACGGCCGAGGAAGTCGTCGAAGAAGCCCACCTCATCGGTGGTCGTCTCGGTTTCCTTGATCGACGGCTTGGCCAGGGTGATCGACCAGGCGACGATTTTGCCGTCGAAGGGCACCTCGTAGGGGCGCGGCACGCCGCCGGCGATTGATTGGAAGCCGGTCACGTGGCCCTCGACCCGGCAGGGCGTGACCTCAACGTTGTTGACGACTTTGCCGGGGCAGGAGGCGGGAGGCGTTTCGGCGGTCTGACCGAGGACGACGACGCGCGGTGGGGCCGAATCGGCGGCGCCAGGCGAGGCGAGGGAGACCAGGACCAGGGCGGCGAGCAAGCAGAGCCCGGCCGCGATGGTCGGCCAGGCGCATCGCGGGTGGCTCGTATGAGCTTCGATCGGCATGGGATTAGGCAAACACGGGGCGGATGCCTCGGTTGCGGCCCGGATTCTGCCGTCCGCGCCGGAGGGATGCCGTGTGAGTGCAGCTTCTGCACGAAGCCGGCCACCCCTCCCCGATAGGGTTGCCGACGCCAGATGGACGATCCAAGCCAAGCAGACGATTTCGTGCCGGCAGGCCTTGCCTCGCTGGGAATCGAGGCCGATGAGATCGAGCTGGCGGTGATGAATGCCGCCAAGGGAATGTTCTGGCCGCCGATTGTCGAGCTGCTCTCGCTCGACACGAGCGGCCTCGAGCCCGAGCGCTGCCCCGACCTCTCGCAAGCACCGGAGCGGCCATGAGCGCGCTCGACCTGACCCTGCGCGACCAGGCCGCTGCGATCGCCGCCGGCGATGCCGACCCGGCGCAGCTGCTGGAGGAGACGCTGGCCCGGATCGAGCAACGCAATCCGGCGATCAACGCCGTCGTCGAGACCTTCCCCGAGCGCTCCCGCGAGATGCTCGCCGCCGCTCCCTCCGGCCCCCTGCACGGCGTCCCAGTGGTGATCAAGGACGAGTGGCCGCTGCCCTGGCGGGCCCAGCGCTTCGGCGCCGCCGAGATGCTGGCGCCGAGCGCGCCCGGCGAGTCCGGTCCCTACCGGGGCCTACGCGACGCCGGGGCAGTCATCGTCGGCGTCGCCAACATGCACGAGCTGGGGGCCGGCAGCACTGGCAACCTCTCTGTCTACGGACCGGCGCGCAACCCCTGGAACACCGAGCGCTGCCCGGGCGGCTCCTCTAGCGGGCCCGCCGCCGCCGTTGCCGCCCGCCTGGTCGTCGGCGCCGTCGGCGCCGACGGGGTCGGCTCGATCCGCTTCCCCGCCGCCTACTGCGGCCTCACCGGTCTCAAGCCGACCTTCGGCCGCCTGCCGATGGCGGGCCACCACATGGCGGCTGTCTCGTCGACGATCGTCTCCGGTCCACTCTGCGCCGATGCCGCCGACGCCCGCCTGCTCGCATCGAGCCTGGCCGGCGAGCCGTTCGAGGCCGGCGAGCCACGCGGCATACGGATCGGGATTGTCCGCGACACCGTCTCCGAGGACGTGGCGCCGGCCGTGCGCGAGGCCTGCGAACAGGCGATCGAGGCGCTGCGGGCCGAGACCGGCGGCGAGGTGGTCGAGATCGAGCTGGCCGACCTCGAAGCGGCAGCGCTGGCGACGGTGATAATCGCCAACACCGAGAGCCTCGGCAACCTCTCGCCCGAGCGCCTCAACCGCCTCGACCCCGGGCTCAGCCCGATCGCCCGCGGCCTGATCAAGTTCCGGCTGCTGCTGCCGGCGGCGGCGAGCGTCAAGTCTCACCTGGTGCGGACGCTGATGCGCCGGCGCCTCGTCAACGCCTTCGAGGACGTCGACCTGATCGCCTGGCCAACGGTGCCGGCGGTGGCGCCGCCGCTGGAGGCGCCGTTGGTCGAGTTGCCCTCGGGCGTGCTCACCGCCGACCAGGCGAACGTGCGCGGTGCCGGCCTCGCCAACCTGACCGGGATCCCCTCGGTCAGCGTCCCGGTCGGACTCTCCGACGGGCTACCGATCGGCCTGCAGCTGCAGGCCGCCTGGGGCCGCGACGAGCTGCTGCTCGACGCCGCCGAGGCGCTCGAGCGCGCCAACGGCCGCCGCTGGGTCGAGGCGCTCTCGCCGCTGGCCCAGCCCGAGACGACGGAGGCCTAGCCTTGCCGGCGATCGCGGTCGAGGGCCTCGAGCGCAGCTTCGACGACGTGCTCGCCGTGCAGGGCATCGACCTTGAGGTCGGCGAGGGCGAGATCTACGGCTTCCTCGGCCCCAACGGCGCCGGCAAGACGACCACCGTGCGGATGCTGACGACGCTGCTGCTGCCGACCGGCGGCCGCGCCACCGTCGCCGGCCACGACGTCGTCAAGGAGGCACGCGCGGTGCGAGCCTCGATCGGCGTCG
Source organism: Solirubrobacterales bacterium (assembly GCA_036009365.1). Taxonomy (GTDB): domain Bacteria; phylum Actinomycetota; class Thermoleophilia; order Solirubrobacterales; family 70-9; genus VAYN01. The sequence goes on from DASYLY010000094.1 coordinate 13,318, forward strand.
CCCTGCAGGAAGCCGCGCTCGACCCGCTGATGACCGGCCGCGAGCTGATTCGCTTGCAGGCGACCCTGCAGGGAATCCCCAGCGCCGAAGGCAAGCGCCGCGCCGATGATCTGCTGGAGCGGGTCGACCTCGGCGCCGCCGCCGACCGCCGGGTCGGCACCTACTCGGGTGGGATGCAGCGCCGGCTCGACCTCGCCGCGGCACTGGTCCACGAGCCGCGGGTGCTCTTCCTCGACGAGCCGACCACCGGCCTCGACCCGGTCAGCCGCAAGACGATCTGGGACGAGGTGCGTGCCCTCAACGACGCCGGCACCACCGTCTTCCTCACCACCCAGTACCTGGAGGAGGCCGACCAGCTGGCCGACAACGTCGGCATCATCGACAGCGGCCGGATCGTTGCCGAGGGGACCCCGGAATCTCTGAAGGCCGACATCGGCCACCCCCACGTCGAGCTGCAGCTGGCGCAGGGCTCGGTCGCCGAAGCGGAGGCCATCCTGGCGCCGATCGGCAAGCTGCTGCCGCCGAAAGACGGCAAGCGGGTCCTGGTCGAGGTCGAGAACGGCGCCGCCGAAATCCCGCGGGTGGTGCGGGCGCTCGACGAGGCCGGGATCGCGGTCGAGTCGCTGGAGCTGGTGCGGCCGACGCTCGACGACGTCTTCGTCGAGAAGACCGGGTACCACCTCGAGGAGGAGAGCGAGGAGAACGCCGAGGAGGCGGTCGAGGCGTGAGCGCCCTGGTGACCAACGCGAGGGTGGTGCGAGCGCTGGGGATGCGCTCGATCCGCCAGACCTTCCGCCGCCCGCAGCTGATCGCGCCGATCATCGTCTTCCCCACTCTGCTGCTGGCAATCCAGACCGGCGGCGCCGGGGCGGCGATCGAACTGCCCGGCTTCCCACCGGTCCAGAGCTTCCTCCAGTTCATGCTCGCCGGAGCGATGATGCAGTCGATGATGTTGGCCGGCAACAGCGGCGGCATCGCCCTCGCGGTCGACATCGAGATGGGCTTCACCGACCGCCTTTTCTCGGCCCCTATCCCCCGCTTCGCGATCGTCCTCGGGCGGCTCGCCGGGACCGCCGCCCTGGGACTTTTCGCTTCGCTCTGGTTCCTCGCGATCGGGCTGATCTTCGGCGCCGAGATCGAGAGCGGCGTTGCCGGGGCGCTGCTGGCGATCCTCCTCGTCACCGCCTCGGCGATGGCGGTCGGCGGCATCGGCGCGGCGATCGCCCTGCGGACCGGCAGCGCCAGCGTCGTCCAGGGGCTCTTCCCGCTGGTCCTCGTCGTCCTCTTCCTCTCCTCCGCCTTCTTCCCCCAGGAACTGATGATCGAGCCGGCGAAGACGATCGCCGCGTACAACCCGCTCAGCCTGATCGTCGAAGGCGTGCGCGAGCCGATGATCTCCGGGATCGACGCCGGCGACACGCTGGCGGCGCTGGCGTCGATCCTCGGGATCATCGTCCTCGGGCTGATTCTCAGCGCCCGCGCCCTGCGCCACCGGGTCAGGGTCGGCTGATGGAGGCGACCGCGACGCTGCCGGCCTGGCGCACCAACCTGGCGACGATCGGCGCGATGATGGCGCGGTCCAAGAACGAGCTGGTGCGGGTGCCCGGAGCGGCGATCCCCGGCGTCCTGGCGCCGACCATCTTCTTCCTCGGCCTCAACGGCGTCTTCGGAGCGCTGACCCAGCTGCGCGGCTTCAGCACCGGCACCTATGAGTCCTTCATCGTCCCGATCAGCATGCTGCAGGGAGCCGGCTTCACCGGCGCCGCCGCCGGAGTCAACCTCGCCCGCGACATCGAGGGAGGCTGGGTAGACCGCCTGCTCGTCTCCCCCGCCCCGCGCTGGGTGCTGCTCGCCGGCACCGTGCTCGCCGCCAGCGCCCGCGCCCTGATCCCGGCCACCTTCGTGCTGGCGATCGCGCTCGCCCTCGGCGCCGGCTTCCCCGGCATCGACGGGTTGATCGTCTGCTACCTGATGGTCGCGGCGATGGCGGCGGTCGCCGCCTGCTGGGCCTCGATGCTGGCGCTGCATTTCAAGAGCCAGTCAGCGGCGCCGCTGATGCAGGCGGGAATGATGGCGCTGATTCTGACCACGACCGCCTACGCGCCGCTGGCGCTGCTGCAGGGCTGGCTGCAGGACATCGCCCGAGTCAACCCGGTGACGCAGGTGGTGGAAGCGGCGCGCCAGGGCTTCGTCGGCGAAGTCACCTGGGCGGAAACCTGGCCCGGCATCCTCGCCCTCACCGGCCTACTCCTCGTTCTCGGCGCCCTCGCCCTGCGGGAGATGCGCCGTACGGCGGTTTGAGCTCAGCGGCCAACAGCGCCGTCGCGCTGACTAAGCGCATCCTGCTCCAGAACTGGCATGAGGGTGATTGGGACGGGCGCAGCTACGCCTATACCGAGCCCAGCCCAGGCCGTTATCCCTGGCAGTGGTACTGGGACTCCTGCTTCGCGGCGATCGTCCGCCGCCGCTTCGATTCGGCGAAGGCGCGGGCGGAGCTGGAGAGCCTGCTCGGCGTCCAGCGCCCCGACGGCTTCATCGGCCACACGATCTTCTGGCGCCGGCCGGTTTCCCTGACCCGCCTCGCCTTTTACAACGTCGAGTCGCGACGAGCCCTACAGACCGAGACGATCCAGCCGCCGCTGCTGGCCTGGGCTTGGAAGATCGCCGTCGGCGACCCGGCGCTGGAGCCGCGAATCGGCGCCCAAGCTGACTGGCTCGCCGCCAACCGCGATCTCGAGGGCGACGGGCTGCTCTGGATCGTCCAGCCCGATGAGTCCGGCCTCGACGCCTCACCCAAGTTCGACCCGGTCTGGGGTCGGCGCTCCACGGGACGCCTTGGCTTTCCGCTACTGGTCGCGCGGAACCGCCGCCTCGGCTTCGATGCCCGCCACGTCCGCGAGCGCGGCGGGCCGGTGCTGTGCGAGACGGTGGTCAACACTTTCTGGTCGCTTTCGCTGCAAGCCCTGGGCCGTCCGTCGGCGACGCCAGCCCTGATCGAGCGGCTCTGGGACGAGCGGCGCGGCCTTTTCCTCGACGAGGCGCAACCCGGCGGCGAGCGACCGGGGATCGTCACCTGGGCGGCGCTGGCGCCACTCGCCCTGCCGGACCTGCCGGAGGAGATCGGCCGGCGCCTGGTCGAGGAGCACCTGCTCAACGCGTCGGAGTTCCTGGCCCCGGTCGCGCCGCCGTCGGTCGCCATCTCGGAGCCGAGCTACGACCCCGGTGGCGGCCGCGGCCCGATCCGCCGCTACTGGCGCGGCCCGACCTGGGTCAACTCGGCCTGGATGGTCTGGCTGGGAATGCGCCGCCTCGGCTATGAGCAGGAGGCCCAGCGCCTCGCCGACGGCCTGATCGAGACCGTCGTCCGCGAAGGCCTGCGCGAGTACTACGACCCCCGCACCGGCAAGGGTCTCGGAGCCAAGGACTTCGCCTGGTCAGCCCTGATTGCGGAGATGGCAGACCCGAACTACGAACGGCCGCCTATTTGTAGCGGTAAGTAATGCGACCGCGGTCTAGGTCGTAGGGCGACAACTCGATCTTCACCCTATCCCCAGGAAGAATCCGGATGTAGTGGCGGCGCATCTTGCCCGAGATGTGGCCAAGGACGTCATGGCCATTGTCCAGTTTGACCCGGAACATCGTGTTGGGGAGAGCCTCGGTGATCTCCCCCTCCATTTCGATCTTTTCCTCAGCCATGCGGCGAGGAGCGTACCTGACTGAGACACAAGTTCGCGCCTGGCTCAGCCACGAACCCGGCGGGCGTGCTCCACCGCTCCGGCCCGGTCGGTCACCTCGCCGGCGTACTGCGCTGCCTCGAGCTCGGCCAGCAGGGCGCCGAGCTCGGGTCCCTCGCCGATCTCCAGCTCACTTGCCAGCTCGTCGCCCCGCAGCAACGGCTGCGGCGGTCCGTCGCGGCGCCAGTCAAGCGCGGCGGCGATCATCTCACGGGCGAGGGCCAGGTGGCCTTCGATCATCTCGTCGGTCGCGAAGGGGCCGCCGCCGCGAGCCGAGAGACGATCGGCGACGGTGAGGAGGGTGACGTCAGCGGTGACCGGCTCAGTCGCACGCAGGTAATCGTGAACACGACGGGGCGGCAGAGGCGCCTCGTGGACCATGAAGCCGAGACGGAGGTGGTGGTAAGCCAGGCCTCGCAGGTGCTGGGTAAGACGACGGCTGGCCCGCAGGCGACGGCAGATGCCATTGACGATCTCGGCCCCCTCGCTGTCGTGACCGATGAAGGTGACGTAGCCGTCGCGCTCACCGCGGGTGGCCGGCTTGCCGATATCGTGAAACAGCGCCCCGAAACGCAGCGCGGTTCCGCGGCTCATCTCGTCGGCCAGCGGCTCGGCCAGGAAGGCGGCGACCTCGGCCGCGCACTCACCGGCGAAGCGGGGCAGATCAAGCTCGACCTCGAGCGTGTGCTCCAGCACGGCGATCGTGTGGTCATAGACGTCGAGATGGTGATTCGGTCCCTGCTCGACCCCTCGCAGCGCCTCCAGCTCCGGCAGCACGACCGCCGTCAGCCCCAGCTCCTCCAGCAGGGCGAGCCCGCGCAGAGGGTCGCTGCCGCCGACCAGCAGCCGCAGCTCGGCGAGTTGACGCTCGCCCGCCGGGTCAGCCGCCTGCGCCGCCGCCGCCTCGGCCAAAGCCACGGTCCTCGGCTCGATCGCCAGTTCGAGCTCGGCGGCCAGCCGCGCCGCCCGCAGAAGGCGCAAGGGGTCGGCGACAAAGCTGCCGTCGCCGACGGCTCGCAGCAGCCGAGACTCGAGGTCTTCGAGGCCGCCGAACGGGTCAACCGGCTCGCCGCCGCCCAGCGGCACGGCAACCGCGCCGATCGTGAAGTCGCGGTCGGCCAGGTCCTCCTCGATTCTGGCACCGCGCCTCGCCGTCACATCGACCTGGCCCTGCCCGCCCGCGCCCGCCACCCGCCACGTCCCGAACTCAGCCGAGAGCTCGAAGGCGTGCTCGCCGAGCTCACGGCCAATCGCCCGTGCGATCGGCTCGGGGTCGCCGGCGACCGCGAGGTCGAGGTCCTCGACGTGCTGCCCGAGCGCGGCGTCGCGGACGGCGCCACCGACAACCCAAACCCCCTCCGCGGCACCAAGCGCCCCGCGCACCGCAGCGACCAACGGTGCGCTCAGGAGCCGCTCCCGCATCAGGCCGGCCGCCGCGGCACCCTGGCCGAGATGCCGCAGGTGACCTCGTAGTTGATCGTCTGCAGGCGCGCCGCCATTTCCTCGGCAAGGATCGCATCCTCCCCCTGGGCACCGATCAGAATTGCCTCCTCGCCCGGCTCGACCTCGCTCTCGGGCCCGAGGTCGATCGTCAGGTTGTCCATCGAGACGGTGCCGACCAGCGGCCGGCGGCGGCCCCGGACAAGCACCTCGCAGTTGTTGGAGAGACCGCGCCGGACCCCGTCGCCGTAGCCAAGCGGGATCACGCCGATGCAGGTCTCCTCCGGCGCTGTCCATTTGCGCCCGTAGCCGGCACTCGCTCCCTTTGGAAAGCGCTTGACGTCGGCGACGTAGGAGCGCAACGACAGGGCAGGCACGAGCCCCCGCTCCGCCGGGTCGCGCTGGAACGGGTCGAGCCCGTAAACGGCGACGCCGCAGCGGGCCATGTCGAAATGGGAGCGGCGATCGCGGAAGACGGCGGCGCTGTTGGCGGCGTGCACGGTGACGGCGGGGAACTCGGCTCTGACGGCGGCGGCGACCTGCTCGAAGCGAGTGAGCTGCGTCTCGAAGAAGCCGTCGTCGGAATCGGGTTCGTCGGCGGTCGCGAAGTGCGTCCAGACACCCGCCAGCTCGAGGTGCGGGTCGGCAGCGCAGGCGCGGGCCAGCTCCAGCACCTCTGCCGGGTCGGGGTTGCCGAGGCGGCCCATGCCGCTGTCGTGCTTGACATGGACCCGGGCCGGCCGCCCCTGAGCCCGGGCCCGGGAGGCGAGCAGATCGCGGAAGCCGTCGCGCCAGACCGCCAGCTCCGACCCGGCCGAGAGGACGACGTCGACCTCGGCCTCGGTCAAAGCCCCCATCGTCAGCAGTGAGATGTGCTGGAAGCGCCGACCTATCTGTTCGGCCTCGGTGGCCGTCGCCACGGCCAGGCGAGTGGCACCGCCCTCCAGAGCGGCCGAAGCGCAACCGTCGGCCCCGTGGCCGTAGCCGTCCGCCTTGACCACCGCGCAGAGCTCGGCAGCGTCGCCCAACTCGGCCTTGAGGCGCGCGCAGTTGCCCCGTACTGCGTCGAGATCAATCCGGGCGAGCGCCCGCTCCATCGGCCTAGTCGCCGTCGACGAGCGCCGCGAGCGCGTCGGCCCGGGTGACCATTCCAACCAGGCGCTCATCAGCGTCGACCACGGGGAGGTGGTTGTGATGGCTGTCGGCGATCTTCTTGGCGACGCGATCGGCCGCCTCGAAATCGTGCGCGACGATGGGATCGGCCGTCATCAGCTCCGAGACCTTGGTGGCGAAGGCCTTGTCGAGGCGCTTCTCGAAGCCTTTCATCGAGCCGACGAAGACGATCCCTCCCATGATGTTGAGGTAATGCGGCAGGTGCAGATCCGACTCCTCGTCGCTGAGGATCAGGTCCGACTCGCTGACGATCCCGACCACGAGCCGCTCGCTGTCGACAACAGGGATCGCGCCCAGATCGGTCTTTGCCAGCAGGTCGATCGCCGTGCGGGCGTCGTCGTCGGACGAGACAGTGGGCACGTCGGCGTCCATGATCTGACCAGCGGTCTTCATTGCCGGCGAGATTATTCGACCCGGCCGTCGGGAAGCAGCCCCACCGGGATCGCCTCGATCACGTCGGTGGCAATCACCGACTCGGCGGCGCCGATCCGAAGCGCCGCCTCGCGACCGGCGCGAGCGTGAGCGAGCACGGCGGCGGCGGCGGCGTCGAACGGCTCCAGTCCGCGGGCCAGCAACGCCGCGACGATGCCGGAGAGAACGTCGCCGGTGCCGGCGGTGGCGAGCCCAGGGGCGGAGATCGCGTTGACCGCGACCCGCTCGCCATCGCTGACGATCGTGTCGTCGCCCTTCAAGATGACCACGGCCCCGGCAATCTCAGCCGCTTCGCGAGTGCAAGCCAGACGATGGGCCGCTATCTCCTCCGAGTCGCGCCCAAGCAGGCGCCCGAGCTCACCGGCGTGCGGGGTCAAGACGGTCGGCGCTTCGCGCGCCGCGATCCTGCCGAGCTGCCCGGCGAAGGCGTTGAGCCCATCGGCGTCGATCACCAGCGGCGCCTCAATCACGCCGGCCACCTCACGGGCCAGCTCGACGGCACCGGGGTCGCGTCCAAGGCCGGGACCCAGAACCCCTGCCGCCGCCCGCTCGAAGGCCCGCAGCAGCGTCTTGGCCGAGGCCGGAGCGAAGCAGCCGTCACCGCCGGGACAGCCCACCGACATCACCTCCGGCTGACCTTGTTCGAAGATCGGCTCGAGGTCGGCGGGCACAGCCACGGTCGCGTAGCCGGCACCGGCCCGGATCGCCGCCCGGGAAGACATCTGCACCGCCCCGGTCAACCCGCGCGAGCCACCGGCGATCGTGACCTGGCCGGAGCTGAACTTGGTCGATCGCGATCCTCGCCGCGGCGCCAGGTCGAGGACGGCCAAGTCGATCGCCCCCGCCAGAGGTGCGCTGGGCGCACCAGCGGGGATGCCGATCGGGACGACTCGCAGCTCACCGCTGTGCCACTTGCCGGGGGCGATGCGATGGCCCAGCTTGGCGGCGTGGAAACTGACGGTTATCGCCGCCTCGACCGCGACACCGGCGACCTCGCCGCTGGAAGCGTCGACCCCGGAGGCGATGTCGCAAGCGACCACCGGCGCCCCACAGCGGTTGATCGCGTCGATCGCCGCTGCCACCGGCTCACGCGGCGCCCCCGAAAAGCCGGTGCCGAAGATCGCGTCGACGACGACACCGGAGCCGGCCAGGCGGCCATCGAGCTCGCCGCTCACGTGCTCGGCCGCAAAGCGCTCCAAGTTCGCCGCCGCGTCGCCGCTCAACTCCGCGGCCGGCCAGAGCAACAGCGCCTCGACCTCGAACCCGGTCTCGGCCAGCAACCGCGCCGCCACCAGGCCGTCGCCGGCGTTGTTCCCCTTGCCGCAGACGACCCGCACCGGATCCTCGGGCGCCAGCTCCGCCACTGCCTCGGCAACGGCACGGCCGGCGGCCTCCATCAGCTCCAGCGAGGGCACCCCGCGCTCCTCGATCGCCCAGCGATCGATCGCTCGCATTTCCCCAGCACCCAGCAGCGGCTGCAGCCAGGATTCCATCTGCTCACCCTAGCCGCGTGAAACACGGCAAACACCACAGGCAACCCGTGATCCATTGATAGTTATTAACTCGCATAGAGAAATCCCTGATAGTTTTTAAATATCATGGTCTTTAAGACTCCTGAATTGCGCGAGGACGAGCTTAAGGTCCTAGACCTGCTCTCCCAACAGAGGGCTCAGCTTCAGGACCGAGTGGCCGAGCCCCGACGCTGGACTGGCACCCTGCGACGCATGGCCTTCGCGCGGGCGGTTCAGGGCTCGAACAGCATCGAGGGCTACAACGCATCTCTCGACGACGTGGTGGCAGCGGTCGAGGGAGAGCCCACGCTGGATACCGGGCAGGAGACTCAACTCGCCCTCGCCGGCTATCGAGATGCAATGACCTACATCCTCCAGATCGCCGATGACGAGACGCTGAAGGTCGACGATGGCCTGCTCAAGAGCCTCCACTACATGATGCTCAAATACGACCTCACGAAAAATCCCGGCCGCTGGCGACCCGGAGCGATCTACATCCACCGCGAAGCAACGGACGAAATTGCCTACGAGGGCCCACCGAGCGAGACGATCCACGATCTCGTCGCGGAGATGCTTCGCGACCTCGAAGACGACGGCAGCCCAGTCCTGGTCAAGGCTGCGATGGCCCACCTGAACCTCGCGATGATTCACCCCTTCAGCGACGGCAACGGACGGATGGCCCGTTGCCTGCAGACGCTCGTCCTGGCCCGCGACCGCGTGATCGCACCGGTGTTCTCAAGCATCGAGGAGTTCCTCGGGCGCAATACCGACGCCTATTACGCGGTGCTCGAAGACGTCGGTGACGGCGCCTGGCTCCCGGAGCGAGACGCCAGGCGCTGGCTGCGTTTCTGCTTGCGCGCCCATTACTCCCAGGTAAACACTTTGATGCGAAGGCGCGAGGAGATCGAGCGAATCTGGATCAGCTGCCTGGAGCTGACGGAACGCAACGGCTTGCCGGAAAGATGCGCCGCGGGACTGATGGACGCGACCTTCGGCCTGCGCATCCGCAGAGGGACCTACCGAGCCTCGGCCGAGGCAGCGATCGGAGAGCCGATCAGTGACCTGACCGCGACGAGGGATCTCAAGGCGATGGTCGACAACGGGCTCATCGAAGCGATAGGAGAGCGGCGAGGTCGTTATTACCTGGCCGGCGGGACACTGACCTCATTGCGCGAAGAAATCCGCGCCAGCCGTCCGCCGAAGCTGGCCGACGATCCCTTTGAGATCGTCCGGGACCGCCGTCAGCTCAAGCTCGCCTGAGGCCCGACGATCGCGACCGCGGCAGCGTAGTCGCGCGAGTGGGTGAGGGAGATCTCGATCCGGCGTTCGCCGGCGGCGGCGGCGGCGCGGCCGGCGAGCTTGATCGTCGGAGGCTCGCCGGCGACGACCTCGACCTCGCGCAGGCCGAAGCCGTCCGTTAGCCCTAGGGCCTTGACGACCGCCTCCTTGGCGGCGAAACGAGCGGCGAGGTGGCGAGCCGGTCGCGCCCGTGCCTCAGCGTAAGAACGCTCAGCCACGGTGAAAAGGCGCTCAGCCAAGCGGGGACGGCGCTCCAGGGTCCGCTCGAGCCTGTCGATCTCGAGCAAGTCGATCCCGACGCCGGCGGTCATCCGCCCAGCGCCTATTCGTTGAAGCCGAGGATCAGCTTCGCGGTGGCGCGGCCGTCGCTGCTGCCGGTGCCGATGGCGAGGAAGCGGGCCTTCTTCAGGTACGGCTTGGCCTCGGCGAATTCGGCCTTGTCGTCAGGCGAGATCAGGGATTCGACCAGCTTCAACGTTGCGGCGCCATCGGCGAAGCCGCTGATCGGCGTGCTGCCGAGGGCCGAGACGGCCGCCTTGTAGCTGTCGCTGTCGGCCAGCGTCTTGGCCTTTTCAGCGCCAAGGGCCAAGGCCGCCGCCTGGGCGCCATAGGAGATCGCGATGCGATCACCCTTGGCGGCGACGACGAGCGGCTGGCGACCGAGATCTGGGCTGCGAACCGAGAAGCCGCTGGTATCGCCCTTGATCGCGGTCACCCCCGGTACCCTCGCGGCGCGCAGGAAGGTGCCGATGTTGGCGACGGTGTTGGAAGCTTCGTTGCCCTCCGTAGTGAAGACCAGGGCGCCGCCGAGACTGCTCTTGTTGGCACCTTCAGCGAAGAGCGCGGCGTCCTGCAGCGAGCCGGTGATCTCGTCGAGATCGATCCCGGCCGCGGCAAGGGTGCTCTTCAGTTTGTTGGGCGGAATCTCACCGGGGATGCCGGAAGCATCAAGGCTGTCGATGCCTTCTTGCAGCTGCTTGCCGAAGCCGGCCGAGGCGATCGCGGCGAAGGAGTTCTGGGGCAGCGAGCCGAGCAGCTCCGAGACGTCGCCGCTGGGGGCGGTGGCACCACCGAGGTCGGAGGAGACGTCGAGCTCGATCTGGTCGGAGCCGGGGATGAGGCTCGCGGTCACCGTCATTTCGGTCGGGTCAATACCGGCGGTGTCGAGGAACTGCAGCGCCTGCGGATCGACGGTGCCGCCGGCCTGCTCGATCAGGCCGCCGACGTCGGCGTAGACGTCGGCGAAGCTGCCGCCGGGCACACCGGCGATCGCCTCGGTGTAGGTGTCGGAGCCGGAAAGCGCGTCGCCGTCTGAGGCGTCGACCGCCGCTTTGAAGGTCTTTTCGTCCTCGGCGAAGACGAGCAGGTCGTCGATCATCCCGACCGTCTGGTCGTCGTCGAGTTCGACCTTGAAGTCGACACCCTCATAGGAGCCGTCCTCGGCCGGCCCGTCCTCGGACTTGGCCTGCTTGGCGATGAACTCCTGCGCCGCGTCGGCATCGGTCGTCTGCACCGCGACGCCGTAGCCGTGGAAGTCGTCGCCGTCGTAGCTCTGGAAGAAGATCCCTGCCCGCTCGCCCAGCCACGGCTCGATTTCCGTGGCGAAGTCGACCGGTTCGTCGGAATCGCTCGCCTGCTCTTCGAGCTCGTCGACGATCAGGCCGCCGAGATCGTCGATCCCGGCAACGTCCTCGACCAGCGTTTCGATATTCGACTTGAGCTGGCCTTCGGGACTAACCGCGACTTCGACGAAGAGCGGCGAGCCGGCGGGCGCGACCGAGGCGGTCTCTGCACCGGAGCTGTCGCCACTGCTGCTACTACCGCAACCAGCGATGGCGAGAGCGGCGAGGGCCGCAGCGAGGATGTAGACGAGGCGGTGCTTCATGCGAGCGCGCATCCTAGCGACCCCGTCACTCGACAGTGACCGTCTTGGCCAGATTGCGAGGCTGGTCGACGTTGAGCCCGCGAGCGCGAGCGATGTCATAGGCAAGTAGCTGCAGCGGCAGGATCGCGACGATCGGCTGCAGGATCCAGTCGGTCCGCGCCACCTCGATCGTCTGGTCGGCGACCTCGGCGACCCGCTCGTCACCGGCCGTGGCGATCGCGATCGTCTGAGCTCCGCGCGCCCGCACCTCCTCTACGTTGGAGAGGATCTTTGCCAGCACCGGACTCTCCGTGGCGACACAGACCACCGGCGTCGACTCGTCGAGCAGGGCGATCGGCCCGTGCTTCATCTCCCCCGCCGCGTAAGCGTCGGTGGGGATATAGGAGACCTCCTTCAACTTCAGTGCCCCCTCCAGGCAGACGGGGAGGCCGATGTGGCGGCCGAGATAGAGAAAGAAGTTCTTCTCGCCGTGACCGACGGCGACCTCGCGGACCTCGTCCTCGACCGCCGCCAGCGTCTCCTCAATCTTCGACGGCAGCGACTTCAGCGAGGCAACCAGCTCTTCGATGCGCGCGGGCGGCAGCGAGCCGCGCAGCTCCGCCAGCCGCAACCCCAGCAGGTACATCGCCGCCACCTGGGCGACAAAGGTCTTGGTCGCGGCGACACCAATCTCCAGGCCGGCGCGGGTATAGAGAACAGCGTCGGCGTCACGAGTCGCCTGGCTGCCCATGATGTTGGTGACCGTCAGCACCGTGGCGCCGGCCTCGCGGGCCAGCCGCATAGCCGCCAGGGTGTCGGCCGTCTCGCCCGACTGCGTGATCCCCACCACCAGATCGCCAGGACCGACGACCGGGTTGCGGTAGCGGTACTCGGAAGCGATGTCCATCTCGACCGGCACCCGCGCCCACTCCTCGATCGCGTAGCGGCCGATCAGACCGGCGTGATAGGAGGTGCCGCAGGCGACGATCACGATCCGCCGCAGGTCGCGCAGGAAATCGTCGGAGAGATCGACGTCGGAGAGATCGACCCCCTCGTCCCCGGGAAGGCGGTCGGCGAGCGTCTCGGCGACGGCATCGGCCTGTTCGTGGATCTCCTTCAGCATGAAGGTCTCGTAGCCGCCCTTCTCGGCGGCATCCGCGTCCCATGTGACCTCTTCGGGCTCGCGGTCGATCGGGGTCCCCTCGGCATCGGTGATGCTGACCGTCTCACCGTCGATCGTGACGATCTCGCCGTTTTCGATCGGGACGGCGGTGCGGGTGTCGGCGAGGAAGGCCGGGATCGCCGAAGCGAGGAAGGTCTCCCCCTCGCCGAGGCCGGCGACCAGTGGGCACTCCTTGCGGGCGCCGACCAGGCGCCGCGGCTCGTCGGCGTGCATCGCCACGAAGGCGTAATGACCGCGCAGCTCAGCGTAGGCAGCCCGCACTGCTGCCGCCAGATCGCCGTCGTAGTGGCTGGCGATCATGTGGGCGACGACCTCGGCGTCGGTCTCCGAGGTGAACTCCTGGCCATCGGCTTCGAGCCGACGCCGCAGCTTCGCGTGGTTCTCGACGATGCCGTTGAGGACGATGTGGACTCGTCCGGAGTCGTCGTCATGCGGATGAGCGTTCTCCTCCGTGACCCGCCCGTGGGTTGCCCAGCGGGTGTGGGCGATGCCGGTGGCCGATGCCGCGCCGGTGGCGTTGCCGTTGGCGCCCTCGGCCTCAACCGCGGCACGCAGGTTGGCGAGGTTGCCGACCGAGCGCACGCTCTCGACGCCGCCGTCCTCGAGCAGCGAGATGCCGGCCGAGTCATAGCCGCGGTATTCGAGCTTTTCGAGCCCGACCAGCAGCAGCTCCCGGCAGGGGCGATGGCCGACGTATCCGACGATTCCGCACATAGAAGGTTGGTAAGGGTAGAGGGGCGGTCGACTAGGCGAGCTCGGAACGCACCAGGGCGGCGAGGCGTTTGCTGATCTCGTCGGCTTCCCCGGCGCTCGGCGCCTCGACCATCACCCGCACCAGCGGCTCGGTGCCGGAGGGCCGCAGGAGGACGCGCCCGCGTCCCTCCAACGCCTCCCCCTCGCGCTCGACCGCCTCCCAGACAGCGGTGGCACCGGCGATCGCCTCGCGGTCCGCGACCTCGACGTTGACGAGCCTCTGCGGCAGCTTCTCCATCGGCACCGCCTGCTCCAGCGGGGTGCTCCCCAGCTCGCGCATCGTCGCCAGCGCGGCGGCGATCCCATCGCCGGTGGCGGTGAAGTCGGAGGCGATGATGTGACCGGACTGCTCGCCACCGAGCTGCCAGTTGCGCTTGCGCATCTCGTCGAGCACGTAGCGGTCGCCGACCTGGGTCACCGCGACATCGATTCCCTCCTCCTTCATCGCCCGGTGAAAGCCGTAGTTGCTCATCACGGTGACGACGACACCATCGAGCTCACCGCGCCGAGCCATGCCGCGGGCGGCGAGGGCAATCAGCTCGTCGCCGTCGTGGACACGGCCGCTGCCGTCGACGGCAAGCACACGGTCGCCGTCACCGTCGAAGGCAAAGCCAATCTCCGCCCCAGAGGCGACGACGCGGTCGGCCACCAGCTCCATGTGGGTGGAGCCGCAGCCGGCGTTGATGTTGCGCCCGTCAGGCTCGACGGCGATCGCCTCGACCTCGGCGCCGAGCCGTTCGAAGATCGCCGGCCCGGCCCGATGGGTGGCACCGTTGGCGCAGTCGAGCGCGATCCGCCGGCCGGTGAGATCAAGCGGGAAGGCCGACTGCAACGCCCGCAGGTAGTCCTCGAGGCCACCGTTCAACTCGTGCACTCGACCGACCTCGGTAACAGCCGGAGGCTGCTCCAGCAGCGCCTCCATCCGCGCCTCCAGCGCGTCGTCGAGCTTTGTCCCCTGGGCCGAGAAGAACTTGATGCCGTTGTCGCGATAGGGGTTGTGGGAAGCGGAGACGACGGCCGCCAGGTCAAGTCCGAGCCGCTTGACCAGGATCGCCGCGGCGGGGGTCGGCAGGACGCCGCCAAGCAGCGCGTCACCGCCGGCAGCGGCCACGCCCGCGGCCAGGGCGGCCTCCAGCATCGGCCCCGACTCGCGGGTGTCGCGGACGATCAGGACCTGCGGTCGCTTCGCTTCCAGCGAGGCAGTGCTCGCCCGACCCAGCGAGGTCGCCAGCTCGGCACTGAGGAACGTTCCAGCCTCTCCTCGGACCCCATCGGTTCCGAAGAGCTTGCGCTCCGACGCCACCAAGCCTCCGGTCAGCGCTTGCTGAACTGAGGCTTCTTACGAGCCTTCTTGAAGCCCGCCTTGCGGCGCTCCTTGACGCGAGCGTCGCGGGTCAGGAAGCCGCGGCGCTTGAGATCGCCGCGCAGCTCCGAGTCGACCTCGGTCAGGGCACGGGCGATGCCGTGACGAACCGCGCCGGCCTGACCGCTGATGCCGCCGCCGTGGACCCGGACGCGGACGTCGACGTTGCCCTCGTAGCCGGCCGCGGCGAGCGGCTGGCGGGCCATCGTCTGGTGCAGGGGCCGCGGGAAGAACTCCTCGATGCTGCGCTTGTTGATCTCAAACTTGCCGTCGCCAGGGACGATCGTCACGCGGGCGATCGCACGCTTGCGCTTGCCGGTGGCGATGAAGCGCTTGCCGGCCTCGATCTTCGCCGGCTCACGGGTCGCGGGCGCCTCCTCCGCGGCGGCCAGCTCGGCCTCGCGACGGGCTCGCTCTTCCTCCTCGGCTTCCAGCCGCGCCTGCTCCTCAGCACTCAGCGGCTTTGCCTCCGGCTCAACCGCGATCGGCTCCAGATCAGCTCCCGGAATCACGTCCTTCTTCTTCTCAGCCTTCGGCTTCTCAGCCGGAGCCTCATCAGCGGCCTCGGGCTCATCAGCCGGAGAATCCTCAGTCGCCTCGGCCTCATCAGCCTCAGCTACGGGCTCCTCAGCGGCCTCGGGCTCAGAAGCCTCCTCAGGCGCGTCCTCGTTGGGCTCCTCAGCTTCGGCGCTCGGCTCTGCCGCAGCTGGCTCGCCTGCGGACTCCTCCGCGACGTCCTCCGACGCATCTTCCGCGGGTGGCGCCGGGGGTGAGCTCTCCGGCGGGTGAGCCGGAGAGTCATCCCCGGTGACAGGACCCGCGGCCGCGGCGTCCGTGCCCTCGTCAGGAGCCTCCGGGGTCTCGTTCTGCTCTGAAGTCTCTTTGTCCTGCTCGTCCATCGTCAAGTCTTGATCTCCATCGGTTTCGGCTGCTGCGCCGCATGCGGGTGGTCAGGGCCGGCGTAGACCTTCAGCTTGACCAGCTGTTGGCGGGCGAGCCGGTTGCGCGGCAGCATCCCCTTCACCGCCTTGCGGATTACTTCCTCGGGACGGCGCTCCAGCATCTCCGCCAGGGTCCGGGACTTGATCCCGCCCGGGTAGCCGCTGTGGCGCCAGTAGGTCTTCTGCGCCAGCTTGTCGCCGGTGACCCGGATTTTCTCCGCGTTGATGACGACGATGAAGTCGCCGGTGTCGATATGCGGGGTGTACTCGGGCTTGCGCTTGCCGCGCAGGGCATCGGCGATCTGGGTCGCGAGACGGCCCAGGGTCTTGCCCTCGGCGTCGACTACGTACCAGTCGCGCTGGCGGTTGGATGGGGTTGCGACAAAGGTCTTCATCGTGCAAAAGCCGCGCAGACGACCCAGCGCGGCCGGAGGATCATAGCCATCCCGGCATCTATACTGCCGCGCCACACTGCCGAATCCCGTGAGGGCCACCTTGCAGGAGCGGAGGAACCGCAGAGACCGTTGCAGGTCTCAGGGGCGAATCGGACGAAGACGATCCGTAGCGCATCTCTTTCAGCGCGAGCCCGACAGCTAACTCCGCAGGCGAATCGAAAGAGGAGCATGTGACGCGCCACAACCAGATCGGCCGGGTCAGACCGGCCTGTAGAACCCTTGCGATCGCAGCGCTGGCGCTGCTGAGCGTGGCGGCCGGCAACGCCTCGGCGGCGACCATGGGCGGCGCCCCCACTCCGGGCGCGACCCCTTCCCAGAAAGGCAGCCCCCCCGGCACCGCCTCCACCGAACCGAGCGCCGGCGCGATCACCATCGCCACCGCAACGACCAGCCCGCGCAAGTCCTTCTACTTCGGCTTCCGCTATCCGCGGGTCAGCTTCACGATTGCCAGCAACCAGCCGCAGAACGATCTCCAGGTCGACGTCCTCGACGGCGCCGGCGCCGTCGTCCGCAGCTTCTTCCGCAACGACGTCGCCCCCGCGGTGCCGACCAACATCCGCTGGGACGGGACGACCGCCGAAGGCCGGCCGGCCCGCAACGGCCATTACAGCTTCCGGGTCCTGGCCCAGGGGACGACGGTTGCGGCACGGCCCGCCACCGCCTCTTCCGTCGCGACCCTTGCATTCGACTTCTACGGCTACGCCTTCCCGATCCTCGGCGACCACGAATTCGGCATGACCACGGGCCGCTTCGGAGCCGGCCGCTCCGGCCACACCCACCAAGGCCAAGACGTCATGGCTGCCTGCGGCACCCCCCTCCTCGCCGCCCGCGGCGGCCTCGTCCAGTACTCCGGCTACGAGGGCGCCGCCGGCAACTACGTCGTCATCGACGGCAAGGGCACCGGCTATGACTTCATGTACGCCCACCTCGCCGAACCCTCCCCCCTGCAGACCGGCGACACCGTCCGCACCGGCCAGCCGATTGGCCTCGTCGGCGACACCGGCGACGCCTCCGGCTGCCACCTCCACTTCGAGATGTGGACTGCTCCTGGCTGGTATGAGGGCGGCAGCCCTGTTGATCCTCTCTCATACCTGGAAAAGTGGGATAGGTACAGCTGAGCACATGAGACCGATCGATCTCATGTAAACCGCGCTCGAAGGAGCGTGGATAAGTGAGATTGTTCGATCTCATTTATGCGAAAAGGGGATATTTTTGAAGGAATGAGATTGTTCGATCTCATTCTTGTTATTCTCAGTCAATGGAAACGACCGACACTCCCATCGGCCTTGGGGAGGCGATCCGCGCCCGACGGCGGCGCCTCAAGATCACCCAGGACGACCTGGCGCTCTCGATCGGCGTCAACCGCAGGGTGATCGGTCAGCTCGAGGGGGGCAAGGAGACCGTCCAGTTAGACATCGCGCTGCGGGCGGCCCGCGCCGTCGGCCTCGATGTCGGAGTGCAAGAGCGTGGCGCCCGCCGCGCTTGACGTCCACCTGCACGGCAGGCTTGCAGGCACTCTCAGCCGCAAGGACAACGGCAACCTGCAGTATCGCTATGACCCCGCCTATATCGAGGAGAATGCGGCCCCACTTTCACTGAACCTGCCGCTGCGAACGGAGGCATTCCCACACCGAGACTGCCTCGCCTTCTTCGGCAACCTGCTCCCCGAGGAGAACGTCCGCGCTCAGATCGCCCTGGCAACCGGGATCTCCGCCGGCAACGATTACCGGTTGCTGGAGCGCTTCGGCGGCGACGTCGCGGGGGCAGTGACCCTCGTGCCTTCGGGCGAGGATGAAAAGGGACAGGAGATCGGCAACCTCGAGGTTCTCTCTGCGGAGAGACTTGACGAGGTCCTGTCCGACCTGCCACAACGCCCTCTCGCAGCCGACGAGGCCGGCGAGGTGCGCCTCTCGCTCGCAGGTGCGCAGAGCAAGCTCCCCGTGGTCGCAACCGAAGAGGGCTTCGCCTTGCCACACGGCTCGGGGCACCCGACCACCCACATCCTCAAGCCCGAGCCAAAGCGGTTCCCCGGCCTGGTCGACAACGAGTTCTTCTGCATGCGACTCGCCCACGAGGTCGGCCTGGAGGTCGCCGCGGTCGAGCGGGCCGAGACCGCCTCTGGCCTGCCGTACCTGATCGTCGAACGCTACGACCGCGACCACAGCCAAGAGCCGATCCGCCGGCTCCACCAGGAGGATCTCTGCCAGGCACTCGGCAAGCTCCACGTCGAGAAGTACCAGCAGGAGGGCGGCCCCAGCGTCCCCGAGGCCATGGCCCTAATCGATGAAGCCTCGGCCGCGCCAGCGAGAGACCGCCAGCAGCTCTGGCTGGCGCTCGTCTTCAACGTCTTGATCGGCAACTGCGACGCCCACGGAAAGAACTACTCGCTTCTCTACGACTCTCCCGCCCCGAGCCTGGCGCCCCTTTACGACCTGGTCTCGACGGCGATCTACGGCGAGCCGACGCAGCGGTTGTCGATGTCGATCGATGGCGCGGCGATGTTGGAGGAAGTTGAAATCGAGTCCTGGGAGCGCCTTGCGGACGAAGTCGGATTTGCTCCCCGGTTCCTAAGCCAGCGAATGCAACCTTTCATCGTCAAGGTGCTTGAAACCTGTGAGGAGATGAAACCGCAGCTCAATTCGGTGTCCTGGGAGGTCGGGAAAAGCCTCTGGCGACGGGCCAGTCAAATACACCCCACGTGGTTCGCAGAGCTGGAGGACGCGTGGGGTTAGTCAGAGGTTGCAGCGGTCGCAGGTGCCGCGAAGCACCACGTCGTGCTCGGTCACATCGAAGCTGATGCGCTCGGAGAGCTTGCCGATCGCTCGCTCCAGGGAGTCGTCCTCGAAGGGGACCATGCGGCCGCAGTCGCGGCAGATCGCGTGGTGGTGATGGTGGCCGCTGGGCTCGATCTTCTCGTAGCCAGCGGTGCCGCGGCTGACCTCTAGGCGGCGGACGAGGCCGAGCTGCTCCAGCTGCTCTAGGGCGCGGTAGACACTGGCGCGGGCGACCGGCGGCTTGCGGCTTCGCAGCTCATCGTCGAGCTCGAGCGCGGTGACCGCACAATCGTGCGCGGACAGCGCCTCGACAACGGCGGTGCGGGCACCGCTGCGGCGAAGACCGGCCTGCTGCAGAGAGTGGAGGGCGTGCTCGGCCCAGCGGTTGTCGGCCTTGACGGGCATCTCGGCGATCGTAGTGACTTGCGATTCAAGTATAAACGAGATTGATTCTCATTATCTGTTACGGTGCCGGCCATGCCCGAGGTCGCCATCCCCCTCTCTATCGCCGTCGCCCTGGCGATCATGGGTGGCGGTTGGATCGCCCTGCGACTTGCCCACACCCTGCCCACCGTGATCGCGTTCAGCGGCGGCATCGTCGTCGCCGTCGCCCTGCTCGAGGTGCTGCCGGAGGCGATCGAGAACATCGGCGACGCCCATGACGCCGTGCCGCTGGTGGCAATTGGGTTCCTGACCTTCTTCCTGCTCGAGCGCGTACTCGTCCTCCACCATCGCGACGAGCCGGACGAGGCCCGCTCGCACGAGAGGGTCGGGGTCCTCGGCGCCCTCGGCCTCTCCCTGCACACCTTCACCGACGGGGTTGGGATCGGCCTCGCCTTCAGCGTCAACGCCGAGACCGGCTTCCTCGTCTTCCTGGCGGTGGTCAGCCACGGCTTCGCCGACGGCCTCAACACGGTCAGCTTCGTCCTCAGCCAGGACGGCGACCGGCGTCGGGCTCTGCGCTGGCTGCGAATCGACGCGATCGCACCGGTCGCGGGGGCAATCGTCGGCTCGGCGATCTCGGTCTCCGACCAGACGCTCGGCTACTTCCTCGCCCTCTACGCGGGCTTCTTCCTCTACATGGGCGCTACCGACCTCTTGCCCGAGGCCCACGCCCACGAGCACGACGGCCACGGCTCCTGGCGCCGGGTGGCCCTGACGATCGCCGGCTTCGCCGCGATCTACGCGATCACGCTTGTCGGCCACCCGCACTGAAGCGGATGCGCTACTCCCACTCGATCGTCGCGGGAGGCTTCGAAGAGATATCGAGGGCGACGCGATTGACGTCGGGGATCTCGTTGATGATCCGGTTCGAGACACGCTCCAGCAGGTCGTAAGGGAGCCGTGCCCAATCGGCGGTCATTGCATCGTCGGAGGTGACGGCGCGGATCACGATCGGGTAGGCGTAGGTGCGACCGTCGCCCTGGACGCCGACCGAGCGCACGACCGGCAGCACGCAGAAGGACTGCCAGAGCTCGCGGTAGAGCTCCGCCGCGCGGACCTCCTCCTGGAGGATTGCGTCGGCGGCACGGAGGATGTCCAGCCGCTCGCGGTTGACCTCGCCACCGACTATGCGGATCGCCAGGCCGGGCCCGGGGAAGGGCTGGCGCCAGACCATCCGCTCCGGTAGGCCGAGCTCGACACCAACCTTGCGGACCTCGTCCTTGAACAGCATCCGCAGCGGCTCGACCAGCTCGAATTCGAGGTCGTCGGGCAAGCCACCGACATTGTGGTGGGACTTGATCGTCGCCGCGTGGTCGGAGCCGCCCGACTCGATCACGTCCGAGTAGAGCGTGCCCTGGACCAGGTAGGAGACATCGGCCAGCTTCTCGGCCTCCTCCTCGAAGACGCGGATGAACTCGGCACCGATGATCTTGCGCTTGGTCTCGGGATCGTCGACCCCGGCCAGCTTGGCGAGGAAGCGCTGCTCGGCGTCGACATGGACCAGCGGGATCCCGAACTGGCCGAAGGCCTCGACCACCTGCTCGGCCTCATTGAGCCGCATCAGGCCGTGATCGACGAAAACGCAGGTCAGCTTCTCCCCCACCGCCTTGTGCACGAGCATCGCCGCGACCGAGGAGTCGACGCCGCCGGAGAGCCCGCAGATGACCTTGCCGTCGCCGACCTGGGCTTGGATCTTGGCGACCTGTTCGGCGATCACCGACTGCGGCGACCACTGCTGCTCGCAGCCGGCGACGTCGCGCAGGAAGCGGGTCAGAATCTCGGTCCCGTAGGGCGTGTGGACGACCTCGGGGTGGAACTGGATCGCGTAGAGGCCGCGGTCCGGCATCTCGCAGGCAGCGACCGGCGAGCTCGGGCTGGAGGCCAGCGCCGTGAATCCCTCGGGCGCCGCGAAGACGGCGTCGCGGTGGCTCATCCAGCAGCTCTGCTGCTCCGGCAGGCCGCCGAGCAGTCGGCCGCCACCGTCGCGCAGGATCAGCTCGGTGCGGCCGAACTCACCCGCCTCCGCGCCCTCGACCTTGCCCCCAAGCGCGAGGACCATCGCCTGCATCCCGTAACAAATGCCGAGCATCGGGATCTCGAGGTCAAGCAGCTGGGTTGGGAACGGCGGCGCCCCCGGCTCGTAGACCGATGCCGGCCCGCCCGAGAGCACCAGTGCCTTCGGCCTGCGCTCGGCGATCTTCTCGACCGCCGTCGTCGCCGGCAGCAACTCGGCGAAGACCCCGCATTCGCGGATGCGGCGAGCGATGAGCTGGGAGTACTGGCCCCCGAAGTCGAGGACCAGCACCTCCTCCAAGGCCCGCACGTCGTCCTCGGGCAAAGCCGGGACGGGTGCGAGCTGCTCAGTCATCCGAAACGGCTACTCCCGCCGAGACGGCGGCACGACCATTCGACCCCATCCCGACAGCCTGCTCGTTCTGGAGCTTCTTGCCCTCGCTCATCAGCGCCGGCGCGACCATCACCTCAGCCCGCTGGAAGGAGCGGATGTCCTCGTAGCCACAGGTGGCCATCGAGGTTTTCAGCGCCCCCATCAGGTTGAAGGTGCCATCGTTCTCCTGGGCCGGGCCGAGGAGGATTTCCTCCATAGTCCCGTCCTGGGTGGTGGAGACCCGGGTGCCGCGCGGCAGCGAGGGATGGAAGGTCGCCATCCCCCAGTGGAAGCCGCGACCGGGAGCCTCTTTGGCGCGAGCCAGCGGCGAACCGACCATGACCGAGTCGGCGCCACAGGCGATCGCCTTGGAGACGTCGCCACCGGTCCGCATGCCGCCGTCGGCGATCACGTTCACGTACTCGCCAGTCTCCAGCATGTGCTGAGCACGGGCGGCAGCGACGTCGGCGATCGCAGTCGCCTGCGGGACGCCGATTCCGAGCACACCGCGGGTGGTGCAGGCGGCGCCGGGGCCGACGCCGACGAGGACGCCGACCGCTCCGGTCCGCATCAGGTGCAGCCCGGTCGAGTAGGAGGCACAGCCTCCGACCACGGTCGGCAGCGGCACCTCGGCGATGAACTCCTTCAGGTTCAGCGGCTCGACCGTGGTCGAGACGTGTTCGGCAGAGATCACGGTGCCCTGGATGACGAGGATGTCGAGGCCGGCCTCAACCGCCACCTCGTAATTCTCGCGCACCTTCTGTGGGGTCAGCGAGCCGCAGACGACGGCGCCGCTGGCCTTGATTTCCGCCACCCGCTTGCCGATCAGCTCGGACTTGACGGGCTCCTGATAGATCTCCTGCATGAGCCGCGTCGCCACGTGCTTGGGAGCGGCGGCGATCTTCTCCAGATGCTCCTCGGCGTTCTCGAAGCGGGTCCAGATCCCCTCCAGGTTGAGTACCCCAAGGCCGCCGAGCTGGTTGACGAGGACGGCGGTGTCCGGGCTGACCACTCCGTCCATCGCCGACGCCACCAGAGGCAGCTCGAAGCGATAGGGACCTAGCGTCCAGCTGATGTCTATGTCGTCGGGATCGCGGGTGCGACGCGACGGGACGATCGCGATGTCGTCGAATCCGTAAGCGCGGCGCCCTTTCTTGCCTCGACCGATGTCGATTTCCAAAGTTGGCCCTCCAAGGCTGCGTTGAAAAGCCAGCCTACACTTCTGCGGGGACCTCCAGATCGTGCACCGCCACCTCGCCGAGCAGGCGCTCGACCTGGTTGCGGTCGACGGTGCCGGCGCCGAAGTGCTGGGTCGACTCGGCGCCGCAGGCAACGCCGTATGCAAGGCAGTCCTCCGGCGAGCGGTCTTCGTAGCGAGCGGCCACGTAGCCGGCCACGAAAGCATCGCCTGAGCCGACGGTCGAGACCGGCTCCAGCGACTCGGTGTGGACCTCGAGCAGGCGCCGCTCGGCGCCCTCGCCGACCGTCGCGACGCAGCCTTCGGGCCTGGTGATCGCGGCCTCTTCGGCACCCAGCCTGGTCAGCTCTCCGAGGCCGGTCGCGAGGTCGCTGCCGTCGGCGAACTCCTGGCCGACCAGCTCCTCGGCCTCGCGCTCGTTCGGCGTCACCATCGCGGCGCCGGCCCTCACCCCGGCCAGCATCGCCTCGCCGTCGGCATCGAGGACGACGGGCACGCCGCGCTGGCCGAGGTCGGCGATCAGCTTCGCGTAGATGTCGTCGCCCGCTCCCGGCGGCAACGATCCCGCCAGGACGCAGATCTTGGCGCCGCCGGCGAGATAGGAGATCCGCTCGAAGAGCTTCTTGACCTCCTCCGGGCTGACCGCCGGGCCGCGCTCGTTGATCTCGGTCTGATCGCCCGAGGTGGGGTCGATCACCGCCAGGTTGATGCGCGTCTCAGAGGCGATCCTGGTGAAGTCGGTCAGCACCGACTCTTCGCGCAGCTGTTCGAGCACCCGCGTCCCGGTCGGACCACCGACGAAGCCGGCGGCGATCACCGGGCGGCCGAGCAGGCTCAGTGCCCGGGCGACGTTGACGCCCTTGCCGCCGGCGACGGTGCGGCTCTCGACGGCGCGGTGGCGCCGACCGAGGCGGAAGTTGGGCACGGCAACGGTCCGGTCGATCGCCGCGTTAAGCGTCACGGTGAGGATCACTTGATCATCTCGCGATCTCGATCTTGCTTCGGGACATGCGGCGGTGCAGCAGTACCCCGCCAATGAGTATCACGAACACCGCCGCGGCGATAGGGATCAAATAGTTACCGAGGAAGCTGCGGACACGGTCGAAGCCGCCGGCCTCGGGGATCGCCCGAGCCGCTCGCAACGACACCATGCCGGCGTGCAAACCGTCGACGAAGACGGTCGCCGTGCCGAGCACCGCCCCGCGCCGGATCGGGCCCTCGACCTCGCTCGGCGCCCTCACCTTCAGCTCCAGCCGCTGCTCGGGCAGGACACCGACGGCAACGCTGCGGGCCGCCCGCAGCGGCAGCGTCCCCCCGGAGTAGCGGATCGAGGGGCTGGCGAGATCCTGCCCGGCGCGGATCGGCAGCCGCCGGCGGTATTGGGAGAAGCCGTATTCGAGCAGGCTGAGGTTGTCCGCGTAGCGGGCTTCGTCGGTCGGGGCGCCGATCACAGCCGAGATCAGTTCCACGCCCTTGCGATTTCCCGAGCCGACCAGGACGTAGTGGGCTCCGAAGGTGTGGCCGGTCTTGACCCCGGTCACCCAGGGCGCCATCAACAGCAGTTCGTTGATGGTGGAGATCCGCCGCGGCGGCCTCAGACTGCGCAGCAGGGCCGTGCGCGCGGCGGCGATCTTCGCGAAGGCGGGGATCCGCAGCAGCCGCTGCGTCAAGGTCGCCAGGTCGCGGGCGCTGGAGTAGTTGCCGGGGTCGTCGAGGCCGACCGGGTTGGCGTAATGGGTGTCGGCGAGACCAAGCGCGGCCGCACGCCGGTTCATCTGCACCACGAAGCGGTCCTTTGAACCCGCGGCGGCGACGGCGAGGTCCTGGGCGGCGTCGTTGCCGCTGCGCAGGATCAACCCGTAGAGAAGGTCGCGAACGCTGATCCGCTCCCCCGTCTCCCGTTCCAGCAGCGACTCGCCGAAGCCGGCGTCGTAGCGGGTCGCCCGTACGATCTTGTCAAGCGGCAGCTCCTGCATCGCCACCCAGGCGGTCATCAGCTTGGTCGTACTGGCGACCGGCAGCCGGCGCGCCGGCGCGTGGGAGGCGAGCACCTTGCCGGTGCGGGCGTCGATCAGCGTCCAGGCGCGAGCGTCGAAACTGGGCGGATTTGCCGCCGCGCCGGCGCCGGGGGCGGTAAGCGCGATCGCGAGTACCGCCGCCAACAGGGCGACGCCGAAGCGTCCTCCCCTCACTTCAGCTTCAGCTTCTCGCCGGCGATCAGGATCTGGGGATCGACTTCGGGATTCAGCGCGATTATTTCGGCGACCGGGATGCCGGTCTTGTGGGCGATCGAGGTGAGGGTGTCGCCACTCTCGACGACGTAGGAGGAAGCCTTGGTCCGTTGCTTCTCGTCCTTGCGCTCGACGCCGTACTGCTTCTTCGAAGACGAATCGGAGTCGCTCCCGACCGAGCCCGAGACGACGGCGGCGAGCGCCACGGCCGCGACCACAAGGGCGAGGATGGCAAGGAGCCGGGCAGGGGCCTTGGCGCGCTTCCGCGTCTCGGTGGGTGGGGTGACTGGGCTTGGCATCGAAGTGTGGCGGAGATCGTATAGCCGCTCAGGGCGCGATCAGGTGGTCGAAATCTCCCAGACGGTGGCGCGCAGGCGCTCCGCCGCCACCGCCGGGTCAGGATCGGCGGCGATCGCGCGCGACGCCGGGATCAGCGCCGAAGCGCGGCCGGCGGTAAAGGCGGCGCCTAGTAGCTCCGGCCGGCCGCCCTGGGCGCCCACCCCCGGAATCAAGAAGATCGAGTTCGGCATCAGCTCCCGCAGGCGGCCGATGTGCTCGGGCTCGGTGGCGCCGACGACCGCGCCCATGCCGCTCAACCCGCTCTCGCCGAGCAGCCGCCCCGAGAGCCCGTCGACGAGTTCAGCGAGGCGCTCGTGCAGCGGCTGCTGCGGCGCCGGCAGATCCTCGACGTCGGCGGCGCCGGGGTTGCTGGTGCGGACCAGGGCGAAGACTCCGGCGCCGGCGCCTGCGGCAGCCGCGACAAGCGGCTCGAGCGCATCTAGGCCGAGCAGCGGGTTGGCCGTGAAGGCATCGGCGCCGAGGCCGGCGACCGGGCCCCAGGGGGTCGGCGTCTCCCCGACCAGCGCCTGGGCATAGGCAGCGGCGGTGACGGGCACGTCACCGCGCTTGCCGTCGGCGACGACGAGCAGCCCGGCCTCCCTGGCGGTGGCGCAGACCTCGGCCAACGCTGTCCAGCCGGGGGCGCCCAGGCGCTCGAAACAGGCAAGCTGCGGCTTAACCGCGACGCAGGCGGGGCCGGCGCGCTCGATCAGGGTGCGGCAGTGGGCGGTAACCGCGGCTGCCGCCTGCTCTGCAGCAGAGAGGCCGGGGTCGATCGCCGCGCCCCCGGACCCGGCCAGCTTGGCCGGGTCGGGGTCGAGGCCGAGGCAAATCTGACTGCGGCGCTCTTCTACCAGCGCCGCGAGCCGATCGGCAAAGGGGGTCAGCGAATCAGCCGCCCTTGACCTTCGTCTTCAGCGCCGAGCCGGCGGAGAAGCGGGGAACCTTGCCGCCCGGAATCGTGATCCTTTCGCCGGTGCGCGGGTTGACGCCCTGGCGAGGACCGCGCTCGGCCACATGGAATTTGCCGAAGCCGGTGAAGCTGACCTCGTCACCTGCGCTCAGCGAGCCGGTGATCGCATCGAGAACAGCGTCGACGGCGTCGCTGGCGGCCTTCTTGCTGCCAATGCGCTCGTCGCCTGCCAGTTGGTCCAGAAACTCAGCCTTGGTCACGTCGAGAATCCTCCTCGGGGGTTGAAGATCGGCGCAATCTAACAGCGAGTTCGGCGTAAGCGCATGCCTAAGGGCTATGAGCCGCCGATGGTCATCTCGCCGACCAGCAGCGCCGGAGTGCGGACCGAGCCGCCGAAGGGCACCCAGCGGGCCTCGGCGCCGGCAGCGCGGACGGCCCCGAGCATCGAGACGAGGTCGCTGGCGACCGTGAACTCACGCACCGGCTCGGCCAGCTCTCCAGCACGGATGGCGTGGCCGGAGGCGCCGACCGAGAAGACGCCGGTGACCGGGTTGACGCCGGAGTGCAGGCCGGCGACGTCGGTGACGAAGACCCCGTCGCCGGCCTCGCCGAGCAGCTCGACGAAGGAGTGGAATCCGGGGGCGACGACCAAATTCGAGGTCGCGACCGAGGGACGCGAGCGGTAGCCGGCGCGAGAGCCGCTGCCGGTCGAGGCGGCATCGCCACGGCGGCCGGTGTAGGTATCGTAGAGGTAGGAGCGCAGGCGGCCGCCCTCGACCAGGGTCGTGCGGCGGCGTGGCAGGCCCTCGCCGTCGAAAGGCGCTGAGGCGGGTCCCTCGGGGTCGCGACCGTCGTCGTAGAGGGCGAGTGCCTGGCCGGCGATCTCCTCGCCGAGGCGGCCGGCGAACGGTGAACGCTCGCGCTGCACCGCGTCGGCGGCGAGGGCGCCGCCGATCAGTCCGGCGAAGCTGGCGGCGACGGTCGGGTCGAGGACGACCGGACAGGCCCGCGAAGGCGGCTTGACGGCACCGATCATCGCCACCGCGCGCTCGGCGCCTTCGATCCCGACCGCCTCGGGGTCGAGGCCCTCAGGCCCTCGGGCGAGGCCGAAGCCGAGCCCGGTCTCACGCCCGCCGTCGCTGTCGGCAAGCGCCTGTACGTAGGTGAAGCAGCTGGAGGCCTCGTACTCACCGGCGACGCCGGTCGAGGAGGAGATCGCGACCCGCTCGGCAGCATCGGCGTAGACGGCCCCCTCGACGCCGACGATGCGGGGGTCGGTGGCGAGGGCGGTGCTCTCGACCAGCAGCGCCAGCTCAGCGACCTTAGCGGTCGACCAGGCAGAGATCGAGGGGTCGCTGAGGCCGGCCAGAGACTCGACCGGCGCCGGCTGCGGTGCCCCAGCGAACTCGTCCTCGTCGGCGATCGCGGCCGCCTCGGCGGCGCGGGCGGCGATCGCGGCTACGCCGGCCTCGGAGAAGTCGGTGCCGTAGGCGTAGCCGGTCCGACCGCCGAGCCAGGCCCGCACGCCAATGCCGCTCTGGGTCGCCGCGGTGAGGCTCTCGACGGCGCCGCCGTGGACGCGCACCTCGCGACCGCTCTCCTCGGCGACGTAGGCCTCGGCATCGGCGGCGCCGGCGGTCAGCGCCGCTTCGACCGCTCGCCCGGCGGCCTCGCTGAGCTCGCTCAAACCTCGGTCCCCCCGACCGTCATCGCCTGGATCCGGACGTGCCCCTGGCCGACGCCAACCGGCGCCGTCTGGCCGCCCTTGCCGCAGAACCCGGTCTTGACGTCGAAATCGTCGGCTACCGCGTCGATCGCCATTAGCGCCTCCAGGCAGTTGCCGATCAGGGTCGCCCCCCGGCAAGGCTTGGTCACCTTGCCGCCCTCGATCAGGTAGCCCTCGGAAACGCCGAAGACGAAGTCTCCGGTCGCCGGCTCGACCTGGCCGCCCCCGAAGGAGACGGCGTAGAAGCCCTGCTCAACATCGGCGATCAGCTCCTCGGGCCGGGCCTCGCCGGGGGCGATGTAGGTGTTGGTCATGCGCGGGATCGGCAGATGGCGGAAACTCTCGCGGCGGCCGTTGCCGGTCGAGGCGACGCCGTCGCGGCCGGCGCAGAGACGATCGTAGAGATAGGAGACCAGGCGTCCGTCCTCGATCACCCGCGTCTTCTCGGCCGGCGTGCCCTCGTCGTCGATTGCCTCCGTGCCCCACTCGCTGCCGAGGCAGCCGTCGTCGTAGGCGCTGAGCAAGGGCTGGGCGACCTGCTCGCCGAGCTTGCCGACGTAGACGCTGGCACCCTTCTGTATGTGGTCCGCCTCGAGCCCGTGCCCGGTCATCTCATGGAAGAGGACACCGCCGAAGCCGCCGCCGACGACGACCGGCATCGAGCCCGCCGGCGCAGGACCAGCGTCGAGCAGAGTCAGCGCCTTGCGCGCGGCCAGCTCGGCGATCCGCCCCGGCTCATCTTCGAGCAGCTCGAAGCCCCGAGCGGCGCCACGGGTCTCGGCGCCGGTCTCGACTACGTCACCGCGACGAGCGACGACCTGGGCGCCAAGCCGCACCCGGGTGCGGTCGTCGCCGGTGAGCAGTCCCTCGGAGTTGGCGATCGCGACCTGGCGGCGTCCCTCGGCATAGGAGGAGCTGAACTGGGCAATCTCGGCGCCCTCGGCGCGGCCGCGCTCGTCGAGCTCACGCAGTAGTTCGGCCTTGCGTCCCGCCGGGACCTCTTCAGGGCGGTGCTCGATAGGCAGTGGCGAGCTCGCCACTGCCCGCAGCGCCTGCGGCTCGGCACGCGCGCCCCGTAGGGCCGCGGCAGCCTCGGACGCCGCCCGCTCGAGATCGTCGGGGTCGAGCCCATCGACGTGGGCGAAGTAGGTGGTGCCGTCGGCGACGACGCGAACCCCGGCGCCCTCCTCCTCACCGCTCTGCACCGACTCGATCCGCGACTCGTCGATCGACATCGAGAGGCCGCGGCGGCGTTCGGCGAAGATCTCGGCGAACTCGCCGCCGTTGGCCAGCGCCCGGCCCAGAACACGAGCGGCGACATCGGGGCTGAGCAGCTCGCTCATGATTTTGGCCGCTTCCCCGCGACCTCGATCAGGCGCCCGGCGACGACGAACAGCTCGCCACCGACAGCTGCGTCACCGGCGTGATCGCAACTGCGGCCTTGGGGGTAGTAAAGGCGCGCAAACGGCTTGCGCGAAATCCGCCGGCGGCGCATGAAGGCAGCGGCCTCGTCGGCGTAGCCGGAGACGCGGTCAAGAAGGATGCGGTGCGGCTTCGGCGGCGTCATCGATCGGGCCCATCGCCGGCTCGGGAGGCAGCGAGATCGCGCAGAACCGAGCGCATGTCGAAGAACATCAGCGAAGCCAGGGCGAAACGCTCCGTCACCGCCACCGCCGCCAGCCCTTCTTGCCGTAGAGCAAAGACCTCCCCTTGCTCGGTGCCGATGTGGACCTGCTCGACCGGCTCCTCGCCGGCTCGGTCGGCCAGCTCGAACAGCGTCCCAGCGTCCTCGCGCCAGCGCCCCTCATCACCCGCGGCAGCGAGCACAACGCCCGCGGAGTCGAGGATCGCGGCCCCCCGCAGGTCCGGCGACATCTCGGCCAGGAAGGCCAGCGCGGCCTCGGCGGCATCGCCCGGAACCGCATCGGTTGCGACGACGTCGGCCATCTCGGTGAAAATACCGGGCCATGCCCCTCGCCCGAGCCTCATGGATCACCGTGGTCGCCGTCTGTGCGATCGCCGCCGTGCTCTTCGCGATCAGCGGCTACACCGGCTACACGATTACCCTGATCGCCGTCGGCCTCGCCGCCGCAGTCAACCTGCTGCCGAGTCCGTAGGAGCTTCAGCCGGAGCGATAGGGGCCGGAGCGGGCGTCGTCGGGCTCGCGAAAAGAGGCCTCGGGCTCGACGTGAATCAGCACCTCGGCGTGCGGGATCGTGGCCTCAATCGAGCCGCGCATCGCGTGGGCCAGCTCATGGGCGCGCTCGAGGCTGGTGCCGGAGCGGTACTGGACGTGGAAGTCGATGTGGCGGCGGCTGCCGGCGCGGCGGGCGCGCAGCTTGTGATAGCCGGCAACCTCCGGCGTGCGGGCGGCGGCGATCGCAGTCTCGATCCGGTCCATCTCATCGTCCGGCAGCGCCTCGTCAACCAGCACGCCGGAGGAGCGGCGGATGATCCTGATCCCGGCCCAGACGATCGCCCCGGCGACGACCATCGCCGTAATCGAGTCGAAAGCGTCGACACCGGTGATCTCGATCAGCAGCAGCCCGACCAGAACTCCGGTCGAGGTGAGCGCATCGGCGCGCAGGTGGGCGGCATCGCCCTCCAGAGCGGGCGATTCGTGCGCCTTGGCCTGGCGCGAGAGGACCGTCGAGACGCCGAGGTTGGCGAGGATCGAGATGCCCATCACGGCGATGCCCATACCGAGCGAGTTGACCTCGGCGCCGTCGACCAGGCGCTTCGTCGCCTCGAAAACGATGATGCCGGCGCCGACCAGGATCAGCATCCCCTCGATCGTCGCCGCCAGGCTTTCGACCTTCTCGTGCCCGTAGGGGTGGTCGGCATCGGCCGGCTCATCGGCCTTGCGCACCGAGACGAAGGCGACGACCGAGGCGACAAGGTCGATCAGCGAGTGGACCGCCTCGGTGACGATCGCGATCGAGCCGGTGATCGCCCCGGCCGCGAGCTTGATCGCGATCAGGATCGCGTTGGAGGCGATCGAGAGCCCGGCGGCGCCGCTCTTGGTGCGGATCACGGTGAGCCCTGGGCTGGAATGCCGAGGTGCGCCGCCAGCAGCCGCACCGCCTTGCCGCGATGGCTGATCGCGTGCTTCTCGGCGTCGCTGAGCTCGGAGTAGGTGCGCAGATCGTCGGGCCCGGTCTCGTCGGGGACGAAGGCCGGGTCGTAGCCGAAGCCCCCCTTGCCGCGGCCGCGCTCGAGCAGGTAGCCCTCGCAGCGGGCCTCGAAGACGTGCTCCTCCCCGGCCTCGTCGATCAGCGCGAGCGCGCAGAAGTAGGCGACGCGGCGATCGCCGCCGGCCACATCGACGTCGCGCAGAAGCTTCTCCAGGTTGACCTCGTCGCTCGCACCCTCACCGGCGTAGCGGGCCGAGTAGATCCCGGGGGCGCCGCCCAGATCTTCGGCTTCGATCCCGGAATCGTCGGCGATCACCACCTCGCCGGTGGCGGCGCGGGCGGCCCGCGCCTTGATCAGGGCGTTAGCGGCGAAGCTGTCGCCGTCCTCGGGCGGCAGCTCAACCTCGTCTGGCAGCGGCCGCAGCTCGACCGTGGGCAGCAATTCGCCCATCTCCCGCAACTTGTGCCGGTTGCGGGTGGAGAGGATCAAGCGACCCGCTCCTGCACCCCCCGCAGGCGGGCTATGCCGCCCTCGGCGAGAGCGAGCAGCTCGTCGAGCGAGGCGCGAGAAAGCGGCGTCCGCTCCGCCGTCGCCTGCACCTCGACCAGGCCCCCATCCCCGGTCATCACCACGTTGGCGTCGACCTCGGCGGTCGAGTCCTCGGAGTAGTCGAGATCGCAGAGGGCGCGGCCGGCGACCATGCCGGCGCTGACCGCCGCCACCGACCCGGTCAGCGGCATCGCCTCGATCTCCTTACGGTCGAGCAGGCTCTGGAAGGCCAGGCGCAGCGCCACATAGCCCCCGGTTATCGCCGCGCAGCGGGTGCCGCCGTCGGCCTGAAGCACATCGCAGTCGACGTAGACGCTGCGTTCGCCCATCCCCTTGAAGTCGACGACGACGCGCAGTGAACGGCCGATCAGCCGCTGGATCTCGACCCCGCGGCCATCCTGCTTGCCCTTGGAGATGTCGCGCTGCTTGCGGTCCCCGGTCGAGGCCGGCAGCATTGCGTACTCGGCGGTGACCCAACCCTTGCCGCGGCCCTGCATCCAGCGCGGCACCGAATCGTTGACCGAGGCGGTGCAGATGACCCTCGTTTTGCCGATCGAGATCAGCGCCGAGCCGTCGGCGGTCTCGACAAAGCCGGGGTCGATCGTCACCGGGCGGATGTCGGCGGGCGCGCGGTCGTAGCTGCGGGAGGCTGGCATGGGCGCGAGTCTGTCACGCGCGCGGGCGCGACGGCGGCTCAGCTCTCCGGCAGCACCCGCAGACCACGCTGGCCGAAGTGAGCGTCGAAGGCGAAGGCCTCGTTGCCACCCTCGCGCTCGAGCAGGGCGAAGGAGGTCGCATCGACGTAGCTCCAGCGCTTATCGTCGTGGCGTTCGAGGATCTTCCAAGCGTCGCCCTCGACGTCCTCGTCGAGCCGGACCAGCTCAATTGCACCGCTGGCCCGGAAGCGCCGCCCCCACTCGACCGCCTCGCCCCGCCCCACTCGCACCATCAGCGCCGTGTAGGTCTCGGCAAAGACGTAGTTTGAGGTGAACAGCGCCGCACCCTCGGCAAGCAGGGCCGAGAGCGCGGCGCGGGCCCGCTCGTGCTCCGCCTCCGCCGCGTTGCGCAGGGCAACGAAGGCACTGGTGTCGACGAAAACCGACCTCATCGGCCGTAGAGGTCGCGGTCCAGCGTGGTGACGCTGGTCCCCTCCCGCCCTCTGCCCGGCGCGTCCGCCACCAGATAGCTGAGCAGGGGGTCCGCGGCCGGATCGAGCCGCCGGGCGCGCTCAGCGTCGATCAGCTCGCGCACGACGGCAGCGATGCTGCCCGACTTGCCAGCTCGCTGCCGGAGCCAGCGGTGCTGGGCCTCGTCCAGATATAGCTGAGTTCGATGCTTCATGCTGTCATACAGCATACGGTGCACCGAGGACGGAACGGGCGCGGCGGTGGCGTGGGCGGTGGCGCTCATTTGAACGTCACCTGGTCGACGGCCTGCTTGATCTTGTTGACGATCACGTCGGCCAGCTGGGTCCCCTGTTTGCCGTTGAACCCCTTCATCGCCGCCACCATCCCCACCATCAGCAGCGAGACGAGCAGGATCAGGCCGACGTACTCGACCGTCCCCTGACCACGCTCGGTCGCCAGCAACGAGCGGATCGCCCGCACCCTGATCGCGAGAACGGTGTGCAGGTACCCCATCAGCGCGTAGAACATCGTTGCCTCCCTTCATCGGTTGGCTGCCGATGCTGCTCCGGCAATGCACACAGAACAAGACGCGCTTGTGCCAATTCTCAAACCTCCAGGTGAAGAAAGATCAACCCCGGGACCGAGAGTCAAGATCTGCCCCCGCGGATACCCTCAGCCGCATGCGGGTCCTTGTCGTCACCAACTTCGAGCCGGACTCCTCGGCTCCCCAGCGTGGACAGTGGGTTCGCGACCAGGTCGAGGAGACGCGGCGACTGGGGATCGAGGTCGAGGTCTTCAGCTTTCCGCCCGGCAGCCGCCAATACATACCGGCGACGCGACGACTGCGGGCGCTGCTGCGACGTGAGCGCTTTGACCTGGTTCACGCCCACTACGGGCTGCCCGGCTGGTGTGCGCGACTGGCCGGGGCGCGACCCCTCCTGGTCACCTACCACGGCACCGACGTCCGCCACGGCATCGTCGGGCCGCTCTCGCGCCGCCTCGCCTGGCGGGTCGACCTCGTCGCCGCCGTCTCGCGCGCTCTGTTCGAGCCGGAGGACGGTCGCCCCGGCCTGCCCGCCGTCCCGGGCTCGGCGGTTCTCCCCTGCGGCCCCGACCTGCGCCGCTTCGTAGCGATGCCGCGGCGCCAGGCGCGCGAGCAACTCGGCCTCGACCCCGACGGGCGCTACCTCTTCTTCCCCGCCAACCCGGCGCGACCGGAGAAGCGCCACGACCGCGCCGCCGAGGTCGCGGCGGCCTGCGGCGCCGAGCTGCTGACCGGCGGCTCGATCGAGCCCGAGCGGATGCCGCTCTGGCTCAACGCCGCCAACGCCGTCCTCGTCAGCTCCGACTACGAGGGCTTCGGGCTGGCCGCCGTCGAGGCGCTCGCTTGCCGAGTGCCGGTGCTCTCGACCCCGGTCGGGATCGCGCCCTATGCCCTGGGCGGTGTCGCCGGCTGCCTCTGCGCGCCCTTTGACGTGGGCGTTTGGAGCGCCACCGCGGGCCCCCACCTCGAGGCTGCGGACCCGCGCGTCGACGGCGGCTCGCGGGCGGCCTCGCTCTCGGCGGAGCGGATGGCGGCACGGGTGGTCGCCACCTACCGCGACCTCACCGCCAGGCCGGTATAGATTGAGCGCAATGAGCGCGGATATGGGCGGATCAGCCGGCGACAGCCTCAGTGCGCAGGTCGAAGAGACCGAGCGCAGGTTAAAAGCCGTAGCCCAAGTGGCAGCCGAGGCGGAGCGACGCACGGCAGCCGAGATCAAGGCGCTGGAGGCGAACCTGGAGCAGGAGCAGGCGCGCACCGCTCGCGTTCGAGAGGAGACGCGACTCGAGAACGAGCGGGCTCTGCAGCGCGAGCGCGAGGCGAAGGAAAAGGCAATCGCCGCCGCCGAGGAGCGACTGGCCGAGATCGAGGCCCAGACCGATGCCGCCGAGAAGCGGGTCGAGGCAGCCGAACGACGAGCCAGCGAAGCCGAGTTGGCGGTCGCTGACGAGCAGGCCCGGGTTCGCGAAGGAGCCGCCGCCTGGCTGCGCGAACAGATCGAGTCCAACCGCCGAGAGGCTGAGGGCCGATAGCAGCAGCAGCTGAGTTCGACGTCGCCGTCGTCGGCGGCGGCGCGGCGGGTCTGTGGACGGCGCTGCGCGCTGCCGAGAGCGGCGGATCCGTCTGCCTGATCTCCCGCACGCCGCTCTCTCAGAGCGCCAGCTTCTGGGCTCAGGGCGGGCTGGCGGCGGCGCTGGAACCCGACGACTCGCCCGACAGCCATGCGGCCGACACGATCGCCGCAGGGCGCGGTCTCTGCCGGCCTTCGGCGGTGCGGGTGCTGGTCGACGAGGCGCCCACGGCGGTGCGGGAACTGCTCGCCCGCGGCGTCGTCTTCGATCTCGACCATGAGGGACGGCTGGCACTTGGGCTTGAGGGAGGCCATGCGAGCCGTCGCATAGTCCACTCCGGCGGCAGCCAGACCGGCCACGAGATCACCTCGAAGCTGGCCGCGATGGTTGCCGCAGAGGCCCGGATCGAGGTCCGAGAGCGCACTTCGGCGCTGGCGCTCTGGAGCGACGGCCAGCGCTGCCACGGCGTGCTCACCGACAACGGCCCGATCGCCGCTGCGGCGACGGCACTGGCCACCGGTGGGGCGGCAGCGCTGTGGCAGCGGACCACCAACCCGCGCGGCGCGATCGGCGCCGGCCCGGTGCTGGCGGCGGCGGCCGGGGCGGACCTTGCTGATCTCGAGTTCTGCCAGTTCCACCCCACCGCCCTCTGCCTGCCCGGTTCGCCCGCCGACAGCGTCCTCATAACCGAGGCGGTGCGTGGCGAGGGGGCGACGCTGCTCGACGACGCCGGCGAGCGGTTCACCGACGAGCTGGCGCCGCGCGACGCGGTCAGCGTCGCAATCCTCGACCGGATGAGGGCCGACGACACCACCGACGTGAAGCTCGACCTGCGGGGGATCGACCCGGCCCGCTTCCCCAACGTCTTCGCCGCGCTCGCCGACGCCGGCCTCGACCCACGCTCGGACCCGGTCCCTGTCGCTCCCGCCGCCCACTACACGATGGGTGGGGTGGCGGTGGACTTGGAGGGGCGCTCCTCGCTACCCGGGCTCTACGCCGTCGGCGAGTGTTCCTGCACCGGTCTGCACGGCGCCAACCGGCTGGCTTCGAACTCGCTCAGCGAGTGCTTCGTCTTCGGTGCCCGGGCGGCAGCGGCAGCCGTCGCCGAGCCGGCGGAGGGCACCCACCCGCCGCTGCCCGAGTGGCGTTTCGAGCCGCCGACCGAAGCGACGCGCGAGGCCGTCTGGCGCCGCGCTGGGCCGCTGCGAAATCCCGACGACCTGGCCTCGCTGATCTGCAACCCCTACCCACTGGCAAAGGCAACTGCAAGCTTGGCCCTAGCGCGGCGCGAGTCGCGTGGCGGACATCGGCGCAGCGACTGCCCCGACATGGAGAGCGACCTCGACGGCATCCACCTGGTGCTCGACCCCGACGGCGAGGTTCGCCGCGAGGAATGGCACTGACCTCCCCGCCGACGGGGCGCTAGCTTCATCCCATGCTGCTCGGGGTCGACGTCGGCGGGACCTTCACCGACGCGGTCCTGCTCGACGACGGCACCGTCCACACCGCCAAGGTCCCGACCACTCCCGGCAACGAGTCGAACGGGGTGATGGCGGCCGTGCGCGAGGTCCTCGGCCGGGCCGGCGCCGAGCCCGACGCCGTCGAGGTCTTCGCCCACGGGATGACGGTCGGCACCAACGCGCTGCTGCAGGAACGCGGCGCCCGCACCGCCCTGATCGCCACCCGCGGCTTTGCCGACCTGCTGGAGATCGCCCGCCAGGACCGTCCCCACCTCTACCGCCTCTGCGCGCCGAAGCCGCCGCCGCTGATCGACCCGGAACTGCGCTTCGAGGCGGCCGAGCGAACCGGGCCCGAAGGCGTGGTCGAGCCGCTCGCCGAGGGTGAGCCGGAGCGGCTGGCCGCGCTGCTGCGCGAGAGCGGCGCCGAGTCGGTTGCGATCTGCCTGCTCTTCTCCTACCTCGACCCCGGCCACGAGCAGCGGATCGCCGGCCACCTGCGCGAGGCGCTTCCCGATCTACATGTCTCCGCCTCGCACGAGGTGCTGCCGCGCTTCCGCGAGTACGAGCGTTGCTCGACCACCGCAATCGACGCCTACCTCAGCCCGCTACTCGGCCGCTACCTCGGGGAGCTCGCCGAGGCGGCAAGCGGCGCCGGCCTGCCCGAGCCCCTGGTGATGCGCTCCTCCGGCGGCGTCGCCCCGGTCGCCGAGGCGGCCCGGGCCGGAGCCTGGAGCGTCCTCTCGGGCCCAGCCGGCGGTGCGGTCGGCGCCGGCCTATCGGCCCGCGCCGGCGGCGACGGCAACGCCCTCGGCTTCGACATGGGCGGCACCTCCTGCGACGTCTGTGTGGTCGAAGCAGGGGAGGTGCGCCGCACCGACTCGCGCACGATCGGCGGCCGCCCGATCCACC
The DNA here is from genome assembly GCA_036009365.1 of Solirubrobacterales bacterium. Taxonomy (GTDB): domain Bacteria; phylum Actinomycetota; class Thermoleophilia; order Solirubrobacterales; family 70-9; genus VAYN01. The sequence continues at coordinate 50,772 of DASYLY010000094.1, forward strand.
TGCCGATGGTCGACGTCCACACCGTCGGCGCCGGCGGCGGCTCGATCGCCTGGCGTGACAGGGGCGGGGCACTGCAAGTCGGGCCACGCTCGGCCGGGGCCGATCCGGGGCCTGCCTGCTACGGCCGCGGCGGCCGCGAGCCCACGGTCACCGACGCCAATCTGCTGCTCGGCCGACTCGGCGCCGCCTCGCGCCTCGCCGGTGACGTGGCTCTCGACGCCGAGGCCGCCGGCAACGCGATCGCGGAGCTCGCGGGCTCGCTCGGTCTGGGCGAGCTGGAGACGGCCGAGGGGATCCTCCGTGTCGCCAACCAGCAGATGGCGCAGGCACTGCGCGTCGTCACCGTCGAGCGTGGGATCGACCCCCGCGGCTTCGCCCTGATGCCCTTCGGCGGCGCCGGCCCGATGCACGCGGCGGCGGTCGCCGCGGAGCTGGGAATCGAGACGATCCTCTGCCCCCGCGCCGGCGGTGTCCTCTCGGCACTCGGACTCTGTGCCTCCGAGCGCCGCCGCGACACCACCCACACGGTGATGCTGGGCGGAGGGGACCTGAACGCCGAGCGGATCGCCGCCGAGGTCGAGGCGATGATCGCCGCCACCGGTGCCGGAATCGAGGAGGCGACGCCGGAGCTGACCTACGAGATGCGCTACGCCGGCCAGGCCTTCGAGCTCTCGGTGCCGGGACCGCCACGACCAGATCCTGCCGATCTTGTCGAGCGCTTCGAGCAAACGCACGAGCAGCGCTACGGCTACCGCGACCCCGAGGGCGAGGTCGTCCTCGTCGACATCCGCCTCGCCCTGGTCGTCCCCGGCCCCGAGCCGCGCCCGGCCGCGGCGGCCGCGGGAAAGCTCGCTCGCGACTCGCGCCTGGTCCGCTTCGAGGGCCAGTGGGTAGAGACCGCGATCCTGCGCGGCGAGCCGCCGGCCGAGGCCGAGGCCGAAGGCCCGGTCGTCTTCGAGCTGCCGGAGGCGACCCTGGTCCTTCCTCCTGGCTGGAACGCCACGGTCGACGCCACCGGCACGATCCGCGCGAGGGCGACGAGATGAGGGTCGACCCGATCTCCCTGCAGATATTGGTCGGCGGCCTTCGCGCCGCCTGCGACGAGATGGGAGCGGCGCTGATCCGCTCCGCCTACTCGGCCAACATGAAGGAGCGGCGCGACTGCTCGACCGCCCTCTTCGACGCCGCCGGTGAGCTGGTGATGCAGGCCGAGCACATCCCCGTCCACCTCGGCTCGATGCCGGAGGCGGTCGCCGCTGTGCTCGACGAGGAACAGCGACCGGGAGTGGCCTGGGTCCTCAACGATCCCTATCGCGGCGGCACCCACCTGCCCGACGTGACCCTGATCTCCCCCGTCTTCGTCGCCGGCGAGCTGCTCGGCTTCGCCGCCAGCCGCGCCCACCACGCCGACGTCGGCGGCCCGACCCCGGGCGGGATGCCAGCCGATTCCCGCACCCTCGACGAAGAGGGTGTGGTGATCCCGCCGACCCGGGCCGACGAGGCGGCGCTGGCCGACCTGGCGGCGCGGATGCGCTCGCCGCGCCAGCGGCTCGCCGACCTGCGGGCGCAGGCGGCGGCGAACCGGATCGGCGAACAGCGCCTCTCCGCGCTCGCCGAGCGCCAGGGGGTCGCCGAGCTGCGGGCCGGGATGGAGGAGATCCTCGCCTACGCCGAGCGCCGCGCCCGCGCCGCGATCGCCGCCCTTCCCGACGGCACCTACAGCGCCGAGGACGTACTCGAGGACGACGCCCGCGGCGAGCCGCGCGATGCCGTCCTGCGACTGACCGCGACGATCGCCGGCGAGCACCTGCGGCTCGACTTCTCCGGCACCGACCCCCAGGTCGACGGCAACCTCAACTGCCCGCTCTCGGTGACCAAGGCCGGCGCCTTCTTCGCGGTGCGGGCCCTGACCGATCCCGACGCGCCGCCCTCGGCCGGTGCTCAGCGGCCGATCGAGGTGATCGCCCCCGAGGGCTGCCTACTCAACGCCCGCCCGCCCGCCGCCGTCGCCGCCGGCAACGTCGAGACCTCCAGTCGCGTCGCCGACCTCGTCATCGCCGCCCTGGCAGGCGCCCTGCTGGTGCCAGCCCAGGGCCAGGGGACGATGAACAACCTGACCCTCGCCGGAGAGGGCTTCACCTACTACGAGACGCTCGGCGGCGGCCAGGGTGCCTGCCCCGACGCCGACGGAGCGAGCGCGATCCACGTCGCGATGTCGAACACGCTGAATACCCCGATCGAGGCGCTGGAGACCGAGTTCCCGCTGCGCGTACGCGAGCTCTCACTGCGACGCGGCAGCGGCGGCGAAGGCGGGCACCGTGGCGGCGACGGGATCGTCCGTGAGATCGAGGCGCTGGCGCCGATGCGCTTCACCCTTATCGGCGAGCGCCGGCGGCGAGCTCCCGCCGGTCGCGGTGGCGACAAAGACGGCGCCGGAGGGCGCGACCTACTCAACGGAAAGCCGCTGCCGAGCAAGTCCGAGGGCGAACTGAAGCCCGGCGACAGGCTGCGAATCGAGACGCCGGGCGGCGGAGGTTGCAGCTAAACCGGTTTTTAATTTTGCGATTTGGACAGGCTGGTCTAAGATGCGCGATCCCGGGCGGGCATAGGCCGTGTCGCTTTGGAGGCGCCCAGCCCCAGCCCCCAGGATTTATCAAACCTTTCGCAGGAAGATTTCAAATGCCGATCGCTCTCAAGGAATGGGCAGTAACGGTCCGCGCGCTAGCGGAGGGTGAGCAGCTGCTCACCTTGCGCAAGGGCGGGATTCGCGAGGAGAACAAGCACTTCGAACTCGAGCACGAACGCTTCTTCTTGTACCCGACTTTCGACCACCAGCGGAACGACCTCGTCCGCGAGTCCCACCACCCCGAGCTCAAACGAGCGCTCGAGGAGGGTGTCTGGCCCGACGAGGAGCCGCCCCCGCGGGCGCTGCTCCAGGACGGCGGCATTCCCCAGCCGGACCGCGTCCGCTTGCGCGCTTGGGCCGAGGTGACCGATCACGTCACGATCAACGACCCCCGCGCCCTCGACGCCCTCTCGCCGTACTACGTCTGGACCCCGGACTACGCCGAGAAGCGCCTCAACTGGAAGCGCCGCCACCCACTTCACATCCTGCTGCTGCGGGTTCACCGCATCCCCCGCCCGGTCACCGTGCGGGTCCGCGACGAGTACCACGGCTGCCGCTCCTGGGTCGAGATCGACCGCGAACTGCCCTTCGAGGGCACGCCGGTGATGGCCGACGAAGAGTTCGACCGCGCCCGGCAAGAGATTCGTAGGCTTTGCGGCGATGCAGAGCCCGCTCTAGTTTGAGCTTCAGCTCCCGTCGCTAGTCTCGATCCATGCCCTGGATCGAGACGGAGAGCCTGAGCTTTACGGCGCGTCACGACAGCGAGGATTCGCCTTTTGCGGAGCGGACGTTGGACCGGATGGAGGATCTGCGGCTGCGACTGGAGGACCGGTTCGAGCGGGTGCCGGGCGACGTCACCGTAGTCATCCACACCAACCCGCTCTGGCTGGCGATGGCTCATCCCTATCTGCCGGCGGCACGCTGGTCCGCTGCCCCGGCGGGACGCCGCTACCTGGCGGGCTGGGCGATGGCGACCGAGCTGCATGTGCTCAACGACCCCCACATGGAACGGCGGGCGGCGGGTGACGACTCCTACGAGGCCCTGCGCGGCACCGCCGAGCGCCTCTACGCGCAGCTCGTCGTTGCCGCCAACAACCCCGCCCTCCCCCCCGCCTGGACGCCGCGCCGCTTCGCCCGCTACCTCGGCTGGGCCTGGCTTGTCGAAGGTGGCGCCCAGTATTTCTCGCGCCAGGTCGGCCTCTACCGAGCGGCGGTGATCCGCCGCCTGCGCGAGAGCTCTCGACCCTCCTTCCCACCGTCCCGCCGGGACGCCGTTCTACTCGGCGGCACGATCTTCGACCTGCTCGAGAACGAGCGCGGCCCCGAGGCCTGCGAGCGCTTGGTCCACGAACTCAAGCCCGGCGGTGCCGTGCCGACGATCGAAGACGCCTTCGACGCCCGCTTCCGCGATATCGAGGGCGCCTGGCGCGACCACCTGCGCGGCATCGCCCGCGCCGGCAGCGTCAGCTGAGCTGGTAGAGCACCCAGGCCAGGATCACAGCGGCGAGGAAAGCGACGCCGACCCAGAGGGCGAGCCGCGAGGCGGTCGGTTCGGTGCCGTCGCGCTTGAGCCGGGCGGCCTCGCCGAGCTCGGTCCGGACTTCGTCCTCGCTCTCGATCATCGTCCCCTCGAGTAAGCCGCGAGCCTTCTTTGCGTGGTCCGAGTCGACCATCACGTCGTGGGGGCCGGCGGCAAGGAAGTCGGGGTTGTCGAAGCCGCGGGTCCGCTTCAAGACGCTGGGGATATCGGACTCGAGCAGCAGCCCCTGCATCATCTCCGCCTCGGCCTGGGTGCGGGCGAAGGCGACCTTGACCAGCTTGCCTCCGCCGCCTCCACCGCCACCGCCGTGGCCACCATCGTGGGAACCGCCGCCGCCATGCGCGCCGCGGCTGTGGGCACCTCTGGTGTGACTATGAGACGACAAGCTCGACCTCCTCGATCTTCAGATCCTTCAGTAGGTAGCCCTTGACGTCGGGCGCATCGGCATCCTGCAGGGAGACGATCACATAGACCTGGTCCGGCCAGGCAACCGCCTGGTTGACGTCGGTCTGGGACGGATAGGCGGCGCTCTTGGTGTGCGAGTGGTAGATCGCCAGCAGCTCCTTGCCGTCGTCCTCGATCGCCTTGTAAGCGTCGTACTGCGCCTTCGGGTCCATTTCGTAACGCAGCGGACTGGCGGCCGCGTTGGCAACCCGGTGCACGACCGTGGCCTCGCCGTCGACGCCGCCGATCAACCCGCAGCACTCGTTCGGCAGGTCCTCGCGGGAATGCGAGACCATCTCGTCGATCAGACCCTGGGCGATCCGCATCAGCAGGTCGTGGTCACCACCAAACCGTCGAGTCGAGATTCTCTATCTCCTCGATCGGTTTGGTGTAGACGCCGGAGGAGAGGTACTTCCAGCCGTCGTCGGGAATCAGGAAGACGACGTTGCCACCGTCGATCTCGCCGCCGATGCGGGCGGCGATCGCGGCGATCGCCCCAGAGGAGACGCCTGCGAAGACGCCCTCCTCGTCGAGCAACCGCTTGGTCCAGACAATCGCGTCGCGGTTGGAGACCATGATCTTGCGGTCGAGCAGAGAGATGTCGATTATCGGCGGGATGAAGCCGTCGTCGAGCGAGCGCAGGCCGTCGACCATCTCCCCCTGCATCGGCTCGGCGGCAACGATCAGCGTCTCAGGGTTTTCCTCCTTGAGGCGGCGACCGTTGCCCATCAGGGTGCCGCCGGTGCCGAGACCGCCGACGAAGGCGGTGACCTCGTCGAGCTCGTCGAGGATCTCGACCGCGGTGCCGTTGTAGTGGGCAAGCGGGTTGGCCTCGTTGCCGTACTGGTAGGGCATGTAGAAGCCGGGGTCCTGAGCCATCTCCAGCGCCACCTCGACGGCACCATTCGATCCCTTCGGCCCCTCCGAGTAGACGATCTCCGCTCCGTACATCTTCAGCAGCTGGGTGCGCTCCTCGGTGACGTTGTCGGGCATCACCACCTTCAGCGGGTAGCCCTTGCGGCGGCAGATCATCGCCAGGGCGATGCCGGTGTTGCCGGAGGTCGGCTCGAGGATCGTCTGCCCCGGTTCGATCGCCCCCTCGACCTCCGCCGCCTCGATCATCGACTTGGCGACGCGGTCCTTGACCGAGCCGGTCGGGTTGTGGCCCTCGAGCTTGGCGTAGATACGGACCTCGGGCTTGGGCGAGAGCCGCGGCAACTCGACCAGCGGCGTGTTGCCGATCGACTCGACGATATTGCCGAAGCGCCCCCCACAGGGCCGGTTGAGTAGCTCGTTTCGCGGCATCGGATAACCCCGGTACTTCAAAAAGTATAGCGGTGAAATAAGCCTGAGCCACGCTTGCGCCGCGGGGATCGGGCGAGTAGTTTCGATCTGGATCCGGCAATCCCCTGCATCGGAGGCAAGACCTTGATGAGCAAGTCCCGGATGTCCACGCTGATCCTGGCGCTGCTGGTAAGCGCAATCGCGCTGTTCGCGGCCGGCTGCGGCAGCAGCGACGACGACGGCACCAGGGGCGGGGGCGGGGGCGAGAAGCTCACTGTCGGCTCCGACGTGCCCTACCCACCGTTCGAGGAATTCGGCAAGAGCAAGACCGAATTCCAGGGCTTCGACATCGAACTGATGGAAGCGATCGCCAAAAAGCTCGGCCGCGAAGTCGAATTCAAGGATACCTCGTTCGACACGATCTTCCGCGACCTCGCCCAGGGCAAGTTCGACGCGGTCGCCTCGGCGACGACGATCACCGACGAACGTGAGGAATCTGTCGATTTCACCAACCCCTACTACCTCCCGTCGGCCCAGTCGATCGTGGTCGTGAAGGGCGCGACGGGCCTAGATTCCGCCAAAGACCTGGAGGGAAAGGTCGTCGGCGTCCAGCAGGGCACCACCGGCCAGGAATACGTCGAAGAAGAAATCGACACGAAGGAACTGCGTACCTACCCGCAGGGACCGGACACGATCCCGGCGCTGAAGGCGGGGACGATCGACGCCGTGGTGATCGACCGGCCGGTCGCCGAAAACGCGATCGAAGCCGACAGCGGGATCGAAATCTCCGGCGGGATCGAAACCGAAGAACAGTATGGATTTGTCGTTCAGCAGGGTGACGAAGAACTACTCGACGAACTGAATGAAGGGCTTGCCGAAGTGATCGACTCCGGCGAATACAAAACCATCTACACCAAGTGGTTTCACAAGCCGGTGCCGGCGGGGATTGGGACGACCACGCACGAAGCGACCTGAGCCAGCTCGTCACCAGGCGGCTCCCGGATGAACGAGATCATCAGCCAGTACTTCGACCTCTCGCAGATGTCGGAGCACTTCAGCGAGGTCCTTGACGGCTTCCTCATCACCCTCGAACTCGCCCTGATCGCGGCGGTGCTGGCACTGATCTGGGGACTTCTGCTGGCACTCATGCGCCAGCTACCGGGTCGCGGGCTGCTTCCCGTTCGCTTCCTGGCGATCTCTTACATCGACATCTTCCGAGGCATCCCGCTACTGATCCTGATCCTGCTGATCTCCGGCAGCCTCGCCTTCCTGCCGCTGCCGGAGGCGATCACCATTCCCCAATGGCTCGGTAAACCGGACAACTTCTGGTACGCGATCATGGCCCTCACGCTCGTCTACGGCGCCTACTACGCGGAGGTGTACAGGGCGGGCATCGAAGCGGTGCCAAGCGGCCAGATGGAGGCGGCGCGGTCGTTGGGGATGAGCCACGGCCAGGCGATGCGCAACGTGATCGTCCCGCAGGCGGTGCGCAAGGTGATCGCGCCGATGCTGAACGAATTCACCGCACTGCTGAAGGACACGACCCTGGCCAGCGTGATCGCCCTCAACGAGGTGGCCCTGGTCGGCAGAGACATCCAGTCGAAGACCTTCAACAGCTCGGCACTGACCCTCGGCGCGATCATGTTCCTGATCATCGTCCTGCCGCTGGCGCGCCTGGTCGACAGGCTGATCGCCCGCGAACGGGCCCGCACGTCGCGTGGCGGGCCGGCACAGGTCATGCACCACTAGGCATGCCGATGGCCGGGCCCATGCTGAAAATCGAAGGCATCCATAAGCGCTTCGGCGACCTCGAGGTACTGCGCGGCATCGATCTCGAGATCGCCCGCGGCGAAGTCGTCTGCGTGCTCGGTCCCAGCGGCTCTGGCAAGAGCACCCTGCTGCGCTGCGTCAACCTGCTCGAGCCCCCTGAGCGGGGCGAGATCTTCATCGAAGGTCGCGACATCTGCAAGGGCACCGAAGCGCCCTCCGGAGAGGCGGGCTGGGAGCTCAACTTCGTCCGCCAGCGGGTCGGGATCGTCTTTCAGCAGTTCAACCTCTTCCCGCACAAGACGGCATTGGAGAACGTGACCATGGCGCCGGAAAAGGTGCTCGACCGCTCGGCCGCGGAGGCGCGGGCGAAGGGCACGGCGCTGCTGGAGCGGGTCGGCCTCGCCGACAAGCTGAACGAATACCCGGAGCGGCTGTCAGGCGGCCAGCAGCAGCGGGTGGCGATCGCCCGGGCTCTGGCGATGGACCCACACGTGATGCTGTTCGACGAGGTGACCAGCGCGCTCGATCCGGAGCTGGTCAAGGAGGTGCTCGACACGATGCGGGAGCTGGCCGAGGAGGGGATGACGATGATGGTCGTCACCCACGAGCTCGGCTTCGCCCGCGACGTCGCCCACCGGGTCGTCTTCATGGACGACGGCGTGATCGTCGAGCAGGGCCCACCCGAGCAGATGCTGGAGAATCCGCGCGAGGAGCGGACCAAACAGTTCCTCGGCTTGGTCCTAAAACACTGAGGCGCTAGCAGCCGCCGGCCATGGCCGGGAGGATCATGATCGTGTCGCTGTCGGAGACAGCGGTACCGAGGCCGTCAAGCACCCGCACGTCCTCGTCGTTGAGGTAGACGTTGACGTAGCGGTTGAGCTCGCCACCCTCGCCGAACAGCTGCGCCTCGGTGTCGGGATGAGCAGCGATCAGCGCCCGCAGCACCTCACCGACGTTGCCGCCGGCGGCGTCGACCTCGGCCTCACCGCCCGTCTTCGGGCGCAGCACCTGCGGGATCTTCACGGTTGCCATATCGCGATCCTATAGAGGCCGCGAAAACCGAGCAGGTCGGTGGACGCAGGGAGGTCAGCGAGGGGAGCGCACTTCAGTGCGTGACCCGATCTGACCGACCGAGGACGCCGAGATGCGACGGTTTGCAGCGGCCTCTGGCTAGCCGGCGCAGAAGAGGTCGTAGTCGGGGAACTTGCCCATCTCGGACTCGGGGACCTCCGGCGCGTTCTCGCCACAGATCGGGCACTCGGGGTCGCGACGGACCTTCAGCTCGGTGAAGCGGGTGCCGAGCGCCTCGTAGAGCAGCAGCCGCCCGATCAGCGGCTCGCCGACGCCGAGGATCAACTTGATCGTCTCGTTCGCCTGCAGCGTCCCCATCGTCCCGGCCATCACGCCGAGCACCCCGTTGGCGGAGCAGCTCGGTGCCAACTCGGCCGGCGGCGGGCTCGGATAGAGGCAGCGGTAGCAGGGACCCTCGAAGGGGACGAAGGTCGAGATCTGCCCGTCGAAGCTGAGGATCGAAGCGGAGACGACCGGCTTGCGCAGCCGCACCGAGGCGTCGTTGAGCAGGTACCGGGTGGGGAAGTTGTCGGCGCCGTCGACGATTACGTCGTAGTCGGCGATCACGTCGAGGATGTTGCCGGCGTTGAGGCGGAAGTTGTGCTCGACGACGTCGACGTCGGGGTTGAGCTGCTGGATGAAGACCTTCGCCGAGGCGGTCTTCGACATCCCAATCCGCTCGGTGTTGTGGATCACCTGGCGCTGCAGATTGGAGGCGTCGACAACGTCGTCGTCGACCAAGCCGATCGTGCCGACACCAGCCGCGGCCAGGTAGAGCGCCGTCGGCGCCCCGAGCCCGCCGGCGCCGAGCAGCAGCACCTTCGCGTTCAGCAGCTTCAGCTGGCCGTCGACCCCGACCTCGGGCAGCAGCGTGTGACGCGAGTAGCGGTCGCGCTGCTCGGCGGTCATGCCGCTGGCGGCAATCACCGGCAACCCCTGCTCCTGCCAGGCGAGAATCCCGCCCGCCATCGAGGCGACGTTGTCGTAGCCGAGCCTCTGCAGCTGCGCGGCGGCAATCGCGGAGCGGTTGCCGGAGCGGCAGTAGAGGATCGTGCGGGCCGACTTGTCGGGCGCGGCCTCGGCGATCTGATCGCCAAGCAGGCCCGGCGGCACCAGCTTGCCGTTCTCCAGGTGCGCCTCCTGGTACTCGTGCGGCTCGCGCGTGTCGACCAGAACGACGTCGCCGCCCTCGATCTCCTCGGCCGCCTCGAACGGTTCGATCTCCTCGATCGTGACCTGCTGCGCCTCAGTCGCCATCGCCCAAATCTCCTAAATCCGGATCAGCTTTACTTCAAAAAGTATAGCGACCCCGAGTCGGCTCTCCGACCCGGGGTCGAACAGCCGATCAGCCCATGCTCGGGCGCATCTGGCGCAGCCTCTTGACCCGCTCCTCGATCGGGGGGTGGGTCGAGAAGAGGCCGGCGATGCCCTTGCCGGAGAACGGCCTGACGATGTAGAGCGGCTCGGCGGCCTGGTTGACCTGCATCGGCATCGCCGCGGCGCCTTGCTCGAGGCGCAGCAGCGCGCTCGCCAGCGACTCCGGGTTGCCGCAGATCTCCGCCCCGCCGGCGTCGGCGGCGTACTCGCGCTGGCGCGAGATCGAGAGCTGGATGATGCTCGCCGCGATCGGCGCCAGCAGGACCATCGCCAGCGAAGCGACCAGGCTCAGCGGCGAGTTGTCGTCGTTGCCGAACCACATGAACATGTAGGCGAGGTAGGTGATCGCCGCGCCGATCGCCGAAGCAACCGACTGGATCAGGATGTCGCGGTTGCGGATGTGCGCGAGCTCGTGCGCGAGCACGCCGCGCAGCTCGTCCTCGGAGAGAAGTTTGGTGATCCCGCGAGTCACGGCGACCGCAGAGTGCTTCGGGTTACGGCCGGTGGCGAAGGCGTTGGGCTGGTCCTGCGGAATCATGTAGAGGCGCGGCATCGGCAGCCCGGCGCGGGTCGTCAGCTCGCGGACGATCTGGTAGAGCCGCGGCGCCTCGGACTCCTCGATCGGCTTGGCGCCGCTCATTTTCAGCGCCAGTTTGTCGCTGAAGAAATAGGAGCCGAGGTTGATCAGCAGGGCGATCCCGAGGAACAGCGCGGCGGTGCTGGGACCGCCGATCAGCGCACCGATGACGACCAGCAGGCCGGAAAGCGACGCCAGCAGGATCGTCGTGCGCAGGGTGGCGCCCCAGGTGGATTGCTTGGTCGTGGTCATGCGTTCAGCTCCTAAGTCGAATTGGCTTGGCAAGTATGGCGGCGCCGGGGGGCGGTAGCCATAGGGGCCAGCCCCTATTCGGGGCCGGGGCGCCCCCCAGTCCTTCTAGGCTTGGCCGATGACCTCGGTGGTGATCGTCGTGCTCGCGATAACGGTGGCAGCGCTGGCGACCAGCCTGATTCGCTTCCGCCGTCGCTTTGGGCCGTTGGAGCGGCTGATCGAGGAGATGGAGAAGGTCGACCTGAACCGCTCGGGCGCCTCCCTCCCGCACTCGATCGACGGCGTCGGCGAGACCGAAGAGGTGGAGCGAATCGAGCTCGCCTTCCTGCGGATGATGCGGCGCCTGGAGGCGGAGCGGCGTCGGGCGGGGTCCGCGGCGCTGCAGGCGCAGGAGCAGGAGCGGGCGCGCGTCGCTCGCGACCTCCACGACGAGGTGAACCAATCCCTTACCGGGCTCCTCTTGAGGTTGGAGGCGGTGCGGGAGGCGGCTCCGCCGGAGCTGGAGGGTCCTCTCGGCGAGACCAAAGCGCTCGCCAACCAGGCGATGCGGGAGCTGCTCTCCCTGGCCCGGCAACTGCGCCCGACGGCACTCGATGACCTCGGGCTCGCCGCCGCCGTCGCCGGCCAGGTCGAGCAACTCGGCCGTGGCGAGGTCGAGGCAGAGTTCGGCGCCGAGGGGGGCCTCTCCGACCTCGGCGACGATGCCCAGCTGGTCGTCTACCGCGTCGCCCAGGAGGCACTCTCCAACGCCGCCCGCCACAGCGGCGCCGAGCGGGTAGCGGTCGAGCTGCGCCGCCGCGACGACGGCGGCGTCGAGCTCGAGGTCGCCGACGACGGCCGCGGCTTCGCCTTCGACGAGGCCGAGCACGGCCTCGGCATCGCCGGCATGCGCGAGCGGGCGCTGTTGGCCGGCGGGGAGCTGACCATCGAGTCGCGCCCAGGCCACGGGACGACGGTCCATCTCACCGTCCCGGAAGACTCGACCTCATGAGGGTGCTGATCGCCGACGACCACGGGATCGTCCGCTCGGGGCTGCGGCTGTTGCTGGAGCGCCAGCCGGACATCGAGGTGGTAGCCGAGGCCGCCGACGGAGCCGAGGCGCGGGAGCTGGCAGTTCGCGAGCGGCCCGACCTGGCGATCCTCGACGTGAAGATGCCGAAGCTGACCGGCCTGCAGGCGACTCGCGAGATCAAGGAGCAGGCGCCCGAGGTCTCGGTCCTGATCCTCTCCATGCATGACGACGAGCGCTACCTGTTCGAGGCGCTGAAGGCCGGTGCCTCCGGCTACGTGCTGAAGGCGCAGGCGGATACGGACCTGCTGGCGGCGATCCGGGCGGTGCAGCGCGGCGAGCCGTTCCTCACCCCGGCGGCGCAGCGGACGCTGATCCGCTCGGCCCTCGAAGGCGACCCCGGCGGCGAGGAGGAGCTGACCCCGCGCGAGGAGGAGATCGTCAAGCTGGTCGCCGAGGCGCACACGACCAAGCAGATCGCCGAGCTGCTGCACCTCTCCGAGAAGACCGTCGAGAACCATCGCGCCAACGCGATGCGCAAGCTCGGGATGCGCGACCGGGTGGAGCTGGTCCGCTACGCGATTCGGCGCGGCCTGATCGAGCCGTAAGGCCGGCACGCCCGGTTTGATTGACTGGCGAGGCGATGACCAGCACCGCTGAGTACCAGGAGAAGCGCTGGCTGGCCCTGGTCCTGCTTGCCGCCGCCCAGTTCGTCGTCGTCCTCGACGCCTCGATCGTCAACGTCGCCCTGCCCTCGATCGGCGACGCGCTCGACTTCTCGCAGGAGAACCTGCCCTGGGTGGTCAACGCCTACGTGCTGACCTTCGGCGGCTTCCTCCTGCTCGGCGGCCGCACCGCCGACCTGCTCGGCCGCCGCCGCGTCTTCATGGCCGGGCTGATGCTGGTTGCGATCGCCTCCCTGGCCGCCGGCTTCGCCGCCACCGAGGGCCAGCTGATCGCCGCCCGGGCGGCACAGGGGCTGGGCGCCGCGATCATCTCCCCCGCCGCACTCTCGATCGTCACGACGATCTTCCGCGACGGCGCCGAGCGCAACAAAGCGCTCGGGGTCTGGGGCGCGGTGGCCGGCGCCGGCGGTGCCGCCGGGGTCCTGCTCGGCGGCATCCTCACCGACGGCCTCGGCTGGGAGTGGGTGCTGTGGGTGAACGTCCCGGTCAGCCTCGTCGCCCTCGTCCTAACGCCGCGGCTGATCGCCGAAACCCGCGCCTCCGAGGAGGCAAGGGTCTTCGACGTCGCCGGCGCGGTCACCGTCACCGCCGCTCTCTCGATCCTCGTCTACGCCGTGATCGACGCCAATGAGGCCGGCTGGGGGTCGTCGAAAACTCTCGTCCTGCTCGCCGTCGCCCTTGTCCTGTTCGCCGCCTTCGTGGCGATCGAGCTGCGAACGCGCAAGCCGCTGGTGCCGTTCTCGATCTTCCGCATCCGCACCCTGACCGGCGCCAACGTGGTCGGCGTCCTGGTCGGCGCCTCGCTGTTCTCGATGTTCTTCTTCATCTCCCTCTATATGCAGCAGGTGCTCGGCTACAGCGCCATCCACGCCGGTCTCTCCTACCTACCGCTGGCGCTGACGATCATGGCCTCGGCCGGCATCGCTTCAGGACTGGTGACCAAGGTCGGCTACAAGCCGGTGCTGGCGATCGGCCTGCTGTTCATCGTCGCCGGGCTCACCTGGTTCAGCCGCATCTCGGTCGGCGGCGGCTTCACCACCGACATCCTCGGCCCCTCGCTGCTGGCCGCCGTCGGCCTCGGCTTCTCCTTCGTGACGACGACGATCGCCGCCGTCTCCGGGGTGAAGGAAAGCGAGTCGGGTCTGGCCAGCGGCCTGATCAACACCTCCCAGCAGGTCGGCGGGGCGCTCGGCCTGGCAGTGCTCTCCTCGGTTGCCACTTCGCGTACGACCGACGCTCTCAGCGGCGGCTCCGACCAGGCACAGGCACTGACCGAGGGCTTCCAGACCGCCTTCCTCGGCGGCGCCGGGATCGCCCTGGTCGGCTTCTTCCTCACCCTGATCCTGATCAAGGGCAGCGACAGCCGCGCCCACGTCGCCATCGGCGAGGCCGAAGCCGAGGCGGCGGAGGCATAACCGACCGCTTCAGTAGGATTTAGTCGATGCTGTTTTCGACCAAAGCCGAGTACGGAGTGCGCCTGATGGTTGAGCTGGGCCGCCAGCCCGGCTCCGAGCCGATCTCGCTGAGCGCAGTGGCGGAGGCCGAGCGCCTGCCCCTCTCCTACCTCGAGCACCTGGTCGCGAAGCTGCGCAAGGCGGAGCTGGTGACCTCGACTCGCGGCGCCCACGGCGGTTACCGGCTGGCGAAACCCGCGAGCGAGATCACGATGGACACAGTGGTCGAGGCGCTGGAAGGTCAGATCGCGCCGATGGAGTGCTTCCACGACAGCCCCGAGGGCAAAGTTCTCTGTTCGCACGAGATCGACGGCGACCAGACCTGCTCGACGAAGCTGCTGTGGATGCGCGTGCAGGGTGGCGTCACCAAGGCGCTGGCCGGCACCACCCTTGCCGAGCTGGTCGAGTTCTCGGCATCCGAGGGGAGCCGTCAGCCGGCCACCCTCAGCAGCATCGCCTGACATTTCTTCAAACCCCAGAAACGGAGCGAAATTGGCTGAGCTGGAGATACGCAACCTGCACGTCAGGGTCGAGGAGAAGGAGATCCTCAAGGGTCTCGACCTCGACGTCGAGAAGGGCAAAGTTCACGCCCTGATGGGGCCGAACGGCTCCGGCAAGTCGACGCTCGCCAACGTGATCATGGGCCACCCGGCGCTGGAGGTGACCGAGGGCTCGATCGTCTTCAAGGGCGAGGACATCACCGAGGCCGATCCCGACGTGCGCGCCCAGGCCGGCCTGTTCATGGCCTTCCAGTACCCGGTGGCGATCCCCGGGGTCTCGGTCAGCAAGTACCTGCGGATGATCATCAACGCTCGCCGCGAGGCCAAGGGCGAAGAGGCGATCAAGATCAAAGACTTCGCCCGGGTCGCCCAGGAGGCGATGGCGCTGGCGAACATCCCCAAAGACTTCTCCAGCCGCTACCTCAACGACGGCTTCTCCGGCGGCGAGAAGAAGCGGATGGAGCTGCTGCAGCTGGCGCTGCTGCGGCCGGAGATTGCGGTCCTCGACGAGACCGACTCCGGCCTCGACATCGATGCCTTGCAGACGGTCGCCGAGGGCGTCAACAAGTTCGCCGGCCCCGACATGGGCGTCCTGATCATCACCCACTACCAGCGCATCCTGCACATGGTCAAGCCCGACTTCGTCCACGTCATGTTCGAGGGCCGGATCGTCAAGGAAGGCGGCCCGGAGCTGGTCGGCGTGCTCGAGGAGAAGGGCTATGGCTGGATCCGCGAGGAGGTAGAGGCGGGCGCCGGCGCCTAGCCTCGAGAACATGGAGCCGACCGTTGCCAAGAGTGCCTCCGCCGCCGCGGAGTTCCCGCTGGCGAAGGTCCGCTCCTCCTTCCCCGCCCTGGAACGGGAGGTGAACGGCAAGCCGGTCGCCTACCTCGACAGCGGCGCCAGTGCCCAACGGGTGCTGGCCTCGATCCAGTCGGTCGATCGCTACGAGCGGCGCCACCACTCCAACGTCCACCGCGGCTCCCACACCCTCTCGGCCGAGGCGACCGAAGCCTACGAGGGGGCGCGGGCAACGGTGGCCGACCACATCGGCGCCGCCGATCGCCGCGAGGTGACCTTCGTCCGCAACGCGACCGAGGCGATCAACCTGGTCGCGCGGGCCTGGGGCGACGCCAACGTCGGCGGCGGCGACCGCATCGTCCTGACCGAGATGGAGCACCACTCCAACATCGTCCCCTGGCAGCAGCTGGCCGAGCGGGTTGGGGCGGAGATCGATTGGGCGCCGATCGACGCGGAGGGACTGCTCGACATGGACGCGCTGGCGGCACTTCTGGAACGGGGGGCGAAGCTCGTCGCCGTCACCCATATCTCCAACGTGCTCGGGACCGAGAACCCCCTGGCTGAGATCTCCCGCCTCGCCCACGACGCGGGCGCCCTGGTCCTCGCCGACGGTGCCCAGTCGGCGCCAAAGCTGCCGCTCGACATGGCCGAGCTCGGGGTCGATTTCTACGCGATCACCGGCCACAAGCTCTACGGCCCGACCGGGATCGGCGCTCTCTGGGGACGGCTCGATCTGCTGCGAGCGATGCCGCCCTTCCTCGGCGGCGGCTCGATGATCCGCAAGGTCGGCCGCGAGGGCACCACCTACGCCGACCCGCCGGCGCGCTTCGAGGCGGGAACGCCGGCGATCACGCAGGCGATCGGGATGGCCTCGGCGCTGCGCTGGCTCGACGGCCTCGGGATGGAGGCGGTGCTCGGTCACGAGCGGGCGATCGCCGACTACGCGTTGGAGCGCCTGGCCGAGGTGCCGGAGCTCAGCGTCTTCGGCCCGCCGCGCGGACCGGAGCGGGTCGGCCCCGTCTCCTTCGAGATCGAGGGCATCCACGCCCACGACGTCTCCGAGATCCTCGACCGCCACGGCGTCGCCGTCCGCGCCGGCCACCACTGCGCCCAGATCCTCATGGACCGCCTCGGCGTCGCCGCCACCGCCCGCGCCAGCTTTGGCGTCTACACGAGCACAGAGGAGATCGATCGCTTGGTCGAGGCCCTCGAAGATGCCCGCCGCGTCTTCGAGCTCTGAACCGAGTGGTGGGTTAAGGGGTCCATAGCCCCCCTAAGCCACCACTCGACGTCGGAGCGTTGCGCTGCGAGCCGATGCAGTCCGCTCGCTCGTTGCTCGCAGTCGGCCTCGTCGCACTCGCCTGCCTGGCCTGTTGCGTAAGCGCCGCCCAGGCTGCGCCCAACCATATGGTGGTGCTCGGCACTCGGAGTCAATGGCAACGTCACCAGTCTGTTTATGATCGATCCCGTCACCGGGGCGGCCACGCCAGCGGGCTTGCCGGCCACGGTCTCCTCGATCACCGGCGCTACCGCCTTCGGCATCTCCTTCAACCCGGCGGCAGACCGGCTGCGGAGAGCGCCGGTGTCATGGCTCTCTACCGGGTCGACCTTAAATCGGGCGCGGCCACTGGCATCGGCCAGATCGGCAACGGCTCAGCCGACCTCACCTCGCTGACTATTGGGCCGCAGTTGCCGCCCTCAGAGCCACCTCCACCGCCCGCCGAGCCGAAGCTGGAAGCGTTGAGTGTCAGCCCGAAGAGGTTCGCCGCCGTCCGTGGCGGGCCGACGTTGAGGGCGACCGGCTCGACGGTGGCAGCGCCGCGCGGAACGACCGTCAGCTACTCGATCTCAGCGCCGGCAACCGTTGCCTTCGCAGTCGAACACAAGACGGTCGGCCGCGAAGTTGGCAAAGTCTGCAAGCGGGAGACGAAAGACAATCGCAGCAAGAAACCGTGTCCGCTGTGGCAGCTCGTGCCACGATCAGACTTCACCGACCGCGGCATCGCTGGCTCCAACCCTTTCTCCTACAACGGCCGGATCCGCTCCAAAGTTCTGACCCCTCGCAGCAGGCCCCTGGCTTCAGGCTCCTACCGTCTCCTTGCCCAGCTCGGCGGCACGACCTTGGTCGCCAGCCTCAAGATCGTGCCCGCCATTCCCGGGTCACCCCGCTAGTCGACGGACATCGAACCTCCTGCCGGGCATTGGCGCCGCTTTTATTTGGCGCGTGGCGCCTTTTGGTCGCTATGCGGGTAAAAGGCGCCACGCGATGGCTGCGCTAGCCTCGAAGGCATGGATGAGCTCTACCGCGACCAGATCCTCGAGCACTACAAGCGCCCGCACAACTTCGGGCGCCTCGGCGACGCCGATCTCGAGTTCGAGGACACGAACCCGTTCTGCGGCGACGAACAGCACGTGACGATCCGGCTCGACGAGGAGGGCCGGGTGGCCGAGATCGCCTTCGACGGCAAAGGCTGCGCGATCTCGACCGCAGCGACCTCGCTGCTGACCGACGAGCTGGTCGGCAAGACCCGCGAGGAGCTGCTGCGACTGCCGAAGGACTACGTGCTCGAGCTGCTCGGGATCGAGATCTCGGCGACGCGGATGAAGTGCGCGATGCTGGGCCTGAAGGTCGTCAAGAGCGCCAGCCTCGGCCAGTCCGCCGAATGGGAGGACGAGGGCGAGGCCGGCGACCCGAACGAAGCGGTCGCCGACCTCGGCTAGCCCTACGGCATGTTCGCCAGCGTCTCCTCGCTCGGCTGCATCACCGCGAACACCGCACCGAACTGATCGGCGAGCACGGCGAAGCGGCCGATCGGGGTGTCGATCGGTCCGAACCTGACGTCCCCTCCCCCGCTCTTCGCCTTCTCGACGGCGGCGTCGGTGTCCTCGACCGTGAAGTAGACGAGCCAGTGGGGCGGCACCTCGGCGGGCACCTGGGCGGCGTTCATGTCGAGCATGCCGCCGACCATCGCCTCGCCGACCTTCCAGACCGTGTAGGTGCCGGCTCGCTCCGACTCTTCCTCGGCGTAGTCCCAGCCGAAGACCTTGCCGTAGAACTCGCGGGCGGCGGCGGTGTCGCGGGTGCCGAGCTCGTTCCAGCCGAAGGCCCCGTACTCGTTGGCCAGCTCGGCCCCGGCGAAGGTGTTGGGCTGCCAGGCGCCGCAGACGGCGCCGGTGGGGTCGACGAAGACGCTCATCTTGCCGTAGTCGGCAACTTCCATCGGCTCGACGAGCACCTGGCCGCCCGCCGCGCGAACCGCGTTCAGAGTCGCGGCGGCGTCAGTCACGGAAACGTGGGTGGCCCAAGCCGATGGCTGACCCTCCTGCATGATCGGGTAGACGCCGGCAACGTCCTTGCCGTTCTTTTTCGCCCGGCGGTAGCCGCCCATTTCCGCCGAGTTCGGCAGCTCCGGCACCTCCCAGCCGAACAGCTCTCCGTAAAAAGAGGCGGCGGCCTCGACGTCCGGCGTCGTCAGGTCGACCCAGCACGGGGTCCCGGGCGTGTAACTGGTCCTCTCGCTCATTTCGGATCCTTCCCATAGAAGTTGCAGTGAGGATATGACCGGATCGGTCGCGCGAACTCATCGCTATCCGGTTAACGAGGACGGCCGCCCAACCGGTCCGCCCGCTAAAATCCGACCGTAGAAGTAGGATTAAGTCTCGATCCGCACTATTCGCGCCATTGGGGGCGCCATCCTTATGACCGACACCGCTGGAATCAAGATCCCCGTCTGCCCTGCTGCCGAGCTGCAGCCCGGCGCGATGCGCCTGGTCGAGCACGACGGGCGCAAGATCGGCGTCTTCAACTGCGACGGTGCCCTCTACGCGATCGAGGACCGCTGCTCGCACGACGACGGACCGCTGGCCGAGGGCGAGTTCGACCCCGCGTCCTGCACCGTCGAGTGCCCCCGCCACGGCTCGCTGTTCGACCTGACCACCGGCAGGCCGAAGACGCTCCCCGCCTATGCTCCGGTGCAGACGTTCCCGATAGCCATCGAGGACGACACGATCACCCTGGAGGTCTGACATGGCAACGCCCGAGGCAGTCGCAGAGAAACGAGAGCTGGCCGGCATCAACGCCGACTACAAGGAGAAGTTCGGCTTTCACGACTCCGAGTCGGGCTACGCCTACAAAGCCCCGAAGGGGCTCTCGCGGGAGATCGTCGAATCGATCTCCGAGTACAAGGACGAGCCGCAGTGGATGCGGGACTTCCGGCTGAAATCGCTGGAGCACTTCTACTCGCGCCCGACCCCGAAATGGGGCGGTGACCTCGACCAGATCGACTTCGACGACATCCATTACTTCGTCCGCGCCTCGGAGAAGAACAGCCGCGACTGGAGCGAGGTCCCGGACGACATCAAAAACACCTTCGACCGGCTCGGCATCCCCGAGGCGGAGCGCAAATTCCTCTCCGGGGTCGGCGCCCAGTACGAGTCCGAGGTCGTCTACCACCAGGTCAACGAGAAGCTCGAGGCCCAGGGCGTGATCTTCA
>DASYLY010000095.1:0-7789 GCA_036009365.1 Solirubrobacterales bacterium
GAAGGCGGTCTCGTCTTCGCGCAGGGTGACGGTGCCGTGGACGGCGCCCTCGCCCAGCTGCAGCTCCAGGTCACTGGTCAGCAGCAGCTCGGTGCCGTCGGCTGCGCTGGCGGCCGCTTCGCCGAGCTTGCCGCCGCTCCAGCTCGCCGCCTCGGCGCCGTAGTCGAAGCGGGGCAGGCATTCCATGTCCATCTCGACCTCGCCATCGATGCAGGTGATCGTCCGCAGCAGCGAGCTGTCTGATTCGTGGGCGGTGTCCGGGCGCCCCCTGCGGTCACCAGGGTCCTCTCCCGAGGCCGCCCAGTCGGCGATCGTCAACGCGTCCTTGACCACCACCCAGCCGGTGTCCGTCACCCAGGTCGTCTCGATCACCAGGGTTCCGGGAACGTAGCGGCGGCTGATCGGGACGATCACGTCCTTAGGCCGCAGCGACATGTGGCCGGCACCGCGGTCGAGGATCGCCGCGAAGGTGCTGGCGGAGTCGAAGCGAGGGGTGCAGAGCCACTCGACGCTGCCGCCGAAGGAGACCAGCGCGGCCGTGTGGCAGTCGGAGAGGAAGCCGTAGCTCCCAATCGGGGGGAAGCGATGGTTCTGGGAGCTCACGGGCGTTGCCAAGCTAGCAGCGGGCTACGCTGAAAACGATGCATCTGCCGCTGGCCCACGTCGAAGGGGCATTCGCCCCGCTCGAGCTGCTGCCGCTGTTGCTCGCGGCCGGTCTCTACGCGAGGCGCTCGCTGACCCTGGCCGAGAAAGGGCGGCCGGTGCCGCTCTGGCGCCAGCTCTGCTTCGCCGGGGGGCTGCTGACGATCGCCGTCGCCCTCGTCTCGCCGATCGCCCACATCGGTGAGGAGCTGGTGATCGCCCACATGGTCGAGCACCTGCTCCTGGGCGACGTCGCGACCCTGTTACTGGTCCTCGGCCTGACCGGGCCGCTGCTGCAGCCGATCCTCGCGATCCCGATCTTCGACCGGCTGCGGATTCTCGCCCACCCCCTCGTCGCCTTCCCGCTGTGGGCCGCCAACTTCTACTTCTGGCACGTCCCGGCGCTCTATGATGCGGCCTACGGCGGCGCCTTTCTGCATCTGGTCGAGCACAGCAGCTTCATCTTCTTCGGCTGCCTGATGTGGATGCCGATCTTCGGCCCGCTGCCGAAGCCGGGCTGGTTCAACGCCGGCTGGAAGGTCGCCTACGTGATCGCGGTGCGCTTCGCCGGGGCGATCCTCGGCAACGTGCTGATGTGGTCGGGAAGCGTGCTCTACCCCAAGTACGCGGCTGGGGAGGCCTACTGGGGAATCTCGCCGCTGGCCGACCAGAGCACCGCCGGGGTGGTGATGATGATCGAGGGCACGTTCCTTGGCCTCGGCCTGCTCGCCTGGGTCTTCTTCGAAGTCTCCCGCGAAGGGATCGAGAAGCAGCGATTGCTCGACCTGGCCCTGGAGCGGGGAGTGGAGTTGGACGAGGCACGCGCTCAGCGTGCGGTCGCCGCCGGCCAGGCCGAGCGCCTGGAACGGCAGCTGGTCGGTACCGGGGGCGAGGGCGGCGACGATGGGTGACCTGGACGAGCGCCTGCGCGCCTGGCTGGTCACCGGCCCGGTCGGGCGCGGGCTCTCCTTCGCGATCGATTTCGCGGTCGCGTTGCGGACGATGCTGGCGCAACGTCGCTAGGGTCACCCCTCCATGAAGACCACCCTCAAGGAGCTGCCGAATTCCCGCGTCGAGGTCGAGGCGGAGGTCCCCGCCACCGACGTCGAGAAAGCCACGTCCCGCACCGCTCGTGCGATGGCGAAGGAGATGCGGATGCCGGGCTTCCGCGCCGGCAAGGCACCGCCCTCGCTGGTGATCCAGCGGCTCGGCTTCGGCCCGGTGCTGCAGGAGGCGATTCGCGACGCGCTGCCCGAGTGGTACGAAGCGGCACTGTTCGACGCCGGGGTCAGCCCGATCGGCGACCCGAGCATCGAGATGGTCTCGACCCCGGAGGACGAAGGGCAGCCACTGCAGTTCAAGTTCCAGGTGGGTGTGCGGCCGCCGGCCCAGCTCGGCGACTACAAGGGGCTCGAGGTCGGCAAGGCCGAGCAGGAGGTGCCCGACGAAATCGTCGACACCGAGGTCGAGCGGGTCCGCGAGGGGTTCGCGCGGCTGGAGCAGGTCGAGCGCGCGGCCGCCGAGGGCGACTCGCTGCTGATCGACTTCGAGGGCTTCGTCGACGGTTCCGCCTTCCAGGGCGGCGCCGCCGAGGACTACCTCCTGGCGCTCGGCTCGAATCAGCTGATCGAGGGCTTCGAGGAGCAGCTGGTCGGCGCTTCGGCCGGCGAGGAGCGCGAGGTCAACGTCACCTTTCCCACCGACTATCAGGCCGAGCATCTGGCCGGTGAAGATGCGGTCTTCAAAGTCAAGGTCAAGGAGGTTCGGGAGAAAGTGCTGCCCGAGCTCGACGACGACTTTGCCGCTGATGCTTCCGAGTTCGACACGCTGGAGGAGCTGCGCGACGACATCCGCGAGAAAGTCGGTGCTGCACTCGGCAGCCGCGCCGAGGAGGACTTCCGGATGGCGGCGATCGACGCCGCCGTCGCCGAGGCCAACGTCGAGGTGCCCGAGGAGCTGGCCACTGCGCGGGCGACCGAACGCTGGGAGCGGATGGAACGCCAACTCGCCCAGCGCGGGATGGACCCGAACCAGTTCCTGCAGATGCAGGGCAAAAGCCGCGAGGAGCTGATCGAGGAGACGCGCGAGGACGCCGAAAAAGAGCTGAAGCGGGAGGCCGTGGTGACGGCGATCGCCGAGGCCGAGGCGATCGAGGTCTCCGACGAGGAGATGGTCGAGGCGCTCGAGCACAGCGCCGAACACGAGCGGATCAGCCCCGAGAAGCTGCTCGAGCGCCTGCGCCAGAGCGGCCGCGACGCCCTGATCCGCGAAGACCTGCAGGCCCGCAAGGCGATCGAGCTGGTGGCCGAGGCGGCCAAGCCGATCCCCAAAGAGGAGGCTGACGCGCGGATCGAGAAAGCCGAGGCACGGGAGAAGCTGCTGGCGCCCGAGGGCGAGGGCGAGGACAAAGCCAAAGCCGGCGGTCTCTGGACTCCGGGGGACTAGCTTCCGGCGCTTGCCTGTAGGGAGGGACGGGTGTCCCCTTCCCTTCCTGGGATTTTCGCCTTTAACTCACCATCTCTCGCCGACTCAGCGGGCACGAAAATCAGGGACGCCGGTCGGGAAGGGGACACCCGTCCCTCCTAGCGACAGCGACTGTTAGATGCCGAATCCCGATGCTGTCGTGGGGGACCGCTTCTATAGAGTGGCCGCGATGAGTCCTTTGGTTCCGATGGTGGTCGAGCAGACGTCTCGCGGGGAGCGGGCCTTTGACATTTACTCGCGCCTGCTGGGCGAGCGGATCATCTTTCTCGGCACGCCTGTCACCGAGGACATCGCCAATCTGATCGTGGCTCAGTTGCTGCACCTCGAGTCCGAGGATCCGGACAAGGACGTCAGCCTCTACGTCAACTCGCCCGGCGGCTCGGTCTATGCGGGCCTGGCGATCTACGACACGATGCAGTTCATCAAGCCCGACGTGCAGACGATCTGCGTCGGTGTCGCGATGAGCATGGGTGCGCTGCTGCTGAGCGGCGGCGCCGCCGGTAAGCGGATGGCCCTGCCGAACTCGAAGATCCTCATCCATCAGGTCTCGGCCGGCTTCCAGGGCCAGGCAACCGACATCGAGATCCACGCCAAAGAGATCATCGAAGTCCGTCGTCGCCTCGACGAGATCATCGCCCACCACACCGGCCAGTCCTTCGAGAAGGTCACGAAAGACACCGAACGCGACTACTTCATGAGCGCGGAGGAGGCGAAGGAGTACAACATCGTCGACCGCGTGATCGAGCACCACTGAGGCGCTCCGCCGCTTTCGTCCTCGTTGCTCTCGCGGCCCTGGCCGCCCCCGCTTCTGCCGCGATCGTCAGCCGCGACGGTGGCACTGCCTATTTCGGCCACGTCTTCCCGGTCCAGGCCGCGCACGGCACGCGGGGGGCGATCGGGACCTACCACGCGCCACGCAGCGGCGGACGCATCCACGAAGGCTTCGACATCACCGCCGCCTGCGGAGCCGAGCTGGTGGCGGTGCGAAACGGGCGGGTCCTGCAGCGCGGCTTCGACCCCATTCTCTACGGCAATTTTCTGCTGATCCACGGGGAAGGAGAGAGGCGCAGCTATTTCTACGCCCATCTGGTGCGGCCGGCATCGGTGCGGCCGGGCACGCGGGTGATCGAGGGGCAGCGGGTGGGGTTGGTCGGCGAAACCGGCAACGCGGCCGGCACCGGCTGCCATCTTCACTTCGAGATCCACGAGCGTGGTCTTGCGGTCGACCCCGAAGCCGCGCTGCGGCGCTGGGACCGGTATAGCTAGTCGCCGCTCAGCGACCGTTCGAACCAGAGGTCGGCTTTCGGGTTCTCGTTGTAGGCGGGCACTTCTCGGTAGCCGGCGGCCCGGTAGAGCCCGACTGCGGGGGTGAGGTAGTCGGACGTATCGAGGCGCACCGCGCGGCAGCCGTTCTCGAGGGCGATCTGGTCGAGCCGGGCGAGGATGCGGCGGCCGAGGCCGGTGCCGCGGTGGGCGGGGGCCACGTACATGCTCTTCACCTCGGCGACCTCGGTGTCGAGGTGTCGGACACCGCCGAGCCCGGCCGGCTCGCCGCCGGCGAGAGCGAGTAGGAGGACGCCGCCCGGGGGCACCAAGTCGGCCGGCGGCCCTTTGGCGATCTCCTCGTCGAGGTCGATTCCCGCTTCGGCCCGGTCGTAGACGAGCGGACCGTCGGCCTCGCGGACGAAGTCGGCATAGAGGTCGAGAACCCGCGGATCGTCGCGCTCGACCGGCTCCAGGGAGAGATTCACGAAAACGACGCTAACGCGTTGCAGAATTTCTCCAATCTGGGCGCGATGCGTGTGGTCACCCCTGGCAGAAAGGCGATTTCAGGGTCCTGAACCGGCTGGACTAGACCCGCAATTCGTAGCTGAGCCACTCAGAGCGCTCGGCTCCGGTCGAGTCGTAGAGGCGCTGGGCGGTCTTGTTATCCGGTGCGGTAGACCACTCGACGAAGGGGACTCCGCGTTCGCGGGCGACTTCGGCGCTCGCCTCGATCAGGGCCCGGCCGACTCCCTGTCCGCGGGCCGGATCGTCAACGAAAAGGTCGTTCATCAGCACGCACTCGGTCGCCTCCAGCGAGCTGAAGTGCCAGTACAGGCAGGCGTAGCCGATCAGACGATCATCGATGCGGGCTCCCAGCAGCAACCCGTCCTCGCTGGGACCGAGGAAGCGGCGGAAGAAAGCGCGGTTGCGCTCGTCGTCGATCTCCGCCACTTCGTAGAAGCGCTGGTAGGCGGCGATCAGCGGCAGCAGCTCACCGAACTCCTCGGGAGCGATCGGGGCGATCTCGATCTCCGTGGACACATCGACACCGTAGCGCCACGCAAGCCTGCGCTCACGTGAAGGGACGGGCGGGCCGATGCCGTAAACGACCCCACGAACCGGTGCAGGTCCCTGTCTAAGCTTTGGGGCGCCGCCGGAGGCAAGAGATCGTCCCGTTAGGAGGGGATTCCGCTGGCACGTCCTTCAGATTCGAACGAGCAGCTCCTCTGCAGCTTCTGCGGCAAGTCGCAGCGTCAGGTGAAAAAGCTGATCGCCGGCCCCGGCGTCTACATCTGCGACGAGTGCATCGACCTCTGCAACGAGATCATCGACGAGGAGCTGACCGCCCCGCCTGCCTTCGAGCTGGAGAACCTGCCCAAGCCGCAGGAAATCCACGACGTCCTGCAGGAGTACGTGGTCGGCCAGGAGGCCGCCAAGCGCTCGCTTTCCGTCGCGGTCTACAACCACTACAAGCGGGTCCAGATTGCCCAGTCCGACGAGACCGACGTCGAGCTGCAGAAGTCGAACATCATGATGCTGGGCCCGACCGGCTGCGGCAAGACGCTGCTCGCCCAGACCCTGGCGCGGATCCTCAACGTCCCCTTCGCGATCGCCGACGCGACCGCGCTGACCGAGGCCGGCTACGTCGGCGAGGACGTCGAGAACATCCTCCTGAAGCTGATCCAGGCCGCCGACTTCGACGTCAAGAAGGCCGAAACGGGGATCATCTACATCGACGAGATCGACAAGATCGCGCGCAAAGCCGACAACCCGTCGATCACCCGCGACGTCTCCGGCGAAGGCGTCCAGCAGGCGCTGCTGAAGATCCTCGAGGGGACCACTGCCTCGGTGCCACCGCAGGGCGGCCGCAAGCACCCCCACCAGGAGTTCCTGACGATCGACACGACCAACATCCTCTTCGTCTGCGGCGGCTCCTTCGCCGGGCTCGACAAGGTGATCGAGCGGCGGGTCGGCGACCGCGGGATCGGCTTCGGCGCCGAAATCTCCTCCCGGCAGAAGAAGGACGCCGGCGAGTGGTTCGAGCAGGTGCTGCCCGAGGATCTGGTCGAGTACGGGCTGATCCCCGAGTTCATCGGCCGCCTACCGGTGATCACCGCGATCCACCAGCTCAGCCGCGACGACCTCTGCACGATCCTGACCGAGCCGCGCCACGCGCTCACCCGCCAGTTCCAGCGCTTCTTCGAGTTTGACGACATCGAGCTGGTCTTCGCCGACGACTCGCTCGAGGCGATCGCCAACAAAGCTCTGGAGCGTGAGACGGGCGCCCGTGGTCTACGGTCGATTCTCGAGGAGACGCTGCTCGACGTCCAGTTCGAGCTGCCCTCGCGGCGCGACGTCACCAAGTGCGTGGTCACCAAGGAGACGATCACCGAGGGCCGACGTCCGACCCTGGTCACCGAGGCGGTCCAGCAGGACATCGGGCCCGCCGACACGGGGCTCTCCGAGGAATCGGCTTAAGCGCTTCCGACTTTCGACCCACCCCAGTGGGTACAAACTCGGAAGCGGCTATCTAGACTCGCCGCCGTGGACGCGGCGAGGCGGAAAAAGCTGGAGGACACCACTCGATATGACCCGGGTGAGGTAGAGGGGCGGATCTTCTCGGAGTGGATGGAGGGGGGGTACTTTCATCCAGAGGCGGAGGGGACCGCGGCGGACAATTTCTCGGTTGCGATTCCGCCGCCGAACGTCACCGGGGCGCTGCACATGGGGCACGCGCTGAACGGGTCGATGCAGGACGCGCTGGTGCGGATGAACCGGATGCGGGGGAAGAACACCCTTTGGATCCTCGGCACCGACCACGCCGGGATCGCCACCCAGGCGGTGGTCGAGAAAGAGCTGAAGAAAGAAGGGAAGAGCCGCCACGACCTCGGTCGCGAGGCCTTCGTCGAGCGGGTCTGGGAGTGGAAAGCCGAGTACGGCTCGCGGATCGTCGAGCAGTACAAGCGGCTCGGCGCCTCGCTGGACTACGAGCGCGAGCGCTTCACCCTCGACGAGGGCTACGTCAAGGCCGTCTACCGCGTCTTCAAGCAGCTCTACGACAAGGGCTACATCTACCGCGACTACTACATGGTCAACTGGGACCCGGGGTCGCGTTCGGCGATCTCCGACCTCGAGGTCGAGAACCGCGAGGTCGAGGACGCGCTCTACTCGATCGACTACCCGGTCGAGGGCTCCGACCGGGTCCTGACCGTCGCCACGGTGCGGCCGGAGACGATGCTGGCCGACACCGCCGTCGCCGTCAACCCGGGGGACGAGCGCTACGCCGACCTGGTCGGGCGCTTCGCGACGCTGCCGCTGCTCGGGCGGCGGCTGCCGATCATCGCCGACGACCACGTCGACCCAGCCTTCGGCACCGGCGCCCTGAAGATCACCCCCG
>DASYLY010000096.1:0-35765 GCA_036009365.1 Solirubrobacterales bacterium
ACTGAAGGCCGGCAAAGGCGAGGGCCGTGAGGAGGATGGCGCCGGCAAGGGAGTAGGTGGCGATTCTCTGGATGCGGGGGAGGTTGTGCATCGGGGGTGCATATCGCCTCCGCCGCTCAATATCTGCAAATCGAGGGTGGAAAAAAGTATGAATTCGACCGATTTAGATGCGCAGATCGATACTGTGACCGGCCTCGCCGGTCACCTCCCTCGAGTGCTCAACAGCCTCTGCAGCATCGACAACCGGCTTTCGTGAACCGGTCCCATCTTCAGGGCCCTCGAGTAAGCCGCCAGCAGGGAGCGCTCCTGGTGCTGCCAGGCAAGGACGTTCTCGGCCCGGGCACGGCCGGCCTTGCCCATCTCCTTGCGCCGGGCGGGATGGTCGAGCAGGTCCGAGACCAGCAGGGCGAAGCCGGCGTGATCGCCCGGGCGGGCGAAGACGGCCGCCTGGTCCGCAGCGACGCGGGACTCGGCGAGATCGAAGGAGACGATCGGCCTCGACATCGCCATGTACTCGGAGATCTTCACCATCGAGGAGAGGTCGTTGAGCGGGTTCTTCGGGTCCGGCGCCAGGCAGACGTCCGCGCTGGAGAGGACGCGGCCGATCGTCTCGTGCTCGACCCAGCCGGTGAACTCGACGCAGTCCGTTATCCCGAGGCGGCCGGCCAGCGCCCGCATCTCCTCCAAGACCTCGCCGTCACCCATGAAGACGGCGTGCCAGTCCTGGCGCAGTGCCCGCAGCTCGGCGAGTGCGCGCAGGGCATGATCGACCCCGTCCTGCGGACCCATCACACCGGCATAGCCGAGCAGGAACCGCTGCCCCTGCTTCAGCGCTGGATCGGGTGGAACCGGGACGAACCGCCTTAGGTCGGGTCCGGTGCGTACGACCGTGACGTCGGCGGGGTCGCGGCGCCCCCGCTCGATCGCGATGCGGCGGTAGGAATCGTTGACCGAGAGCACGACATCGGCGCTGCGAAAGGCGATCTGCTCGGCCGCCAGCGTCAGCCGGTGCCCCAGGCCACCACCGAAACGAGTGCGGTAGAGCTCCGGCGTCAGGTCGTGGTGGTCGAAGACGAAGCGCGAGCCCCGTCGGCGCAGCCCCAGCGCCGCCAGCAGCAGGAAGTCGGGCGGGCTGCAGGCGTGCACGAGGTCGAACGGCCGGCTGCGGGCCAGTCGCCGGGCCAAGCGGCGGATGCTCCAGAGCGCCGCCAGGTACTCGAGCGCGTAGCCGGTAATCCCGTCGCCTGAGCGCCATGGCTCGTAGCGGTGGATCGCGACACCGTCGATCTGCTCGGACGCCCCACAGTCGCGCTGGGCGCCGGCGGGGCAAATCACCGTCACCTCATAGCCGGCACGGGCGAGCGCGGTGCTCTGGTTCCAGACGTGCCGGTCGGATGGGACTGGCTCGTTCTGAAGCATGATCAGGACGCGGCCGTCGGCCATCTCACCTCCCTCTTCCGCCACCAGGTTGCGACATCGCGGGGCAGGGGGAACCAGCCGTCTTCCTGGGCCGCCAGGTATTCGAGGAATTCCTCGTACATGCGCAGGCGGGCGGGGCTGTCGAGGTAGTCGGGGTGGGTGATCAGGTTGACCAGGCCGCCGTTGGCGACGATCCAGTCGCTCTTGCGGGTCCAGAGGTCGATCGTGTCGCGGCGCAGGATCTCCCACAGGGTGTGGTCCTGGACCAGCGTGATCGGCAGCTCGACCAGGTCGCCGAGGAAGTAGGGAAAGATCGAGCAGCAGCCGCCGGCCTGGGGCTCGAAGGGATCGGTGTCGGGGAAGGAGCTGTCGTAGAGGGCACCGAGCTCCGGCATCCAGTCGGGATTGCGATGGGTGGCGGGGGAGCGGAAGCCGACCGCGTTCCAGCGGGCGAGATAGCGATGGATCGCCGGCAGTTCGGCCTCGAAGCTGGCGCGGCTCTCGAACAGCTTGCAGTCGTGCTTGATCCCGTGCAGGCCGACCTCGCAGCCGGCGTCGCGGACCCGGTCGAGCAGGGCTTCCTCGATCGGGTACCCCTCGGCGACGAAGTTCCAGGAGGAGACGAAGCCGTGGCGGCGCTCCAGCTCGATCACCTCCTCGACCATCGCGACCCCGGCCGGGCCCTCGACGTCGTGGGTGAGGATCGCCGCGAAGCGCCTGCCGTCGGGCCAATCGGCGCTCGTCGCCGCCCGCTCGTCGCCGCGCCGGCGCTCGACCAGCAACGGCTCGATCGGCCAGCGGGGAAACTCGGTCCGCGCCTGGCGCCGCGCGTACAGGCGCCGCATCGCCAGCTGCAGCCGTCGCGGCAGCAGCGGCTTCACCGCGTAGTAGGCGCTCAGAGCGGGCGAGCGCCTGCTCTCTCCCCGGTAGCGTTCCTCCAGGTAGTGGCGCTCGTCGTGGTCCGCGGCCACGGTCGCCTTCGCGTCGGGGTCCAGCGGTGGCGGCGAGAGGCCGAGAATGACCCGCAGGCCCGCCCACTCGGCCCGCACACGCGCGCGCTGCTGAGGGCGGGCAACGGTGATCGCGCCGAAGACGGCAATCCGGATCGCGTGGCCGAGGGCCAGGGCAGCGCCGATGCCCAGCTGTCGCGCCGGCCCGTAGTGCTTGGCCGCGAACAGCCGGCGGGAGTGACTCAGCTGGGCCATCAGGTCGCCGCGGGAGCGGCCGCCGCCGTGGTGGGTGACGGCAATCACCGGCAGGTGCCCGACCGACCGGCCGGCCTGCCAGAAGCGGTAGCACCAGTCGATCTCCTCGGAGTAGAGGAAGAAGCGCTTGTCCAGCGGCCCAACGGCTTCCACCGCCTCCCGCCGGGCGATCAGGAAGGCGCCGACGAGCCAGTCGGCGGGCCCCTCGTGTTTGTAGCGCTCATCCCGAGCCTCCAGCTCCTGGAGCGTCCGCAGGACCGGCCAATGGGCAGCGAACAGCGCCTCGCCGAGGCTCCGCAGCGGCGACGGAAAGCGCCTGATCGAAGCCTGCAGCTCGCCATCGGTGCCGCGCTGGATGACGCTGGCCAGGGCCAACTCAGGGCGGGCGTCCATCGCCGCGACGAGGTCGCCGAGGGTGCCGGTGAGGATCTCGACGTCGGGGTTGAGGAGGAGGACGTAGCGCCCGCGGGTCAGGCCGAGCCCGACGTTGTTGGAGGCGGCGAAGCCACCGTTGTCGCGGCGCAGGACTCGCACCTCGGGCAGCTCCCGCTCGATCGCCTCGGCGCTGCCGTCGGTCGAGCCGGCGTCGACGACCAGCCACTCCAGCGAGGCGGACCCCGCGGCGGCCATGGCCGAGCGCAACGTCCGCAGTGCCATCTCGCGGCCGTTGTGGGTGACGACGATGACCGAGATATCCGGTCGGGGCTCCATCTAGCCGTAGTGCCGGTACAGCGCCTCTCCGGCGAGGCGGCCCACCGCCGTTGGCGAGCGCCGGATCGTGGTGCTGACGACGCGGTCGCGCAGTCCCGGCGGCGATGGCTCGAGCTCGGCCAGGTAGGTGTAGGGGAGGTCCACTTCGGTCGCCCCCCAGGAGCGCTTGAAGGCCCGCAGCCCCTCGTTCTCGATCTCCGTCCTGCCGAAGTCGAAGCGCCGGAAGCCCTCTTCGCATCCCCGCCGGATCACCTCCGCGAAGAGCAGGTTGTTGGGGCGCTTGCCCAGCGCCCCGCCGGCCGAGGCGCCGTACTTGTAGGTGACGGTGCCGTTGTAGGTGAGGAAGACGCCGGCGGCGATCGGCTGCGTTCCGTCGAAGACCGTGCCGACGAACCCCAGGCCGGCGTCGAAAAGCTGCTCGAAGCGGCGGATGAAGCGCTTCGGCTGGGTCGGCACCCCGAGCCGACGGCGCGTCTGCAGGTGCAGGGAGTAGAAGGCGTCGAGGGCGGGGGAGTCGGTGCTGCATTCGACGCGCAACCCTTCGCGCCTCGCTTTCCTGATGTTCCTCGCGCTCGACTTCGAGTAGTAGCGCTCCACCTCGGCCGGGTCCTCGGTCAGCGGCAGCAGGTGGCGGACGAAGCGGCGCTGGCCATGCGCGCCGGGGGCGTAGGGCACCGGCGCGTGAACGGTCAGCCCGAGGCCGGTGTGCCGGCACTGCTCCGCCATCGCTTCGCCGAGGGCGACCAGGGCGGTCGGGTCGGTGTCCGGGGCAAACGCCGGCAGGCAGACGTCGGAGAACGGCAGCGAGACGAGCCGCCGGCCGGTCAGGTGACTCTCGATCCGCGCAATCGGGATCCCGGCGCCGATCGAACCGCCCCCATCGCGCACGCAGCAAGCCTGCAGCTCATAGCCGTACTGCGAGCGCAGCAGTTCCAGCCAGTGTGGGTGGTGGAAGACCGTCGCGGCGGGACTGCGTTCGAGGAAGGTGAGCCACTCGGGGTCGGCAATGGGGTCGACCATGCAGGTTTCCCACATGGTTAGGCAACGCCTCTGGGCCCCGGGTTCTTTCAGGGGCGGGGGCGGACGCTACGCTCCGGGTCATGACCAAGGCTGAATTGAAGCTCGTCTTAGCGCCCGATTGGCCCTCGAAAGGCACCTCGATCGGGGAGATCCGCAAGCGCACTGGCACGAGCCCGATGGGCCAGGAGGACTTCCATCGCCACTTCGGATCGCTGCCTACTGACGGCGAGGGATAGGGCGCAGTCTCATTCAGAAGAAGGCACGTCGGGCGTGAGAGCAAAGAA
Organism: Solirubrobacterales bacterium; assembly: GCA_036009365.1. GTDB lineage: Bacteria > Actinomycetota > Thermoleophilia > Solirubrobacterales > 70-9 > VAYN01. The sequence goes on from DASYLY010000096.1 coordinate 4,640, forward strand.
GTAGAACTTCTCCTGAGCGCCGCGCACCCGCCGGTGTCCGACCTTCTCCAGCGCGCCAATTTTGACTAGCTCGTTCAGGTGGTAGGACGTGAGGCTCAGGCTGAACTCTCCGCCGAAGATTTTCTTTAGATCTGACGCCGACAGCGGCTTGTCGATCCACACAAGGGTTTCGATGATCGCCACTTTCAGCGGGTGGATGACACGGGAGACGAGCGATTCCCAATCGAACTGTCGCTCGTCCCCCTCAGGCATCGCTGCACGGTTTCAGACCGGTGGCGAGGAGTCCATACCCGTTACTCGAACGGGATTTCACTGACGATCAGGCTTTCCCCCTTGTCAGTGTCGACGCCGCCACCGCTCGGCTTCGCTCGTATCCAAAGGAGGTCACGACGATCGAGACAGCGTCCTCGCCGGACTCGGCGCGGCGGGAGATTGCGCGAGCCTCGATATCCCTGATCCGCTCCCAGGATTCGGCCTGCTCGTCAGCGATTTCGGCCCGACCTTGCTCGTCCACATTGAACCAGCACCAAGCCAATATCACTCGCGGATCGCTCGTGATTTTCCCTGCCCAGAATGCGGCTAGCGCCTCGGCCATGCTTGCCTGGAGGATTAGCCCGTAAATTTCCTGGCGCTCCTCGGGCGTCTTGGCGGTCATCTCCTCGTCGCTGTAGAACGGAACTTCCACGGCGCGGTAGAAGTTCTGGACGACGTTTCGCACCTTCTCGACCCTGGCTATCTCGATGGAGCCGGAGTCCAGGAGTTCCTTGATGTGGTGGGTGGCCTTGCTGAGCGGCTGCCGAATCATGCGGGCAAGTTCGTCGGCGCTGCGGGGGCTTTCGTTGAGGATCGAAAGCATTTCGACCCGGATGCGATGGCCGATCGCGTAGCTGACGGCCTCCTCGATGCTCCGTTCCTTGCCTGGCTTCGTCGTCGTTTTCGGCAACAGTGATCCCCCTTTGCTCTACGAGATTCAGATAGTCAGCGGCCTCCGAGCATAGGGCGGCGACTCTGGCAGGTGAATCCCCAGCGCTAGGGGTTTAACGCTCATTCAAAGATTCTTTAGCATCAGTCCCTCCTCCCGGCGGCTCGCGTCGGGCGACTTGAGAGGGGAGGGGGTGAGGGGCTAATGACGATCAAGAAAGCCGCACAGGCTGCGCCAGTTGCGCACATTGCCAAGCACGGATAGGGCGTGACTTGGGGCCGATCTCGGCTTTCTCGGCCAGGGTGGGGTCGGCCCCCTCTACGCAGGGGTGGGATCGTCAGGCGACACCTCCACCAACCAGAACCTCCTGACTCACAATGTTTTCTTGTTCGATTACTGAGTATTGCTGTGCCGTTTTTGGTTGTCAGAATGCTCCGTGTACTCAGAGGTACCTATTCAGGTAACCGAAAATTCAGGGACAGGGAGATCAATGACCAAGGGCACGGGTGGGATGCCGCGCGCGAAGCGGCTGGCGGAGGGGGCTGTAATGGGCAAGGCGAAAATCGCATCTCTTCTTCTGGTCGTCTGCCTTCTCTTGGTGTCGGCAGGATCGGCCTGGGCTGATGAAGAAAGCGACCCCATCCAGCTCAGGCCCACCCTGGCCGACATACACCCCATCCGAGGCCAAAGCGCCCAAGCCCTCGAAGCAGAGCAGATGACCGACCCGGCCGCGGCAGACCAGCTGCCCCACACCGGCCTCAATCGCGACCAGGCCTCCCAGCTGGTGCAGGAGGTCTTCGCCCCGGCTCTCCAGGCTCCCGCCGGCATCTTCGACGAACTCGAAGTGGAGAAGTTCTACTCCAGCAATGTCGCTCTGGTCGAGAGTGACGGCCTCGAGATCAACGGCATCGAAGTCGGCGAAAGCTCGGCGGCAGGCAGCCCTTCGGGTTTGACCTTGTTGGAATCCACGGTCCCGCTACGTGTCTCAGACTCCTCCGGGCAGCCGGCCCCCGTCGACCTGGGCTTGGAATCTGCTGGCGGAGACCTTCAGTCCGCCAACCCGCTGGTGGAGGCTGGCATTCCGGGCGAGTTGGGCGATGGCATCTCCCTGGGTGGCCTCGGTATCGAGCTTTCCGACGCGCCCCAGCAGAGAACCCCCACGGTGATCGAAGACAGCGTCGCCTTCTATCCCAACGTCGCCCTGGACACGGACTTCCTCGTTGCCCCGACCCCGACTGGCCTGGAGACGCTGACGCAGCTCCGCTCCGCGGATGCGCCGCGCTCGCAGACCTTCGACCTTCAGCTTCCAGACGGCGCAAGCCTGGTCTCCGACGGGGAGGGAGGAGCGCGGGTCAACCATGCGGGAGCCCAGTTGCTGAGCGTCCCGGCACCAATGGCGATCGACGCGGAGGGTCAGGCGGTGGCGGTCAGCATGGATGTCTCAGGGGATTCGCTGATCCTGCACGTCAGTCCCGATGCCTCCAGTGCATATCCAATCTTGGTCGACCCGCTGTATCAGTACTACAGCTGGTTCTGGACGAACGCCAGCGTCTCTGAATGGCTCATCTACCAGAACGCCAACAACGTCTACCAGGCGAACCCCTACGCGGCCTGCGGTCAGTACTGCCCCAGCCCCCTTTTCACCAATGTCCCAGGCCTCTACATAGGCGCCGGCTCCGGCTACGTGCCATCAGGGGGTCAGGCGACCTGGAGCTATTACGTGCCGCGCTTCTTCCAGGACGCCGAAGCCTATGGCGTATACCCAACCACCTGGATCGAGTCGATGACGGTCCAGGGCCTGGGTTTCTGGGCGGGAGCGGACCACAGCGTCCATCCCGGCCTTGTCTTCGGCGTCTGGAATCTGGACACGAGCCAGTGGGCCGCGAAAAACACCGCCGCTATCTGGCACGGCGGCAACGAACCCGACCTGACCAACTTCGGGACGACCTATTCCATCGGGACCGGTGGAGACCACGGTGCAAAGGTCGGCCACTTTGCGATGAACAGCAGCACCAACTCACTCACCTCCTACCGACAGGCCTACGTCGGGGCGGTGACCATCGGCTTGGGCGATCCCGACGTGCCGAAATTCGGCCCGGTCTCCTCGCCGGGGTGGGTCGATGGCAACTCTGGATCACCGCCGGTGAACTTTGAAGTCAGTGACGCCGGCCTTGGAGTTTATGCCCTGGCCCTTTCCTTTCAGGGCGAAGCGCTTAACTTGACGGGCGGAATCTGCCGTGGTGACGCTGGTGAACCATGTCCTCGCACCTGGTCCTCCACTGACGCGAACCGACCCCATCTCGACTATGAAATCTCAAGGCTTCCACAAGGCATCAACAATCTCCAGTTGAGTGCGCAAGATCCAGTCGGAAATTCATCTACGCCGGCCGCCATCCAAGTCAAGGTCGACCGCACGGCTCCCGAACTCATCGTATCGGGGAGTTTGTCGAACGCTTCCGAGCCAATTAGGACTCCGACGCTAACCCTGGATGTCAAAGCAAAGGATGGATCAACTGCAGCGCCTCAGTCAGGTGTTGAGAGTTTGGAATTCAAAATAGATGGCAATCAGGTGTGGTCTAGTTCCTGCGCTACGCAGAGCTGCGAAATCCACCACGATTGGACGTTTAGTGCGACCCAATTCTCAGTGGGTAGCCACGATGTGGTGCTCAAGGCAATTGATCGAGTTGGGCGGGTGGGTTTAATCTCTTCCTCTTTCATGATTTACCATGACGAAACTCCACCGGAGATCAGCAATCCTGATGACCCGTCATTAATCTCAACGGTTAGTGGACCTGGGGGGTGGCTGAACAACGACAACTACAACCTGACCCAGAAAATCTTTGACAATGATCTCGGAGTAAAAAAAGCCGAATTCCTGGTTGACGGAGTACCTGTCGGACCCACCGCATCCTGTCAGGGCACTGCAAAATATGGATGCTCCACGTCTCTCTCCTTGGCTTCGAACGTCTCAGAACTGTCGGGTGGAACTCACGTGATTCAGCTGAAAGCTGAAGACCTGCGAGGGAACAAAGCAAGCCGATCGTGGACGATTCGTGTGAATCCGGACGGCGAGATATCCGCTGGAGAAGCCATTGATCTTCTCGAAGCGGCGGAAGAAACGGATGAGCAGCCAGCAGTCCCATCGTTGTCCCCAGTTGCTCCGACTCCTGAAGTCCTTGAACCGGCAGTAATTACAGCTGGAGACAATCCGGGACTCGAAGAACAGGAAGGGACGCTGAAAAGCACCGGCGTCCCAGTGGCGACCAGCATTGATCCAAGCACTGGAGCCGTCACCTTGGAAGGTGCGACGGATACGGTGGAATTCACTCCCACTGGGCAGCAGCCCAGTGATCTAGAAATTGCTAATGGAGTGGCTGCGGTGTCGTCATCCGTGTTGGCTGGCGTCGATACCAGTGTCAGGCCGGAATTCAATGGCGTCTTTGCCTTCCAGGCGATTCGAGAACTGACCAGCCCTGAAAAATTCGAATGGCATGTAAACGTTCCGCCTGAACAGGAACTGCGTCAGCTCGATGCCGAACACGCTGAGATGGTGTACGAAGACGGAACGGTGGCGCTTTCGATCAGCGCGGAACCAGCCCATGACGCCACCGGCAAAGCCGTTCCGACGCAGCTCGACGTCACTGACGGTTCGAATCTAGTTCTCACTGTGGCGCATAAAAGCTCAAACTACGTCTATCCGGTTGTAGCCGGCCAGGCATTCGAAGTCGGCTATGCCGTCGTGACGGTGGTTGAACCCGCCTTGGAAGAAGAACAAGGAGACCCCGGCACGCCCTTTCGCGATCCATTTCCCCCAACCGTTGGTGAGTCGCTTACCTCTGGAGAAGTCAGGCGTCTACTGGCTATCGGAAAAGACTCAAGTGGACAGGCACCGCCCGCAAGTGCCAGCAAAACTCGCATCTTCGAGGTAGATATGAGCAAGTGTCACCCTGATACTTGCAAGGCATATGAAGTACGGATGCACGACGCTGCCTTCAAGCGGGAAACCAGCTCGGTCGAGTGGATAGCTGGAACTACGATCACTTGTTCTGGAGATATCGACTTTCCATTTACGTTGAGTACGAACATCGATATTATTAATACGGACTTTGTGGGGCCAAGTAAAGTCGTAAAGGGGAGCGGTAAACATCTAACGGTTTGGTGTCATTTCAAATTGCACGTCTGGGTCGTTCCAGACCCGGGCCTTCCTGGAGTTCCGAAGCCCTGGGCGACCCGAGCAATGCAAGTATGGGTATATCCCAACGGATTTCAGGAGATACACATGCGCAAGTGGGATGAGAAAGTGTGGATATATGAGAATTAAGAGCTAAACAAATGCGGAACCCGTTCATAGCTAAGCCTCCCTTTGCCGTATGGGTATTTTGTGTATGCGTCCTTGCAAAGTGCGGAGCCTCAACGATTGAGTCAGTCACGGTGCCCTTGCTTTGGCTTGGACTTACCGTATCGCTTGCATTGCTGCTGATGGCTGGGGCGCGGGTGGCATATTGGTTGCTCGTAGGGATGATCGCGCTGGAGGCTTACGTGGTCTGGGTGCTTCAAGATCCAAATGGCATGGCTTTAAGCGAAGCTACGGTGCTTGGTTTGAGTGCCATGCAACTAGTTGCTTTGCTCACGCGCTCGGTTCGAGCATATGTTCGAGGGGAAAAGGGTGCCTCTACGCATATACCTGCTGACGCGGCATAGGTCCGAACTTGGAACGACCTGCGCTAACTCCATCTACTGAGGAGAAATTGAATGAGAGATATAGCTACAAAGACGACGATGAGGGTGACCCCAAGCTTTGTCGCTCCTACGAGGATCAAGCCTAGACAGACGACAATGACGACTGCAATGGTCGTTGGCGTGGGAGGGTTGATATCGCCGAAGGCAGGGAACATGGGGCTAGCGTCACTTTATAGAGATTGACATCAACAATTGACTTATGGATTTCCCTAAGCGAAGCGAGTCGCTTGGTTTTAGCGAATCGAGCTGTAGAGCCAGATTTGGGACGTGGTTTGAACCACCCTCCGATTCTTGGCTCTGCAAAGGGAAACCTGATGGGCACGGCTGGTTTCGAACCAGCGTTGCGACTCAGACTGCCAGCGTCCCACAACGGCAGATGGTCAGAGAGGTTGCCCTTGGGCTGGCCCGCGCGGCGGGTAAAACAGCCGGTCCGAGAGGCGGATTCACAACCCGTCCCTACCGTTGTCCCCACGGAAGAGGAAAACTCTGGAATGCAGGTAGAACGGACTGGGTGTACTCCGTGATGATGACCGAAGACGCAAGTTTCGCACTTGGCTTCTGGGCTCCGGAGCGCTAGAAGGCCTCTCCGAAGCTTTTGTCGCGATACAGGAGCTGGCCGGAGGCATTGAACGTCGCGACTCCGGTCACAAAACCGTCCGGCGGATAGTACTCGACGAAGTAGCGGACGTTGCGCAGCCAGACGACTTTGCGGCGCAGTTGCGGCGGGGGCGATTTTGGGCGGATCGCTAGATGCATGTTGTTACTCAGGGTGAGCGCGATCTTCGTGACCTCGCCGTTGACGGTTCCGCTGAAGACACGGTTCGTGCCGTCTTCCAGGAGGTCGTCGGAAGCCTCGATCTCGAAGCGTCGGCTGAGGTGCCCGCCAACGGGGATCCCCGTTGCCCAACCCCAATGCGTCGCGCCCTGCAGATCGAAGTCCATGCCAAATAGCCATTCGCGGCAGTTGTTGCCGTTGTTGCCGATTGATCCATCGACGGTCCAGCCCCAACCATTGGGGCTTATCCCCGTCGCGATCCTTACGCTGTTCCTCTTGATGCAGTTAGCTCCCGCGGCGGGGGCAAGGAGGAGCAGCAAGGTCACAGCAAAAAGGAGGAGGGCCGACCGCGCGCGCATCAGCCCCATAGTACTCAGTGATGTACGCAATTGTGGAAGTTGTCCTGATATAGCCTGTGGCGATGAGGTCGGCGGGGAATGTTCTCTTAATTATGCCGGTGATGGGCATCTACTTGCTCGCGGTCGCTGGCGCAGGCTCCGCAGAGGGACGCAGGCTGGAGGGAGTGGAGCCAAGGGTTATTACCGACGGCCGCCTGCGGCCTGGGCATTTCGAGACCATTCGAATCGCGGGCTTCCCAGGCAAGGGCGTGACTCAGGTCTCGTTTCTTCCCACCGCCATCTGCGAAGACAGCTGCGGCGGGCGGTCCTTCCAGGGTGGAAGGACCAACGCGAGAGGTGGAGCAAGGTTCCGGGTGCGTGTACCGGGCACCTTCATCGATCACCGCAATCGGTTGGCATACTTTCGCGACGGCGAACGGATCAACGTCCTCATGACCTGGGAAGGACCGGACCACAGCTTTGCCAGCGGCAGCGCCGAACCCGAACCAATCATCGTTCGCACCAATGGGCCTCGCCATGGCTGAGTCGCATGCCGCCTTCCGGCGCCTCTCACGCTTGGCCGTTTTCTGTGCGCTGCTCTGCGTGGCCATGCTGACGGCTGGCCCTGCGATTGGCTCGGCCTCGGCGCAGTTTCGTGCTGCTGCGAAGGGACCGCTACCTGTCCCGGGTGCGTTCCGGCTAGCGGCCAGCAACGGTTACATCCTCTACATGGTCGGCATTCCGCCCCGCGGCGACCGCTCGGGCGCCCTGCTGATCAGTGCTTCCGCCAAGGGCAAGGGTGTGACCTACAAAATCCCGGCTGTCGTGACCGAAACCTCGATCCAGTCGGACCTCGGTGAGCTGGGCGAAATCTCGGTCACCTTTCACCGCTCCAATCATGCAACCACCGTCCCCTGTGGTGAGAGAGCGATCCGTTTCGACTCCGGCAATTACGAAGGAACGATCGACTTCCACGGCGAGGAGGGATACACGACCGCCGAAGCAACGACCGTCCCGGGGAATATCGACTATTGGATATCGGGCTTTTGTGGTGGCAGTTCTTCCGAAGGATTTTCAGGGCGGTCGCGAGGTGCCGCTCTCTACGTTCGGAACCCGGCCCTGGGCCCGGAAATGAGCATCAGCAATCGGAGGCCTGGAGCCGCCACGCAAATCGCCGCCTCAATGTCGGAATACAGCAATGGCACCTCGATCGAGAGATTCACGAGCTTGTGGATGCCCGGAGGGGGCTTTACGTACGACCGACACCTGCGGACTGCGACTGTTCGTCCGCCGGCTCCGTTTACCGGCAGCGCCCGGTTCGATCTCCGCAAGAAGGCGGGCCAGCGGTGGAGTGGTGACCTAACGGTTGACCTGCCGGGCAGGGCTGATGTGCCCCTCACGGGTGCTTCGCTTCGGGCAGCCTTGGTCCCGGCCGGATAAAACGTGGTTCGCGTGCCAGGCTCGCGCCTCGGCGTCAGCTATTTGCTGGGGATACCGATGAGGCCCACAGCTCCAGCACCAGCAGCGACCACAGCTTGCGGCCGTGATCGGCGGTGCCGGCGACGTGTTGGTCTATTAATGCCGCTACCGCGCCCGGCCGGGTCCAGCCGCGGTTGGTGCTCTCGCGGTCCAGTAGGACCTCGCGGGTGAACGGGGCGAGGTCGGTGCGCAGCCAGCGGGCCACGGGCAGCTCGAAGCCTCGCTTTGGCCCGTCGAGGATCGCATCCGGCAGCCAGCCGCGTAGAGCGCCTCGCAGGGCGATCTTGCGCTGTAGGCCGCGCGCCTTGTGCACGGCGGGGATCGATGCCGCCATCTCCATCATCTCGGGGTCGAGCAGGGGTGAGCGCGCCTCCAAGGAGAATGCCATCGTCGCGATGTCGATCTTCGCCAGCAGGTCGCCGGGGAGATAGACCGTCGTGTCGACCTCGAGCAGCTGGTCCAGGAGTCCGGCGCCGCCGGCTTCGCGCCAGGGCCGCAGCAGGACGTCGTCGGTGGCGGCAGCGGCGGTCATGCGGGCGAGCTCTGGCGTGTAGAGCGCCTGGCGCTCCTCGGCATCGAAGATGCTCACCTGGCGCAGGTAGCGCTCCTGGGGTCGGCCGGCCAGGCGTCCGGCGAAGCGCAGTGCCCGGCGAGGCCGGCTCTCTGTTCCGACGCCGCCCCCAACTCTCCCAGCGGTCGCGGCGATCGCGCGGCGCAGCGGCGCCGGCAGCCGTTCCAGGCGCGCCGCCAGCAGGTTCGAGGTGTAGCGCTGGTAGCCGCCGAAGCTCTCGTCGCCACCGTCGCCGTTGAGTGCCACGGTGACGTGCCGGCGGGCCATCTCGGCGAGGTAGAAGCACGGCAGCGCCGAGTGGTCGCCGAAGGGCTCGCCGTAGTGGCGGGCGAGCTTGGGGAGCAGCTCGACGGCATCCGGCTCGACGATCAGCTCGTGGTGGTCGGTGGCGAAGCGGTCGGCGACAAGGCGGGCGCGGGGGAGCTCGTTGACGGCCTCGTCGGCAAAGCCGATCGAGAACGTCTTCACCGGCTGGCTCGATTGCTCGGCCATCGCCGCGACGACGGCGGAGGAGTCGATCCCCCCGGACAGGAAGGCCCCGAGGGGGACGTCGGCCACCATCCGGCGGGCGACGCTGGCGCGCAGGCAGGCGCGGATCTCCTCGTGCAGCTCTCGGAGGTCGTTCACCGGGCGCTTGACCGAGTAGTCGAGGCGCCAGTAGCGCTCGCTGGCGATCGCACCCTCCTGGTAGACCAAGCGGTGGGCAGGAGGCAGCTTGCGGACGCCGCGGTAGATGCTCATCGGCCCGGGGACGTAGCCGTAGGCGAGGTAGGCGTCGATCGCCTCGCAGTCGAGCTGGCGCGGAACCTCGGGGTCCTCGATCAGCGCCCGCAGCTCGGAGGCGAAGCTGAGCACGCCGCCACGAAAGCTGTAGAAGAGCGGCTTCTTGCCGACCCGGTCGCGGGCCAGCAGCAGTAGCCGGTGGCGGCTGTCCCAGAGGGCGAAGCAGAACATTCCCTGCAGCCGGGAGACGCACTCGATCCCGTGCTCCTCGTAGAGGTGTGCGATCACCTCGGTGTCGCCCTTGCCGCTGAGCCTGTGTCCTCTCCTCAGCAACTGCTGCCGCAGCTCTTCGTAGTTGTAGATCTCGCCGTTGAGGACGACCGCGACCGAGCGGTCCTCGTTGTAGACGGGCTGGTCGCCGGTCTCGAGGTCGATCACCCGCAGCCTGCGGATGCCAAGGCCGATTCCTGGCGAGAGGTGGATGCCGCTCGAGTCCGGCCCGCGGTGCTCCTGGGCGGCGCACATCCGCGCGATCACGTCCCGCTCGACGGCGCCGCCGCCGGCTCGCGCCTGCCCGGCGATGCCGCACATCAGCCGGGCGTGAGTCGCGAGGCGAGGGGCAGCCTGCCGGCGACGCGGCCGCGGATCTCCCTGTGGACCGCGCGCCGGAACTCCCCGTCCTCGACCCGCGGTGTCCGTCGCAGCGCCGCGCGGACGTAGCCGTAGAGGAAGGCCAGGCCGGAGAGCACCTCCGGCCGCGCCGCCGCCACCTTGAGCGAGCGCAGCGCCACCCACCAGGTCGGGAAGTGGACGATGTAGGCGGCGGCTCCGTAGCGAGCCCGGCCTCGCAGCGTCCCGTCGGCGCTTGCCCAGGGCCGGTGGTGAACGGCGACCAGACTCTCGAAGCTGCGGGTGCGAAAGCCGCGCATGCGGGCCACCGTCTCGTCGATCGTGTCCCAGCCGAGTCGCTCTTCGATGCCGCCGATCGCCTCGAAGCACTGGCGCGAGTAGCACTTGAGGGCGCCGTTGACGTGGTGCTCGGTGGGGATCCGCTCCAGTCGCCACTTGCCGTGCACCAGCTCGTTGCGCAGCCCGCCGGCCATGCCCAGCTTCGGGTTTGCGGCGAACTCGCCGAGGATGCGCTCGAAGTACTCCGCCGGCAGCTCGATGTCGCCGTCGAGCTTGGCAATGTGGGTGAAGGCCCGGCGGTCGACGCTGCTCAGCCCGAAGTTGAAGGCGCGCGGGGCGGCGGCGGAGGCGAGGCGGTCGCGGGGGTCGGGCAGTGGTTGCTCGGGAGCCCTCAGCACCTCGATGAAGGGGATCTCACCGGCGAGGCGCTCGGCGAGCTCGTAGGTGCCGTCGCCGGAGTGGTCGTCGACGAGCAGCCAGAGGTCGGGCGGGCGCGTCTGGGCGGCCATTGCCCGGGCGACGCGCTCGAGGTGCGCGGACTCGTTGCGGACCGGCGAGATGACGAGCAGGCGAGGATCCATGTTCCGCGAGACCAACGGCCGGCTTCGAGGCGAACTTGTGCGGAAGGGAGCGATCCCGTGGCCCGTTTCCCTTGGTGTGGGAGCCCAACCGCAGACGCTGCTGAGACTGGCGCCGGGGGCGCCGCGCCGCCAGGCGCTGCTGGGAGCGATTCGCGGCGTCCGCTACCGAGGCGACCAGGTCGAATGCCCCTGCTGCGACTCGACCTTCTCGCGCTTCCTGCCGCACCGCGGGCGCTCGCAGGCGAGATGCCCGGGGTGCGGGGCACTGGAGCGCCATCGCCTGCTCTCGCTGTTCCTCGAAAGGGAGACGGATCTCTACGAACGCCCCGGCACGATGCTGCACATCGCCCCGGAGTACGCGCTGCGGCGGCGGCTGGCGCGGACGGGCGGGTTGCTTTACGTCACCGGCGACATCAACCCGGCGCTGGCCGATTTCGAGATCGATGTGATGGCCCTGCCGTTCGACACCGACGGCTTCGACTACCTGATCTGCAACCACGTGCTCGAGCACGTCGAGGACGACCGCCGGGCGCTGGCGGAGATCTACCGGGTCCTCAGGCCGGGCGGCTGGGCGATCCTGATGTCACCGGTGGACCGCCGCCGTGCCGACACGCTCGAAGACCCGGCGATCGTCACCCCGTGGGAGCGCGAACGCGTCTTCGGCCAGAGCGATCACCTCAGGCGCTACGGGCGCGACTACCGCGACCGCCTGTACGAGGCGGGCTTCGCGGTGCGGGTGGAGAACTACCTGGAACAGTTCGACGCGCGGGCGATCCGTCGCCTCGGCTTGCGACGCGAACAGGACGACCAGTTCGGCGAGGAGGAAATCTTCCTCTGCGTCAAGCCGGGGCCGCCATGAGCCGGCCCAGCGTCGCTGAGCGAGCTCGTCAGACCGGCCGGCTGTTGCGGCGCGAAGGCCCCTCGGGAGTGGCAGTCCGCCTGCTGGCGCGGGCGACGGAGGCCCTGGACCCGCCCGGCTACGGCAGCCTTCCCGTCTCCCGCGAGGATCTCGCCCGCGCCTCTGAGATCGCCGCGATGGGCCGAGTGCCACCCGAGCTGTTGCCGTGGCGCAGCGGCGAGCCGCTCAGGGTCGCCTGGGTCTGCGGGCCGGCGGGAGAGGGTTCGGGTGGCCACACGACGATGTTCCGGATGGTCGCCGCCCTCGAGCGCGCCGGGCACGACTGCACCCTGTACGTCAACGATCGGCACGGCTGGGAGATCGACCAGCACCGCCGCACGATCCGCGCCTGGTGGCCCTGGGTCGAAGCCGAGGTGCGCGACCTCGCCGCCGGGATCGACGACGCTCACGTCGTCTTCGCGACCAGCTGGGAGACGGCCTACCCGGTGCTTGCCTCGCCGGCGAAGGGCGTGCGCTGCTACTTCGTCCAGGACTTCGAGCCCTCCTTCCATCCCGCCGGCAGCATCGCCCTGCTCGCCGAGGCGACCTACCGGTTCGGCTTTCACGGCGTCACCGCGGGCCGCTGGCTGGCCCAGCTGCTGCGGCGCGACTACGGGATGCCGGCCGACCATTTCGACTTCGGGGTCGATCGCGACTGCTACGCCTTCGAGGATGCCGGCGAGCGCTCCGGCGTCTGCTGGTTCTGCCGTCCCTCGACCCCGCGGCGGGCGCACGAGCTCGTCGTGGTCGCCCTCGACCTCTTCGCCGCTCGCCATCCCGAGGTCGAGATCCACACCTATGGCGAGCGCCCCCGCGACCTTCCGTTCGCGGTCACCGACCACGGCCTGCTTGCACCGGCACAGCTGGGGGCGCTCTACCGCCGCTGCATCGCCGGCATCGTCCTCTCGGCGACGAACGTGTCGCTGGTCCCGCACGAGATGCTCGCCTGCGGCTGCATTCCGGTCGTCAACGAGGCCGAGCACAACCGCCTCGTGCTCGACAACGACCAAGTCGCCTACGCCTGGGCGACGCCCTTTGCGCTGGCGGAGGCCCTGTCGCGACTGGTCTCGGTTCCGCGCCGGCAGCGAGAGGCGGCGGCAAAGTCCGCCGCCGGCAGCGTCGAGACGATCTCCTGGGAGGAAAGCGGCGCCCAGGTCGAGCGGATTCTGCTGGCCGCCGTCGCCGCCCGCACCCCGAAGGAGCTGGTGACGTGAGGGCGCTGGTCAGGGTCATCGTTCCCTGCTACGGCTACGCGGGGATGCTGCAGGGCTGCGTCGAGAGCGTCCTGCGCCAGGAGGGCGTCAACGTGCGGGTGCTGATCGTCGACGACTGCTCTCCCGACGAGACGCCGGCCGTGGCGGCCGCGATCATGCGCGGTGATCGGCGAGTCGAGTACCGGCGCCATCTGCAGAACCGGGGGCTGGCCGCGACCGCGAACGAGGGCCTGGAGTGGGCCGCCGACGGCGACTACGTCGTCCTGCTCTCGGCCGACGACATGCTCGTGCCCGCGGCCCTGTGGCGGGCGACGCAGGTGATGGGGGCGAGGCCCGCTGTCGGCATGGTCTACGGGCATGCGCCCTACTTCGAGTCCGGTCGGCCGCTGCCGCGCGTCACCGAGCGCTGGCGGGGGACGACGGTATGGCCGGGGAGGGAGTGGATCCGGCAGCGCTGCCGGGCAGGCCATAACTGCATCTCCTCGCCGGAGGTCGTCGTCCGCACCTCGGTGCAGCGCCGGGTCGGCGGCTACAACCCGACCTGCCACCACGCCGGCGATCTGAACATGTGGCTGCGGGTGGCGGCGGTCTCCGACGTCGGCTACGTCAGCGGCGCCGCCCAGGCGCTGTACCGAGCCCACCCCGACAGCATGCTGCGCGAGATGCTGGGCGGTGCAGAGGGTGCGGTCACCGACCTAAAAGAACGCCTGGGGGCGTTCGAGGAGTTCTTCGCCGATGCTGACGACCGGCTGCTCGGCGTCGAGCGCCTGCGCACGATCGTCACTCGCAAGCTGGCGCGGCAGGCGCTCTGGCAGGCCAGCCGCGCCTACGATCGCGGCGACGCCGACGCGGTGGAGTCGGCCGAGCGGTTCGTCGCTTTTGCTCTCGATGCCTACCCGGATGCGCAGTGGCTGCGGGAGTGGTGGGGCCTGGGGTTGCGCCGCCGCCTCGGCGCCGGCCGCTCGCTGTGGTTCCTGCCGTTCCTCGCCACCGGCGCCGCCCACAGGCTGCGCAGTCACATCAACTACCGGCGCTGGCGGGTACAGGGAATATGACCGCTGCCGGGGGAACGTCGATATCGCGCCGGCTGGGACGCCGCTACCTGCGACCGGCGATCGAGGGCCTGGTCCAGAGGCCGCGGGTGCGCAAATACCAGCTCCTCTCGACCTGCCGGCGAGTCACCGGCTCGCCGCTGCTCCTGCAGCCGGTCCTCTTCGTCGGCCCCGGTGAGGTCGTCCTGGGGGAGGGGGTGCAGTTCGGCTGGAAGGCCTCACCGCTGTTCTACAGCGGCTACTGCCACGTCGAGGTCAGCGACGAGCGATCCCGGATCGAGGTCGGCGACCGCACCGAGTTCAACAACAACCTGCTGCTGAAGTGCGCCGGTGCCGGGATCCGGATCGGCCGCGATGGTCTCTTCGGTGCCCATGTCGAGATCTTCGACAGCAACTTCCACGACCTCGATCCTCGCCGTCGTAAGACCGGACAGCCAAGTTTGGCCCGGGTCGAGATCGGCGACAACGTCTTCGTCGGGATGGGGGCGCGGATCCTCAAAGGGTCGACGATCGGATCGGATGCCGTTATCGGCGCAGGTTCCGTCGTCGTCGGGCCGATCCCGGCCGGAGTGATCGCTGCCGGCAACCCGGCGCGGGTGATCCGCGAGCTCTGAGCGCGCGCGATGAGCGCCCGTTCCACTGACGACCTCACCCAGGCGGCCGCCGGAGGGTTGCGTTGGATCGCCTACGCGCGGGTGGCGATCGAGCTGATGCTCTTCGCCGTGATGGTGGTGCTGGCGCGGCTGATTCCGCCGGCGGCGTTCGGCATCTTCGCCGTCGTCGTGATCGTCCAGGAGCTGGCCGTGACGATGCCGATGGAAGGGGTCGGGGGGGCGCTCGTGCAGCGGCGCGAGGTCGGCCGCGACCACCTGCAGTCGGGCCTCGTCCTGACCCTCGCCACCAGCCTCGCCCTCGCCGCAGTGACGGTAGCGCTGGCGGTGCTGCTCGTCGGGCCATTGTTCGGCCAGGAAACTGAACTGCTGGTCATCGCGACGACTCCGTACTTCCTCTTCGGCGCCGTCTACGCGATCCCGCTGGCGGTGCTGCGCCGGCGCCTCGACTTTCGCCGGATCGGCATCCTCGACGTCTCCCAGGGAGCGGTCCGTGCCCTGGCCACGCTGGCCCTGGCGTTTGCGGGCCTCGACGCCCCGGCGCTCGTCTTCGGCGGCATGACGGGCATGGCGGCGGTGCTCGTCCTGGCGCTCGTCTTCGTGTCGGTGCCGCTGCCGCGCTGGCATCCCGGCGCGGCGCGAGACCTGCTGCCGTACGGCAGACCGGCAGCGCTGGCGACGGTGGCCTGGACGGGGTTCCGCAACGGCGACTACGCCGTGATCGGCTCCGTGCTCGGCCCGGCGCAGGCGGGCTTCTACTGGCGGGCCTACCAGCTGGCGGTCGAATATCAGAGCAAGGTCGCCGTCGCCATGGTCCAGATCGCCTTTCCGGTGTTGTCGCGTACGACGAACGTGCAGGAGCTGCTGGCGCTGCGCCAGCGGATGGTCCAGTTGCAGGCCGTGGTCCTGTTCCCGTTGCTGGCGTTGCTCCTGCTGCTGGCGCCGGTGCTCGTTCCCTGGCTGTTCGGCTCGACCTGGGAGCGGGCGGTGCTGCCGACCCAGATACTCGTCCTCGGCGGCGCCGCGGCGCTGATGACCAATGCCTGCGGCTCGGCGCTGATGGCCGAGGGGCGGGCTCGCGCGGTGCTCGGCTACGGGGTGGCTCACTTCTTCGTCTACATCGGTGCGGTGGTGGCGGTGGCCCCGCTGGGTATCGCCGCGGTGGCGATCACCGGCTCGGTGGTGCACGCGGTCTTCACTGCCGTCGCCTACGTCGTGCTCCTGAGGGGAGACGTGCCCAGCCCGATCGCGGTGCTGTGGCGGGACGTGATGCCGGCGACCGTCGCTTCTGCGTCGCTCGTCGCGGTAGGCGTGCCGGTGGACCTGTGGCTGAGCGGCGCCGAGGTCTCGGCGTTGCCGCACATGGCGGCGGTGGGGATCGTCGGTGGGATTGCCTACCTGATCGCCCTGCGCACCTGGTTCCCGGCCTCGTCGCACGATCTGCGCGCCGCAATCGCCCAAATCCTGCCCGAAAAGATCTTGCCCGGTCGTTCGTTGGTGTCCCGAGACCCCGACCAGAGGACGGCGATGCGACCAGATCAAGAAGACCCGGCAAAGAACCGATCTCGACAGAGCCGGCTTGCCGGCGAGCGGATTCTCATCACCGGTGGCGCCGGCACGATCGGCTCGACCATCGCCGACCGGCTGGTCGAGCGTGGCGCCGGCGAGGTCGTCGTTCTCGACGACTTCACGCGCGGCCGGCGCGAGAACCTCGCTTGGGCGGAGGAGAACGGCAACGTCACCGTGGTCGAGGGAGACGTTCGCGACCGGGCGCTCGTCGGCGAGCTGACGGAGGGCATCGACGTCGTCTTCCACCAAGCAGCGATCCGGATCACCCAGTGCGCGGAGGAACCAAGGCTGGCCCACGAGGTCCTGGTCGACGGCACCTTCAACGTCGTCGAGGCGGCCGCAAAGGCCGAGGTCCGCAAGCTGGTCGCCGCTTCCTCGGCCTCCGTCTACGGGATGGCCGAAGAGTTCCCCACCGCTGAGCTGCACCACCCCTATGCCAACGACACCCTCTACGGCGCCGCCAAGACGTTCGGCGAGGGGCTGCTGCGCAGCTACCGAGCGATGACCGGCCTCGACTACGTCGCGCTTCGCTACTTCAATGTCTACGGGCCGCGAATGGACGCTCACGGTGCCTACACCGAGGTCCTGATCCGCTGGATGGAGCGGATCGCCGAAGGCAAGCCGCCGCTTATCTTCGGCGACGGCAGGCAGACGATGGACTTCGTCTGCGTTCCCGACGTCGCCCGCGCCAACGTCCTCGCCGCCGAGTCGGACCTCACCGGCGCGGTGCTCAACGTCGCCGGTGGTGTCGAGACGAGCCTCACCGAGCTGGCGCAGGGGTTGCTGCGGGCGATGGGCTCCGATCTTCCGGTCGAACACGGCCCGGCGCGGAAGGTCAACGACGTCAGCCGGCGACTCGCCGACACCAGCGCCGCCGAGGACGCGCTCGGCTTCCGCGCGGAGATCGGCCTCGAAGAGGGCCTGGCGCGACTGGTCGCCTGGTGGCGCGCGACCAGGGACGAGGGCTATATCCCGGCAGGCGCAATGGTGTCCTCGGAGCGCTCGTCGTGATCGAGGTCCCCTTTGCCCGGCCCTGGTTCGGTGGCGGCGAGGCCGAGGCCGTGGCCGAGGTGATCGCCTCGGGCTGGCTGACGCAGGGGCCGCGCGTGGAGGAGTTCGAGCAGGTCTTCGCCCGTCGCATCGGCGCCCTCGACGCAGTCGCCACGGCGAGCTGCACGACGGCCCTGCAGCTGTCGTTGTACGCGTCAGGGGTCGGTGCCGGGGACGAGGTGATCGTTCCCTCGCTGTCCTTCATCGCCACCGCCAACGCGGTCTGGCAGTGCGGAGCGACGCCGGTCTTCGCCGACGTCGATCCGCTGACCTACAACCTCGACCCGGCGGACGTGGAGAGGCGGCTGACGCCACTGACCAAGGCGGTGATGCCCGTTCACCAGCTCGGCCTACCGGCGGACATGGACAGCTTCCTCGCCCTCGCCGAACGCCATGGCCTGGTCCTCGTCGAGGACGCGGCGTGCGCGATCGGCGCCCTGCACAGGAGGCGGCCGGTGGGTTCGCTGGGCCCGCTCGCCTGCTTTTCCTTCCATCCGCGCAAGGTGATCACCTGCGGCGAGGGCGGCATGATCGCGGTCCACGACCGCAATATGGCGGCGCGCCTGCGGCGACTGCGCCAGCACGCGATGGACCAGTCGGCCCTGGCCCGGCACACTGCCCGCGACGTCGTCATCGAGCACTACCCCGAGCGTGGCTGGAACGCGCGGATGACCGATCTGCAGGCCGCTGTCGGCTTGCGCCAGCTCGACGTTCTCGACACCGTCCTGGCGGAACGGCGGCGCCTCGCCCACCGCTATTCGGAGGCGCTGGCGGCGGTCCCGGCGATCGAAGTTCCGCACGAACCCGACTACGCCCTGCGCACTTGGCAGTCCTACCCGGTCCGGGTCGGTCCGCACGTACACGGCGGGGCGGAGGGTCTGATGCGGGCGCTCCTGCGCAACGGGATCGCCACCCGGCGCGGGGTGATGGCGATCCACCTCGAGGGGGCCTACCGCGATTCCGCGGTTGACCTCCCGCACACCGAGGCTGCCGCGCACGAGGTGGTGCTGTTGCCGCTGTTCCCGGATCTCTCCGAGCGCCAACAGGACTACGTGATCGAGCGGCTCGCCACTCATGCCTCCACCGGGGTCGCCGCTTGACCGACGTCGCCCAGTGGCTGGTTCAACCCAGGGTCGCTCGGATCTCGCCCGTCACGGAGCGCTCGATTCGCCTGCTCGACCTCCTTGGCGCCGTGCTCCTGCTGGTCGCGCTGGCGCCGCTGATGCTTATCGTGGCGCTCGTCATCAGGCTCGACTCGCCCGGGCCCGCGCTCTACAGGCAGCGGCGCCTGGGGCGGAATCTGCAGCCGTTCGCGGTCGCCAAGTTCCGCACCATGCAAACGGGAACTTGCGCCGACACTCACCGGGCGCACGTCGAGCGGATGATCGATCGCGGTGCCGGTGGGCGGCCGATGACGAAGCTCCGCAACGACGCCCGGCTGACCCGCGTCGGCTCGTTCCTGCGCCGGACCAGCATCGACGAGTTGCCGCAGCTGTGGAACGTGCTGAAGGGCGAGATGTCGCTGGTCGGGCCACGCCCGCCGATCCAGTACGAGGTCGATCGCTACCCGCCAGAAGCGTTCCGCCGCTTCGCGGTGCGGCCGGGGATCACCGGGCTATGGCAGGTACGGGGGCGGAGCCTGCTGACCTTTCGGCAGATGATCGAGCTCGACACCGAGTACGTGGAGCGTCGCTCGCTGCTGCTGAACGCGAGGATCCTCGTGCTCACGCTGCCCGCTGTGATTCACGGGAAAGGCGCGGCTTGAAGCTCGCGACCGCCGCCGAGATCATTTCGATCTCCCGCGCTTCGATCGAGGGGAAGATCGGCAGCGAGCAGCTTTCCAGCGCCAGCCGCTCGGCGACCGGCAGGCTGCCTGGCTCCATGCCTAGGCCCGCGTAGGCGGGTTGCAGGTGGATCGGCTGCGGGTAGTGGATGGCGCTGGCGATGCCGCCGGCACCGAGGTGGTCGCGCAGTCGGTCGCGCTCGGGGGAGCGAACGACGAAGAGGTGGAAGACATGGTCGCCGTCGGTCGCTGCCGGCGGCGGCGTCGTCACCTCGCTGTCGGCCAGCGCCTGCCGCAGGACGATGCCGGCGAGGCGGCGGCGACGGTTTGTCGCCCCTAGGCGCTCGAGCTTGCAGCGAAGGATCGCGGCCTGGAGCCCGTCGAGACGGTCGGTCCGCGCCGGAACCTCGTGCCGGTGGCGCTTCGCCTCACCGTGCGAGCGCAGGATTCGGATCCGCTCCGCGAGGTTCGAGCTGCGAGTCACCACGGCGCCGCCGTCGCCCCAGGCGCCGAGGTTCTTCGTCGGGTAGAAGCTGAAGCAGCCGGCGTCTCCGAACGAACCCACAGGGCGACCGCGATAGCGGGCACCGTGCGCCTGGCAGGCGTCCTCGACGACGAGGATGCCCCGCTTCCGAGCCAGGGCCAGCAGCGGCTCCATGTCGACGCTGCGGCCGTAGAGGTGAACCGGGATCATGCAGCGCGTATACGGGGACAGCGCCGGCTCGACCGTCTCCGCCGTCAGCAGCGCGGTCGACTCCTCGACGTCGACCAGGCGCGGCATCGCGCCGGTGGCGGAGACCGCCTCCGCCGTAGCGATGAAGCTGTTGGTGGGGAGGATCACCTCGTCACCCGGGCCGATGCCGAGGCCGCGCAGCGCCAGCTCGAGCGCGGCGGTGCCGGAGGAGACACCGACGGCGTGCTCGGTCTCACACCAGGCGGCGAACTCGCGCTCGAACTCCTCCACCTCCTCACCAAGGGTGAACGCCGCTTCGCCCGCCACTCGGGCGACGACCTCCAGGAGCTCGGCGAGGAGCTCCGGGTTGTCGTTGTCGAGGCGGGTGAACGGTACGCGCGCGGTCATGCCGGCGTTCGCTCCAGGTCGCCGAGAACCGTTATCGCTTCCCGGCGTGAGTGGACACCGAGCTTCGTGAAGGCGGAAGAGAGATGGCTCTTGACGGTGCTTTCGGCGAGGAAAAGGCGCTGGGCGATCTCGGCGTTGGTGAGGCCGAGGCGGACCAGCGAGAGGACCTGCAGCTCGCGATGGGAGAGAGAGGGCCGCTCGACGCTGGCGCGGAGCTTGCGGGGGACGACCGACTGGCCGCTGGCGACCGCGTGGATCGCCGCCGCCAGCGTCAGCTCCAGCTCGGAGTCGAAGACCAGGGCGTCGGCGCCGGCGTCGAGGGCGCGGCGGACGCCGGTTCCCGTCGAGGGAGGGGAGATAACGACGGTCGCTGCCGGTCGCGTTTGGCGGCAGAGGCGGCGGAGATCGGCCATCTCCCGCGGCTCGTCGACGTTGCAGACGAAGACGAGGGTCGTGAAAAGGTCGATGACCCAGCCGAAAAGATCGCCTGGAGCGCTGATCTGGGCGGAAGGGCGTAGGCCATGGCCTGCTAGGGCGGCGGCGATGCGGTCCTGCATCTCTTCGCTGTCGGCGATCACGATCGACGGCATGTGAGTAGAACGAGAAAAGGACCCGGTTGCTTGCGTGGCCGCGACGAGCTTTCGAGAAAGCGGGCGGGGCTGCCGAACGTTGGACTTGCGATGCGTGTCGCCGATACCCGTCAGCTCGATGACGTCTCGCTGGGAGAGAACGTCGTCATCCACGCCTTCACCAACCTCTACGGCTGCCGGATCGGCTCCCGCAGCCGGGTAGGTACCTTCGTCGAGATCCAGCGCGGGGTGGAGGTCGGGGTGGCTTGCAAGATCCAGAGTCACACCTTCATCTGCGAGGGGGTGCGGATCGAGGACGAGGTCTTCATCGGACATGGGGTCACCTTCGTCAACGACAAGCACCCGCGGGCGACCGATGAGACGGGGGCGCCGCAGAGCGAGGACGACTGGGAGCTGCTGGCGACGACGGTCGAGCGCGGTGCCTCGATCGGGTCGGGCGCGACCGTTCTTGGCGGCGTGCGGATTGGTCGGGGCGCAACCGTCGGCGCCGGCGCGGTCGTTACCCGAGACGTCGAGCCAGGGACCACCGTGGTGGGCAATCCCGCCCGGCGGATCAGGCGATAATCGTGAGGGCGCCGGGAGCGGCGCGGAGCTCGACGGCGGTCTCGTCGCCGATGTAGTCGCCGTCAACCTGGACGGGGAAGGCGCGGAGCGCCCCCTGCTTGTCCTCGGAAACGGACGTGACAGTAGCGTTGAGGACGTCGTCGAAGTGATCGACCTGGCGGTGGCGGACCGCCGGTCGCTTCTGGCTGAAGAGGCGTGGAATCAGGGTCGGCATGTCGCGCTGTGCGGCCCTCTTCAATACTCCCAGGGAGAGCGTGCCGTCGTCGATCGCGATCCCCTCGCAGACGCGGATCGGACGGCTGGCGAAGTAGGTGAATGGGTCGGAGTTCTGGGCCAGGGTGGTGATGCCTTCGGCGCTGGCACCGTGGACGTCAACCCGCATCCGCACCGGGTTGACCAGGTAATTGCGGGCGAAGGCTGAGACCGCGGCCCAGGTGTAGTAATAGGGCCCCATCTGCGACTTCAGCCGCGGATGGGCGTCGACCCTCTTGACCACGGTCGCATCGATGCCGGCCCCGCAGGAGAAGACGAAATAGCGCTCGTCGACCTTGCCGAGGTCGATCTTGCGCGGCGCCCAGTCGTCGGCCAGCGCCAGCAGGTGCTCGGTCGCGTCGACCACATCATTCGGAATCCCCAGGGTCCGGCAGACCACGTTGGTCGAGCCCCCGGGCAGCATCGAGACTGGCACATCCGTCCCGGCCAGCCCGTTGGCGACCTCGTTCAAGGTCCCGTCGCCGCCGAAGGCGACGACGATGTCATAGCCGTGGTCGCGCACCTCGCGCCCGATCTCCGTCGCGTGGTTCTGCGCCTCCGTCGAGACCGCCTCGACCTCATAGCGCCCCTGCAGCGCGTAGACGACCAGGTTCCGCAGTCGGTCGGAGACCGTCGTCGCGTAGGGGTTGACGATGATCAGCATCCGCTTCTTGGCGGGCTTGCGGGATTTGCGATGGGGGAGCTTGGGGGTCATGCGGTGGCTGTGCGCCCGCGCAGCGTATTGCGATCGCGACCAACTAGTCGCTGGCTCGTCAGGCGGAGGAAAGTAGGGCCCAGGGGAGGATCGCGGAGGCCGCGAAGACGAGGATCCACGCTGCCCGACCATGTCCAAACTTTCTAGTCCCTGCCGCCAGCAGCAGGAGAACGGGCGCTCCGATCAATGGCAGGAATGGCACGCCGCCAGAGCAACGTGACTCGTAGAGCGCGGACCGGTTCTCGCCAAGACCACAGAGGCCCAGCGCAAAGGTCTCGAGGACCAGCAGCAAACTTGCGGAAATCGCAAAAGCAAAGGCCTTGCGGGTCAGCTGGTCCTCGGTCGATATCCAGATCAAAGAAAGCAGCGCAACGGCCGCAACTACCGCAAGCACCCAGAGAATTAGCAATTGTCCTGCCGGCGAACTATCTGTCCGTCTCGTAGCGCACGACCGGGCCGTCGTCGGCTTCGCGCACACGCCCCTCGTTGACCAGCAGATCGGTGTGGCCGATCACCTCGGAGAGGGTCAAGTACGCCTGGGTGACGGCGACGTTGCCCCAGATCGCCTGGGCCAGCTCGTAGCCGGTCCGCGGTTGCTCGGCGATCAGATCGAAGATCTTCTCCTTGCGGCGCTCGTGGCCGGCGAGGCGTTTGTCGATCAGCTCGGCGTGGTCGAGGATCGGCTCGCCGTGGCCGGGAAGGAGGATCTCGGCCGGCATCTCGCGGGTCTTCTTCATCGACTCGATGTAGGTGACGAGCGCCTGCGGGCGCTGGTCGGAGCCGTCGAGGGGGCGGCTGATCAGCGGGTTGGAGGAGATGTGGGCGAGCAGGTGATCGGCGCTGAAGAGGATCTGCCGCTCGGCGTCCCAGAAGATCGTGTCGGAGGGGCTGTGGCCGGGCCGGTGCAGCGCCTGCAGCTCGCGGTCGCGGAAGGTGATCGTCTCGCCGTCATCGAGCGGTCGGGTGACGGTGACGTGCGAACCCCAGTCGCGGAAGCTGCGGGAGACGCTGCGCAGGGCGATCGTCACGTCCTCGGGGATGCCGTTGCGCTGCATCAGGGCGACCGCGAAGTCGTCCTCGGCCTCGGCGTCCTCGTCGAAGTTGGCGAGCCGCTGGGCGGCAACGCCGATCGCCGCCACCTCGGCGCCGGAGTGCTCGACGACGATCTCGACCAGGCCGAGGTGGTCGATGTGCTGATGGGTGACGATCACCAGCTCGAGATCGTCGATCGAGTGGCCGCGGGCGCCGAGCTGGGCGTTCAGCTCGTCGAGCGACTTGCCTGAGTTGGGACCGGTGTCGACCAGGGTCAGCGGCGAGTCCTCGATCAGGTAGCAGTTGACGCGACCGACCGCGAAGGGGGTGGGAATCTCGAGCCGGTGGATGCCGGCCAGGGAGGCCTGCTCCAGCGCCCCCTCGGGAGTGAGGGTGCTCACGCCCGGATCAGCCCGAGCAGCTCGTCGCGGCGCCGTTCCATGTCCTCGCGCGAGACCAGCGACTCGAGGTTGAGGCGCAGCAGCGGCTCGGTGTTGGAGGGGCGGACGTTGAAGTGCCACTCGGGGTAGTCGACCGAGATCCCGTCGAGGCGGGTGATCTCACCGTCGCCGTAGCGCTCGGCGATCTCGGCCATTTTCGCCGCCGGGTCGGCGACCTCGGAGTTGATCTCACCGGAGATGAAGTACCTGGAGCGGAACTCATCGATCAGCTCGCCCAGTCCGCGGCCGTCGACCGAGAGCAGCTCCAGCATCAACAGCGCCGGGATCGTGCCCGAGTCGGCATTCCAGAAGTCGCGGAAGTAGTAATGCCCGGAGACCTCGCCGCCGAAGGCGGCGCCCTCCTCGCGCATCCGCGCCTTGAAGAAGGCATGGCCGACCCGGGAGAGGTCCGAGCGCCCGCCCTCGGCCGCGACCAGGTCCGGCACGGCGCGGCTGGAGCGCGGGTCGTAGAGGATCGTCGCGCCAGGGTTCTTGCGCAGTGCCGCCCGCGCCAGCAGGGCGCAGATGAAGTCGCCGTCACAGAACTCGCCGCTGGCGTCGATGAAGAAGCAGCGGTCGGCGTCGCCGTCCCAGGCGATCCCGAGGTCGGCGCCACTCGCCTGCACCCGCTCCATGATCAGCTTGCGGTTCTCCTCCAGTAACGGGTTCGGCTCGTGGTCGGGGAACTCGCCATTGGGCTCGAAGTACATCTCCTCGAGGTCGAGGCCGAGCTTGGCCAGGATCGGGCCGACCATCGGCCCGGCCATGCCGTTGCCGCCGTCGACGACGACCTTCATCGGCTTTACGGCTCCCGGGTCGATGAACGAGAACGCATGGGCGCGGAACTCATCCCAGACGTCGACCTCCTCGAAGGAGCCGCCGCCGGGGGCGTGGCCGAGACCGGCCTCGATCTCCGCCTGCACGTCGCCGATCCCGGCGTCGCCGGAGAGCGGCAGCGCCCCCTCGCGGACCAGCTTCACCCCGGTGTAGGCCTTCGGGTTGTGGGAGGCGGTGACCATCGCGCCGCCGTCCAGCTCCCGCGAGCCGACCAGGTGGTAGAGCATCTCGGTCGCGACCATGCCGCCGTCGAGCACGGTCGCCCCCTCGAAGATCAAGCCGTCGCGCAGCTCCGCCGCCATCGCCGGCGCGGTCAGTCGCATGTCGCGTCCGAGCCCGATCCGCAGCTCGCTCGCCGGCTTGCCGCGCAGCCGCGCCAGCACCCGGGCGAAGGCACGGCCGATCGCGTGCGCGGTCGTCTCGTCCATCTCGGTGCCGTAGAGACCGCGGATGTCGTAGGCCTTGAAGATCCCGGGTGGGGAGAGGGGGGGCTGCTCTCTCAAAACGCTCCCTTCAGTGCCGCGTAGCTCTGCTCGATCGTCTGCGGCATCACTTTGGTGTCGGCGATCACCGGCATGAAGTTGGTGTCGCCGCCCCAGCGCGGGACGACGTGCATGTGAATGTGGTGCTCGACCCCGGCCCCGGCGCTCCGCCCCTGGTTGAAGCCGACGTTGTACCCATGCGGCTCGTAGACCTCCTCGAGCCGGCCCATCGCTCGCTGCGCCAGGGCCATCATCTCGGCGGTGGTCTCGACCGGCAGCTCTTGCAGGCGGCCGATGTGCTCGTACGGGGCCACCATCAGATGCCCGTTGGTGTACGGGAAGAGGTTGAGGATCACGAAGCAATGCTCGCCGCGGTGGACAATCAGGTTCGCCTCGTCATCGTCCGCTCCGGGCTTGGCGCAGAAGATGCACTCCTCCTCGATGTCCTTGGACGCGTCCTTCACGTAGGCGAGGCGCCAGGGCGCCCAGATGCGGAAATTTGCCACGGGCGTCCCATCCTATTGCCCTCGATCGGTCCGCTTTCTTCCCGCTATGCGGGACTAAGGAGGACCGCTGTCAGAGCCAGCCGCGTTTGCGGAAGTAGGCGACCATGCTGAGCAGGATCGCCAGCATGCCGCCGAGCACGACCCAGAAGGCGGTCTGACCGTGCTCGCCAGGGACGTGCACGTTCATCCCCCAGATGCTGGCGATCAGGGTCAGCGGCAGGATCACGACGCTGATCGAGGTCAGCACCCGGAGGATGTCGTTGAGGTGGTGGGAGATCACCGCCTCGTTGGTCTCCTCGAGCGCCACCGCGACCTCCTTGTAGTTCTCGAGCATGTCCCAGATCCGCTCGTGGGCGTCGACGATGTCGTCGAAGTAGATCTCCAGGTCGAGGTCGGTCGCCAGGTAGCGCTGCTTGACTTTCTCGAGGTCGCGCAGCACCGGCCGCTGCGGCCGGATCACCTTGCGGAAGTTGATGATCTCCTGCTTGACGTTGGAGATGTCGCGCACAACCTCCTCGGAGCGACCGTCGAAGATCTCGTCCTCGAGCGCGTCGAGCTTGTTGCCGATCTTGCGCAGCATCGGGAAGCAGTAGTCGAAGCTGTCGTCGACGAGCCGGTAGAGGAGGTAGCCGGAGCCGCGCGAGAAGAGCTGCTCGCGCAGCTCCTCTTTGGCCCGGCAGCGCTCGAACAGGTACTCGACCGGCTGCAGCGGCTGGTTCGGGATCGTCACCACGTAGCCCGGCCCGACGAAGAGGTCGAGCTCGCCGGTGCCGAGCCGGCCGGCGGCGCGGTCGAAGACGGGGAAGTGGAGGACGATGAAGAGGTAGTCGTCGTAGACGTCGATCTTCGGCCGCTGGTTGCGCGAGAGCACGTCCTCGAGATCGAGCGCGTGGAAGTCGAAGTGCTCCTCCAGCCAGGTGCGCTCGAGGGCGCCAGGGCGCTCGATGTTGACCCAGCGCAGGCCGGCGGTGTCGATCTGCTCGACGTTGGGGGTTTGTGGCTCAGGCTGCTGGGGCCGGACCGCTTCGTCCTGCCGCGCGGAGCGCCTTAGCCGTGGTTTCGGAAGGTTCGGCATCGCTCTGGCTGATCGTCTCGGCAGGATCGGAAGGCATGGTGAGAGCTAGGTTAAAGGTCGAGCGAGCACTAGGACGCAGGATTCGTCCCTGGTACGCTTCCTCCCACATAAGCGCCACATCTAGAGGGGTGGAGGGACTGGCCCAGTGAAGCCCCGGCAACCACTTCGAACTTCGGTTCGAGGCAGGTGCCAAATCCAGCAGACCAAAGTCGGTCTGGAAGATGTGGGGGATGTCCGATCGGACCTCTGCCCCACACAGGCGGAGGTTTTTTCTTTTCAGAGCGAGAAAGAGGATCGGATGTCAATCGAAAGTTTGAAGTGCAAGGAGTGCGCGACCGCCTACGATTTCGGAGCGCGGTATTTCTGCGAGAACTGCTTCGGCCCGCTGGAAGTGACCTATGACTTCTCCGGCCTTGATGCGACGGAGGCGAAGCGGCGGATCCAGGCCGGCTCGCAGGGGATCTGGCGCTACGCCGACTTCCTCCCCTTCGAGGGTCGTCCCCAGGACCCCCTGGAGCCGGGACTGACGCCGCTGCTGCGTGCCGATCGCCTGGCAGAGCGGATCGGCCTCGATGCCGAGCTGTGGATCAAGAACGACGCCGCCAACCCGACCCACTCGTTCAAGGACCGGGTCGTGGCGGTGGCGGTCGCGAAGGCGCGTGAGCTCGGCTTCGACACGGTCGCCTGCGCCTCGACCGGCAACCTCGCCAACGCCGTTGCCGCCCACGCCGCCGCCGCCGGGCTCGAGTCATACGTCTTCGTCCCCGCCAACCTGGAGGAGCAGAAGCTGCTCGCCACCGGCGTCTACGGGACCAACCTGGTCGGCGTCCGCGGCAACTACGACGACGTCAACCGGCTCTGTACCCAGCTCGCCGACGCCCGTCCCTGGGCCTTCGTCAACGTCAACCTGCGCCCCTACTACGCCGAGGGCTCGAAGACGCTCGCCTACGAGACCGTCGAGCAGCTCGGCTGGGAGCTGCCCGACCGGGTCGTCTGCCCGATCGCCTCCGGCTCGCTCTTCACCAAGGTCGGCCGCGGCTTCCAGGAGTGGATCGACCTCGGCCTCGTTGATGGTACCCAGCCGGTCTTCAACGGGGCCCAGGCGCAGGGCTGCAGCCCGGTCGCGACCGCCTTCGCCGAAGGCTGGGACGTTTGCAAGCCGCAGAAGCCGGAGACGATCGCCAAAAGCCTGGCGATCGGCGACCCGGCCGACGGCCCCTACGCGGTCGAGCACGCCCGCAAGACCGGCGGCGCGATCGATGCTGTCGACGATCAGCAGATCCGCGACGGGATCAAGCTGCTGGCTGAGACGACGGGAATCTTCACCGAGACCGCCGGCGGGGTCACGGTCGGCGTCCTCAAGAAGCTGGCCGAACGCGGCGACATCGCCGCCGGCGAGCGGGTCGTCGTCTACCTCACCGGCGAGGGCCTGAAGACGCTCGACGCGACTCGCGATAGCTTCCGCATGCACGAGATCGACCCCGACCTCGAGAGCTTCGAGTCCGAGTTCCGCCAGGAGGTAGCCGTCTGATGAGCGTCACCGTGAAGATCCCAACCCAGCTGCGCGCCGCGACCGGGGGAGAGGCCGAGCTCGAGGTCTCCGGCTCCAATGTCGGCGAGGTGCTCGACGCCGTCTTCGAGGCGCACGGCGACCTGCGCGAGCGGATCACCCAGGACGGCGACCTGCGCCGCTTCGTCAACGTCTACGTCTCCGGCGAGGACATCCGCTTCCAGCAGGGCTTGCAGACCGAGATCAAGGACGGCGCCGAGGTCACGATCCTGCCTGCGGTGGCGGGCGGCTGAAACCTCCCGTAGTCATCCTCTGCGGCGGGCGCGGGACCCGGCTGCGGGAGCGGACCGAGTCGGTGCCGAAGGCTCTGGTCGAGATCGGCGGCCGGCCGATCGTCTGGCACGTGATCCAGATCTACGCGGCGCAGGGTTTCGAGCGCTTCCTGCTTGCCACCGGCTATCTGGGAGAGGCCATTGAGGAATTCGTCGCCGGCGAGTCCTGGCCCGACGGGGTCGCGGTCGAGTGCGTTGGTACCGGCCTCGACACGCCGACCGGCGGGCGCATCGCGGCGCTAGCCGATCGCCTCGACGGTGAGCGCTTCTGCGCCACTTACGCCGACGGGGTCGCCGACGTCGACCTCGGCGCCCAGCTCGACTTCCATGCCGGCCACGGCGCCCTGGCGACGCTGACCGTGGTCCAGCCCCACCTGCAGTGGGGGGTTGCCGAGCTCGACGGCGACGACCGGGTTGCCGGCTTCGTCGAGAAGCCGCGTTCCGAGCACTGGATCAACGGCGGCTTCCTCTGCTTCGAGCCAGGTGCCTTCGACTACCTCGACGCCGACAGCGTGCTCGAGCGGAAGCCGCTGGCTCGCCTGGCCGCGGATGGCCAGCTGCGCGCCTTTCGCCACGCCGGTTTCTGGGACTGCATGGACACCTACAAAGACGCCGTCATCCTCAACGACCTCTGGGCCGGCGGCGAGGCGCCTTGGCGGACATTGCCGACGAGCCCGGTAGAGGCGTCGTGAAGCGAGCTCTGGTCACCGGCGGCCACGGCTTCGTCGCCTCGCACCTGGCGCGGGCCCTGCTGGGGCGCGGCGACGCTGTCACGGTTCTCGACCTTCCCTCGCCACCCCTGTCCGGCCTGCAGCTGCACGGAATCGCCTCTGAGGTCGAGTTGATCGAGGTCGACCTGCGGGACGAGTCTAGGGTCGGCGCCGCCGTCGAGGCGGCCGAGTTCGACGTCGTCTTCCACCTCGCCGCGCAGACCCTGGTCGGGCCGGCGATGGCCGACCCGGCGGCCACCTACGAAGCCAACGTCCGCGGCACCTGGGTCCTACTCGAGGCCTGTCGCCGCGCCGACGTGCCGGCGGTCGTCGTCGCCTCCTCCGACAAGGCCTACGGGCCCAGCGACGAGCTTCCCTACCGGGAGGGGATGCGGCTGCGTCCCGCCTCGCCCTACGAGGCGAGCAAGGCGGCTGCCGATGCGATCGCGCTCAGCTACCGGCCCGCCTTCGGCCTGCCGGTCGCGGTCACCCGCTTCGCCAACATCTACGGCGGCGGCGACCTCAACTTCTCGCGCCTGATCCCGGAGGCGATCGCCGCAGTCCTCATCGGCCGCCGCCCGCAGATCCGCTCCGACGGCAGCCCCGAGCGCGACTTCCTCTACGTCGACGACGCCGTCTCCGCCTACTTGGCGATCGAGCACGAGGTCGGCGCCGGCGGCCCCGCAGCTGGCGAGGCCTACAACGCCGGCGGCGAGCGCCCCCACTCGGTCGCCGAGGTGCTGGAGACGGTCGCCGAGGTCTCCGGTGTCGGCCTAAGTCCCGAATACCTGGGCACCGGCAACCCCGCCGGTGAGATCGACCGCCAGTACGTCGATTCCGCCAAGCTGCGAGCCCTGACCGGCTGGCGCCCCGAGGTCGGGCTTCAAGAGGGGCTCGGGCGCACGCTCGAGTGGTACCGGGAGCACCCCGAAGCGCGCCCATGCAAAAGTAAGAGTAATACCGGTGCTACTCTTACTTTGTGAGAATCACCAGTAAAGGCCAGGTCACGATCCCCAAGCAGATCCGCGATCGGCTTGGGATGCTCCCCGGCACCGAAGTCGAGTTCATCGAAGGGGACGGCGAGGCCCGGGTGCGCAAGGCGCCCGGTGGCGGTCGCCGCCGGGGAGAGGAGCTCATCGCGCACTTGCGCGAGGCCGGCAAGAACTACACGATGACCACCGAGGAAGTGATGAGGCTGACCCGGGGAGAGGATTGGGGTACCGGGCACTTAGAGGAGGGTGGCGGCGACTCTCGTTGACTCCAATGTCCTGATCGACGTCCTCGCTCGGGACTCCCCTTGGACGGGATGGTCAGACGAGGCGCTAATTCGCTCCTTGGATGATGGTGCGGCCTTCATCAACCAGGTCATCTACGCCGAGATCTCGGTCGGCTTCAGAACGGTGGAGGAATGCGAGCGGGCGGTCGGGGTTAGCGGGATCGAGCGAGTTCCTCTCCCGTGGCCAGCGGCTTTTCTGGCCGGCCGAGCTTTCACCGAGTACCGTCGTCGCGGCGGGACAAAGCGATCCCCACTGCCTGACTTCTTCATCGGCGCTCACGCGGCAGTTTCCGGCCTCCGCCTGCTGACCCGCGATCCCTCTCGCTACCGCACCTACTTCCCGACCGTGGAACTGATCGCGCCGGAGGACTAGATGACTGATTCCACGGCAAACCCTCTCAGCAAGGGGTTTTAAGCAGAGAGGCCGAAGTCGGCGGTGCTGAAGCAACCGTCGACCGAAAGGCCACGATGCACGCCGACCTCGACACTCTCTGCACCGTCGTTTATTG
>DASYLY010000097.1:0-18970 GCA_036009365.1 Solirubrobacterales bacterium
CAACGACAACAAACTGGCGGCGCTCAACTCCGCCGTCTGGTCGGGTGGCTCGTTCGTCTACGTGCCGGCCGGGGTCAAGGTCGAGATGCCGCTGCAGGCCTACTTCCGGATCAACACCGAGAACATGGGCCAGTTCGAGCGCACGCTGATCATCTGCGAGGAGGGCGCCGACGTCCACTACATCGAGGGCTGCACGGCGCCGGTCTACTCCAGCGACTCGCTGCACTCCGCGGTGGTCGAGATCGTCGCCAAAAAGAGCTCGCGGGTCCGCTACACGACGGTCCAGAACTGGTCGCAGAACGTCTTCAACCTGGTCACCAAGCGCGCCGTCGCCCACGAGAAGGCGACGATGGAGTGGGTCGACTGCAACCTCGGCTCGAAACTGACGATGAAGTACCCGTCGATCTACCTGCTCGGGCCCGAAGCCCACGGCGAGATCCTCTCGATTGCCTTCGCCGGGGCGGGCCAGCACCAGGATGCCGGCGGCAAGATCATCCACGCCGCGCCGAAAACCTCGTCCTCGATCTTCTCCAAGTCGATCTCCAAGGACGGCGGCCGCTCCACCTACCGTGGCCTGCTCGAGGTCGCCGACGGGGCGAGCGAATCCCGCTCCAAGGTCGTCTGCGACGCGCTGCTGTTGGACGAGGACTCGCGCTCGGACACCTACCCGACGATCCGGATCGACGAGAACGACGCCGACGTCGGCCACGAGGCGACCGTCTCCAAGATCGGCGACGAGCAGCTCTTCTACCTGCAGAGCCGCGGGCTCGACGAGGAGGAGGCCTCGAAGATGATCGTCAACGGCTTCATCGAGCCGGTCACCAAGGAGCTGCCGATGGAGTACGCGGTCGAGCTGAACAGGCTGATCGAGTTGCAGATGGAGGGTTCAATTGGCTGAGGTCGCGACCGCACCGGCCTGGCTCGAGGAGAGGCGCCAAAAGGGCGCCTCTCTGACGCAGAGACTCCCCCTCCCCGACCACAAGTCGAAGGGCTGGGAATTCACCGACCTCTCCGGGCTCGAGATCGACGCCTACGATGCCGCCGACGCCGAGGCGGAGATCGCCGGGGCTGAGGGAGCGACGGTGCTGCCCTTGGCCGAGGCACTCTCCTCCCATGCGGAGCTGCTGCAGGAGCGACTTGGCTCGCTGGTCCCGGCCGAGGACCCCTTCGTCGCCCGCAACGAGGCGGGCTGGCGCGACGGCGTCCTCGTCCACGTGCCGCGTGGGGTCAAGGTCACTGAGCCGATCCGCGTCGAGGTCCCGGTCGACCGCGACGGCGCCGCGATCGCCTGGCGCACCCTGATCGTGCTCGAGGAGGGCGCCGAAGCTGAGGTCTGGGAGCACTGGTCCTCACCCAGCGACGAGGTCGACGGGCTGCTCAACTCGGTGGTCGAGCTGAGTGTCGGCCAGGCGGCGACGCTGCGCTACGTCAACACCCAGGACATCTCCGAGAAGGCCTGGATCTTCTCCTCCCAGCGCGCCCAGGTGGAGCGCGATGCCCACCTCGACTGGGCCGCCCTCGGCTTCGGCTCCGGCCGCGGCAAGGTTCGGATGGAGACCAAGCTGGCCGGCCCGGGCTCCGAAGCGCGGGTCACCGGCGGCTACGCCGGCGGCCCCGGCCAGCACCTCGACTTCGACACGATCCAGGAGCACGCGGCGCCCAACACCAACTCCGACCTCGCCTTCCGCGGCGTCCTCGCCGCCGGCTCGACCGCCGTCTGGCGCGGCATGATCAAGGTCGACCCCGGCGCCCAGCAGACCGACGCCTTCCAGGAGAGCCGCAACCTGCTGCTCTCCCCCGAGGCACACGCCGACGCGATCCCCGGACTGGAGATCCTCGCCGACGACGTCCGCTGCACCCACGCCGCGGCGATCGCCCAGATCGACAAGGAGCAGCTCTTCTACCTCACCTCGCGCGGCCTCGGCCCCGCTGAGGCGAAGTCGCTGATCATCGAAGGCTTCCTCGAGTCGCTGGTCGAACGGCTGGCCGAGGGGCCGGTGCGGGACGAGATCTCAGCGCGGCTCGAGCAGCGCCTCGCCGAGATCCTCTAGCTCAACGTCGGTAGCACCGGCTTGCTGACCCTCCGGCTAGACGATAAATTCGCTACGGACGATTTCCGGAATCTCATCCCGCCGTCCCTGCCAGGAACCGTGATCCGACAAACCGCGCCAAACGACCGAGTAACGGCCGGACTGGAGAGGAGCAGCCCTGTGAAACTGCTCGGGGTAGCGGACCTCCACAAGGGCAGCGCCATCTACCTCACTGGGCGAAGCTACTTTTCCCACGGTCGCCAGCGCCTTGCCGTCAGAATCTATAACTTCGGCGATGACCGCCAGCCCGAACGTCTTGGCCGGACGGTAAGCGAGTTCTAAGACCACCGATCCTCCGTCAACACGGTTTCTGGCCACAGGCAGGACGCCTTCTTTCAAAGCCTGCTTCCGAAGATAGGTCTCCAGGAAGTCACCGGTCGATCCACCCTGCGCTTTAGCCGTCTCCTTACCGAGGCGATTGGTCATATCCCAGATGCTCAGACTGTTAGCGAGGTCGGCCTTTGATTTCTGGAGTGGCTCATCCGAAGCCGAGCCTTCTATCTCATCGAGCACTTCCGGCTCGACCTTGCGGCCCTCTTTGCGTTTCTCCCACATCTGAAGCAGGCGCCGAGGCGTGTACAGGTAGAAGCCGACCCCGCCCTTCTCCTGCATCTCCGCAACCAACTCGGGGCGAGGCCCCAAAGTCTTGCCACGCACTTCCCAGACCCAATCAGTCTTCTGGTCGTCAGCGATGAGGACGATCGGCTTACCCGTCTCAATCGCCTTGTCGCACAGTTGATGCCAGAGAAGGACATCCCCATAGCGCGACTCCTCATCCTTGTCGGCGTCGAGGTAGCCCGGCGGAATCTCCCTCCTGAAACGCTCTTCGGCGTCCAGAATGACTTGCGCAAAGCGCTCCTTGTCGAATGGGGAGCCAATCTTGTTGCTGCAGAGCGCGACGACCTCGTCATAGACGGGATCCTCCTGAATCGAATCCCCCAAACCCTTGGTGTGAGCCTCCTCAGCCTCACCCAACTTTTCCCGGAGCCGTTCAAAGCCGCCGTCAACAGCCTCACGTAGAAGTGCTAGGTCACGCCTCCCCAGCCCTCGCAGGCGTCGCGAAAGCTGATCGTCAAGTTCACTTTGAATTTGGTCCAGCTGCCCCAGCAACTTCTCCTCCGCCTCGCGCTGGTCAAGGAGGACCCCGAACCGGTTGCGGTGAAACTCCAGTGCAACCTGGTGTGGTATCCAGAGCCGGTCCTCGAACGAGCGCAGTGCCTTCAGCAGCCCGCTTCGCGCCTCCTCGGAGAAGCGGTAAAGGTCAAGAAGCACGCTCGTGTCAACGGCGAAGGTCGCTTCCTTCCAATACCTCTCCAGAGTCTCTTCATTGGGGGGAATCCAACCTGGAAAGAGGTCTCGCATGAAGATGCGTCATACCACTCAAGCCACTACGACGTCTGCCCCTAGGGACCGTCCCCTCCCTCTTTGGACCTTCGGCGTCGTTCAAGCAGCATCGTCCTGACGATGCCGCCGATCACCAACAGGACTGGTAACACGTAGAGGATCCAGAGGTAGTGGCCAACGTGGGCGAGCGGGATCACGCGTTGGCGACCGAGAGCAGGTAGAGGCCGAAGCAGGTGAAGGCGACCATCACCGCCAGCATCCAGTATTGGGAGCGGGTGGCGTCGCGATAGTCCCGCCAGTAGACGAGGGCGCGGTCGTGGGCGAGGACGAGGCCGACGACGTGGCCGACGACCAGGGCTCCGACCTGGACGTACCAGATCGTGGTGGCGCTGATGACTTTGAAATCAATGCCGGAGGAGGCCGTGCCGAAGAGGTCGGTGCTGGCCGTGCCCAGCGGGTCGGAGAGCAGATAGGTGAACTGGGCCTGCTCCAGGAAGACGACCTGGCTGAAGTAATGGGCGACCAGATAGGCGAACGCGATCGGGATCAGGGCGTGGGCGAAGCCGCTGCGCAGGGTCGCCAGCGAGGGGGCGCCGTGGATGGTCCGCATGCCACGGACTCCGAGCAGGTAGACCAGCCCGACGCCGGCGAAGCAGAGCGCCATGAAGATCGTGTCGGTCAGGCGCAGGGCAAAGGTGAGGCCGAGGCCGGCGTCGATGAAGCGCTCGAATAGCCACTCGATCCCGCCCTTGAAGGCGCCCTCGCCGGCGCCGTCGAAGCTGGTCGTAGCGATTGAGGCGATCACAACCGCGGTGGAGCCGGGGACGGTCGCCCAGTGTGAGGCGGCGGCAAGCGGGCGGCGTACGCCCAGCCTGCCCCCCTTGACGGCGAATGAGCCGAGCTGGGAGAACATCCCGAAATAGACGGAGAGGAACTCGCCGCGCTCGCACCACTCCTCGACCCCGAACAGGGCCATCATCGCCAGCGTGTAGACGCTGTAGACGAGCGCCGCGACCCCGGCGGCGTGGGGGTCGACCCCGACAACGACGCCACCGCTGGAGCCGTAGACGATCTCCAGCCAGACGAAAGCCATCAGCCCGATCGCTGCCGGCCAACGACCGAGGCGCTGCGGGTAAGCCAGCCGCGCGGCGGGTTGCCCGGCGACGGTGCGGAAAAGGGCGCCGGCGGTGCGCCCCAGGGCCCGCCAGGGGTTGAAGGGGCGGAAGACGTCGCCGAGCAGGACCGAGAGCAGCGGAAACCCGAGCCAGACGGTGACGAAGATGAAGGTGAGGGCGAAGTTGCGGTCGGGCGCTTCGGTGCCGCGCAGACCCGCGTAGACGGCGACGCCGAGCAGGAGGACCCCGACCAAGCCGCAGAGCGCCTGCAGCGGCCAACCGAGCAGAGCGCGGGAGACCCCCGCTCCGAGGGGACGCCAACGGTCCTCCTCGAAGCGGGGCCGGCGCCATCCTGCCGAGAGCGCGAAGAAGGAGACGATCAGGACGATCGACGCCCCCCAGGCGAAGAGCCAGGCGGGGACCGGCAGGTCCTCCCTGGCAACCAGCGCATGCGCAAACGGCAGGACGGTCACGGGTTGACCCGGATCTCCGCGATCTGCTCCGCCCGTCCCTCCAGCTCGACCTCGAAGATGCCTTCGATCTCGGCCGGGAAGGAGAAGCTGATCGAGCCACCGGCGGGCACGTCCTTCATCAGGTCGTAGCCGTGGACGTGGATCTCGTCGGCGACATCGGACTCGACCCGGAAAGCGATCTCTTCGCCGGCGCTGTACTCGAGCTCCTGCACGCCACCAACCGGTTCGCCGTTCTCGACCACGACCGTCTTCTCGGTGGCCGCGCCGGCGGTTGCGCCGGAGCCGCCTTCGAGCTCGGCACAGGCGATCTCGTCCTCGGCGCCATGGCCTTCGTCGTCGTGGTGCTCACCTTCGTGGACGAAGACCGTTTCGACCTCGTCGCCGGTCGCACTCGACGACACCTCATCGTCTTCGGCCGCGAGATGCAGGACGATCGAGCCAGCTTCGCCCTGCGGCACTTCGCGCTTGCTCGACACTTTCGCCGTGCCTTCGCCTTCGCCGTTGGAGACGAGATCGAAATGGATCTCGTTCGGCGGCTCCTCAGACCCGCTCGGGTCGAACTTGAAGTGCGGCCCGCCGGGATCGGCCTGGTCGCAGCCACCGCTGTGCAGGTGGCCTTCGTAGGCGGTGTCGAACTTGAGGCCGTCCAGCGAGATCGAGATCTCCGTACCGCCATCCGCCCGTTCCAGCGTCGCCTCGCCGGTGAGGTTGGCGTAGCCGCCCGGGGCCCCCTCGACGGGCTCAAACTGGCCGCTGACCGTACCGTCATCGTCGCTGCCGCCACTGCCTCCGCAGGCAGCCAGGGCGCCCGTTGCGGCCAGCGCCGCGAGCAGGGTGGCAACTCTCTTCGCATGCTTGTTCAAAGTCATCTCCTCTTCGATCGAAGCGTGCGCACGGCGCCGGACTTTGCCGGCGCCGTGCGCACGCATGAAGTTCGGGGGACGACTAGGCGGGCGGTGCCCGGCCCGAGAGCGAGTGGGCCAGCAGGAGGCCGCCGTGGGGGGTGCGACACGGCGCCCAGCGAGGGCGAGCCGGGGAGGCGGCCCTTGCGAAGGGCCGGCGCGAGCGGGCGGTGAGGCGCTCGGAGAGGCGAACGATCGTCTCGTGGCCAGGGTAGTACCCGAGCAGCAGCGCCACCAAAAGCGCCAGCAGGGGCGCCACCGGCAACAGAAACGCAAGCAGGGAGATCATTCCGCCGGCAGCCTTTCAGGTTCGGCCGGCTGCCCGCCCGGCGCGGCGCCCTGACCCGGCTTACCGGCATCGACGCCGTGGATCCGCGGTGCATCGACCGTGTCTTCGCTGCCGATGAAGACGAAGGCGGCAGCGACCCCCAGGCCCAGCACGATCCCCAGCACGATCCCGATCACCCAGTCGAAGCGACGGTGCGCGCGGGCGGCCGACGCTGGCGCCGCGGGGGCCGGCTGCGCTTGCGGTGCCGAGGGGGCCGCTGGGGTCGGCTGCGGCGGTGCGGTCGGCTGCCGCGGCGGCGGCTGCGGTGGCGTGGTCGGCTGCGGTGGCGGCGGCGCTGGCGGGATCCGGCGCGCCGGTGGCGCCTGCCGACGCCGTAGGGCCGGATGAGGCGGCCCGGCGCCCGGCGCATAGATAGGCCCAACCTCAAGCGGTGACACTGCGAGCCAGGATAACGTCCGCGCATGCGCCCCGGCCGCGACAACATCGCCTCCCCCGATCTTCCCGACGACCTCGTCTGGGTTGGCCGGGCGCCAGAGTCGATGCCGGCCCTGACCGCCGGTGGCCCCGCCATCGTCCACTTCCTCGACTTCGCCCAGCTCAACAGCGTCCGCACCCTGCCCTATCTGGCCGAGTGGTCGCGCCGCTATCGCGGGGCGGGGCTGAGCGTGATCGGCGTCCAGTCGCCGCGCTTCCCCTTCGGTGCCGACCAGGAGGCGGTTGCGGCCGGGCTGGAGCGGCTCGGGGTCACGTTCCCGGTCGCGCTCGATGCCGAGCAACGGCTCTGGCGCGAGTACGGCTGCGAGGGCTGGCCCAGCCTCTTCCTCTGGAGCCTCGGCGGGGCGCTGACCTGGGTCCACTTCGGCGAGGGCGAGTACCTCGGCACCGAGATCGCGATCCAGGAGGAGCTGCGGGAGATCGATGCCCTGCGCGAGCTGCCCGATCCGATGGCACCGCTGCGACCGACCGACGGCCCCGGTGCCCGGGTGATGGCGCCGAGCCCGGAGGTCTTCCCCAGCGGCTCCTGGGAGCGCCCCTGGACCGCCGGCGAAGACGGCGATCACCTAGCGGCCCCCTACGTGGCCGGTGGTGCCTGCGCGACCGTTGAGGGCCGCGGCGAGATCGCCTTGGAGCTGGACGGCATCCCGATCGACTCGGTTCCCGTCGACGGCGCCGCTCTTTACCCCCTGACCGAGCACCCCCGTCACGAGCAGCACGACCTCATCCTCCGCCCCACCCGCGGCCTGCAGATCTGGTCGCTCAGCTTCGCGGCGGGGGTGCCGTAACTCAGGCTCGCGTTGCGAGCTCCTGCCGAATTTCCTTCGGCAGCATGAAGCGGACGTCCTCGTGGACGGTGCGGAGCTCGGAGACGTCCTCGGCGCCGCGCTCGCGGAAGAGCTCGACGAGGCTCTCGACCAGCTCCTCGGGGGCGCTGGCGCCGGAGGTGATGCCGACGGTCTCGACCCCCTCCAGCCACTCCTCCTGCACCTGGGAGGCGAAGTCGATCAGGTGGGAGGCGGCGCCGTGTTCGCGCGCCACCTCGACCAGGCGGTTGGAGTTGGAGGAGTTGGTCGAGCCGATCACCAGGACCAGGTCGCACTCGCGGGCCAGCTGCTTGACGGCGATCTGGCGGTTGGTCGTCGCGTAACAGATGTCGTCGGACTTGGAGCTGACGATCGAGGGGAACTTGGCCCGCAGGGCGGCGATCACCTCGGCGGTCTCGTCGACCGAGAGGGTGGTCTGGGTGATGAAGGCGACCTTCTCGGGATCGGAGACCTCGAGCGACTCGACCTCCTCGGCGGTTTCGATCAGGACGATGCTGTCGGGCGCCTCGCCGGTCGTCCCTTCGACCTCCTCGTGGCCGTCGTGGCCGATCATCACGATCGTGTAGCCCTCGGCGGCGAAGCGGCGGGCGGAGACGTGGACCTTGGTCACCAGCGGACAGGTGGCGTCGATCGTGCGCAGGTTGCGAGCGGCGGCGTTGTCGTGGACGGCGGGGGCAACACCGTGAGCGGAGAAGACGACCATCTTCCCCTCCGGCACCTCGGTCTCCTGGTCGACGAAGATCGCGCCGCGCTGCGACAGCTCCTGGACCACGTGCTTGTTGTGGACGATCTCCTTGCGCACGTAGATCGGGGATCCGTACAGCTCCAAAGCCTGTTCGACCGCCTGCACAGCGCGGTCGACGCCGGCGCAGTAACCACGTGGGGCAGCGAGCAGTACGCGCTTGGGAGCAGCCTTGGCGGTGGCGGCCATTCCCGACAGGTTAGCGGTGACGGAATTGCGGGCGGGGCTGTCGGGTGGCCGCAAAAGCCGCGCGAAGCTAGCCTTGCGGGATGAGCACCGAAGGGCACCACCTGGATCGACTGACCGCGGTCGACGCTTCGTTCCTGACCAACGAGAGCTCGGTCAGCCACATGCACGTCGGCGGGATCCTGATCTTCGAGGGCCCGCCGCCCAAATATGTCGACCTGGTCGAGCACGTGCGCGGGCGCCTCAGCCAGGTGCCGCGCTTCCGCCAGCGCCTGGTGGTGCCGCCGCTGGAGGCCGGCCGGCCGCTCTGGGCCGACGACGTCAACTTCAACCTGACCTACCACATCCGCCACACGGCGCTGCCCGAGCCGGGTGGCGAGGAGGAGCTGAAGCGGCTTGCCGGCAGGGTCTTCTCCCAGCAGCTCGACCGCCACAAGCCGCTCTGGGAGATGTGGCTGGCGCAGGGGCTGGAGCGCGACCGCTTCGCGCTCCTGACCAAGACCCATCACGCGATGGTCGACGGCGTCTCCGGCGTCGACATCGGCACCGTCCTCTTCGACCTCGAGCCGGTACCGAGGCCGGCAGAGGTGGTCGACGACTGGGTGCCGCGACGCGAGCCCGGCACGACCGAGCTGGTAGCCCGTGGTGTCAGCGACGTCGTCGCGGCTCCGGTGAAGCTGGTCGAGCGGGCGGTCGAGGCGATTCGCCACCCGGAGACGACGGCGAAAAAGCTGGCCGAGGCGATGGAGGGCGTGGGAGAGATCGTCAGTGCCTTCGCCGACCCGGCGCCGGACGTGCCGCTCAACGTCGAGATCGGACCGCACCGGCGCTACCTCTGGGCCCGCTCGGAGCTGGCGACCTTCAAGCGGATCAAGGACGCGCTCGGCGGGACCGTCAACGACGTCGTCCTGGCGGTGGTGACGGGGGCGCTGCGCAACTGGCTGGACGGGCGGGGCATCCGCACCGAGGGCCTGGAGCTGCGGGCGTTGGTCCCGGTCTCGATCCGCAGCGACGACGAGCGCGGCGAGCTCGGCAACCGGATCGCCCTGATGCGCGGCCCGCTTCCCGTCTACGTCGAGGACCCGGTGCGGCGCCTGCGGGTGATCAGCAGCGCGATGGAAGACCTGAAGCGCTCCAAA
Organism: Solirubrobacterales bacterium; assembly: GCA_036009365.1. Lineage (GTDB taxonomy): Bacteria > Actinomycetota > Thermoleophilia > Solirubrobacterales > 70-9 > VAYN01. The sequence goes on from DASYLY010000097.1 coordinate 9,603, forward strand.
CAGGCGCTGGGCGCGGAAGTTATCTCCCGCTTCAACGACTTCGCGCCGCCGACCCTGCTGGCCCAGGCCTCGCGGATCAACTTCTCGACGCGCCTCTTCAACATGATCGTCACCAACGTGCCGGGGCCGCAAATTCCCCTCTACGTGCTGGGGCGGGAGCTGGAGGAGGTCTTCCCGGTCGCCTTCCTGCCGCAGAACCATGCCCTCGCGGTGGCGATCATGAGCTACAACGGCAAGCTCGGCTTCGGTCTGCTCGCCGATTACGACTCGATGGAGGACGCCGACAAGATCGCCGCCGGCATCGAGGAGTCGCTGGCCGAGCTGGAGCACGCGGCGGGCGCCGCGGCTGCAGCCGCCTGAACCGACTCCCTACGCTTCACTCATGCCGTTCCTGGTGATCCTCTTCATCGTCGTGCCGATCGCGGAGCTGTACGTGATCATCCAGGTCGGCCAGTTGATCGGCATCGTGCCGACCCTGCTGCTACTTCTGGCCGACGCCGTGCTGGGCTCGCTGCTGCTTCGCCACCAGGGCCGTGGCGCCTGGCGCCGCTTCAATAAGGCGCTCGCGGCGCGCCGCTTCCCCGGCAAGGAGGTCGCCGACGGCGTCCTGATCGTGATCGGCGGCACCCTGCTGCTGACGCCGGGCTTCCTCACCGACATCCTCGGCCTCTTCTTCCTGATCCCGCCGACCCGCGCGATCGCCCGCCGCCTCCTGCGCCGCTTCACGATCGGCCGCTTCACGATCGTCAACATCCCCGGCGGCATGGCCGGACGGGACCCTCGGCCGAGCACACCCGCCTACGACTTCGACGCCACCGCCGAAGAGGTCCCCACCAACGGCCACCGCAGCACCCCGGACGACCGACAGCTACCGGGCTGACGGCGAGTGGTCAACTCCGTCTACCGAGTGGGACGTGGTGTCCGCTCGGGGGGCCCGAGGCTTTGCTCAAATCGATCGAGCAGATCGAAAAGACCAACGCACTCCCATGCACGCCGGCGCCGAGCGACGCTCGTCTCGCGCAGGACCCCCACTCCCTCCAGTCGATTGATGGCAAGGCGCGCCCGCTCTTCGCTGCCACCGATCAGCTCACTGGCGGTCTTTACATCGACGATCGGGTGAGAGGGCAGGAGTTCCGTCAGCCGCCGCGCCCCCGATCCAATGCGAGGATTCCCCGCCGCCTCAATCCATCGCGTCTGCAGATTCGCGACCTGGGCCGCGAATTGACTCGCACCACCTGCCGCCCTGAACAGCGCATCGACAAACACCTCGTACCAGTCGTCCTCACCCCCCGTCCTCCAGCTGGTCAGGCCAGCGACGTATCGGTCGGCCTCCCCTGCCAGCACAAGGCTCACCGGGGGAAAGCACTCCGCGGCGATGTCTCGCCGACGCAGGATGATGAGGATCAACGCTCTGCCGACACGGCCATTCCCGTCAGAGAAGGGATGGATCGTCTCGAACTGGACGTGTGCGATTGCCGCCTGAATTGCAGCGGGCAGATCCGTGCGGTTGCAAAATGCGCAGAGGTCATCGAGCAGACCGGGCACCAGCTCGGGTGGAGGCGGGACGAACTCGGCATTTCTGGGGCTTGACGCGGTCCCGCCGATCCAACTCTGCTTCTCGCGGATGCGACCCCCAAGATGCTCATCCCGCGTTCCCTCGAAAAGAATCCTGTGGACCTCGAGGAGGTCGTCACGGCGAATCTCATTGGCTCCGCCAACATGTTCAATTGCGCACTCCAGAGAGTGCATGTTGGCCAGCACCCCGTGGGCGGTTATGTCATGCAGCTCGCCAGAGAAGTCGGCTTTCGCGAGCCGGCGGTGGGAGAGAACCAGGCCCTCAATTCGGGAGGAGGCGACCGACTCAGCACGCAGCAACTGACGCGCAAGGGCCTCGAAGTTCGCCAGCCCCTGTGGCTCCTGATTCAGCTCTCGGGTCGCAAGTTCTGCTTTGACGGCGGCTCCGGCGATGTCAGCCTCGAGTTGGAATCCCGCCTCGGCGATCTCGCTGGGGGCATAGGCCTCATAGAGAAATCCGCCGCGGGCACGACGCCCCCCCAAAGCGGCCATCTGTGGATCCCAGCGGCACTCGATCAGCTTCCCTCTCCGAATTGGGATCTCGGTTGGTATCTCCATGGCTTACCAAACTTATCGGCATAAGTTTGGATTTAGTCATTGGGCCCAAAAGTTGGGAACGATCCCCCAGAGATCCAAAGTTAAACTCATAACTTTGTACAAAGGAAAGGTTTGCCCAAAGACGATCCTCTCGGCGTGCCTAGAAGCCGAGGGCGAACTTGGCGTCGTCGGTCATCATCTCCGGCGACCAGGCGGGGTCGAAGACCATCTTCGGGTGGACGCCGGTGACGCCGGGAAGGTCGCCGACGAACTCTTTCATCTGTTCGGATACCTGGGGGCCGATCGGGCAGGCGGGGGTGGTGAGGGTGAAGGTGACGTAGACCTCGGTGCCCTCGATGTCGACGCCGTAGACGAGGCCGAGGGAGACGAAGTCGAGGCCGAGCTCGGGGTCGATGACCTCCTCGAGGGCCTCGATCACGTCGTCTTCGAGGATTGCGGTCGCGGACTCGTTCTCTGACATGGCTTCATGGTAGCCGGGACTCGGGACCGGTCAGTCAATAGGCTGCCGCTCGCATGAGCGACGCGGGGCGAATCGAGCGGCGGTCGATCGGAATCGTCTTCTCCGACGGGGGGCTGCTGGCCGTTACCTCGTCCTTGCCTGGCGGTCATGAGGGGCACGGCGAGGAGGAGGTCGCCGCCGTCCTCTGCGACCCCGACGGGGCGCCGCTGGTCTTCGAGGAGGCGCTGCTCTCGACCGAGTACGGGGCCGACGGCGTGCAGCGGCGAGTGAGCCTGGAGCTGTGGCAGGACGCCGAGAACGGCAGGCCACTGCGCGGCGCCGGCACGCTGATCAGCTCGATCGCGGTTCGCCGCGGTGGCCTCAGCTCGGAGATCGCCTTCTTCCGCTGGTCGGTAGAGGGGCGCGAGGGGCTTGGCCACTATGAGGTCGCGCGCATCGATGGCTGAGATCAAGACGATCGTCTCCGACTTCGGCGGCGTCCTGACGACGCCGCTGCTCGGCTCCTTCATGGCTTTCCAGGACGAGACCGGGATCTCCACCGAGAACCTCGGCAAGGCGATGGAGGCAATGGCCGAGAGCGAAGGCGAGAACCCCCTCTACAAGCTCGAGCGTGGGCAGGTCGCCGAGCCGGAGTTCCTCGAAGGCCTCAGCGTCGCCCTGGAGCCACTGCTCGGCCATCGCCCCCACCTGCTGCGGTTCAAGGAGATCTACTTCGAGGCGCTGCACCCGAACGAGGAGATGATCGCGCTGATGCGTGAGCTCAAGGACGCCGGCTACCGGATGGCGATGCTGACCAACAACGTGCGCGAGTGGGAGCCGCTCTGGCGCTCGATGCTGCCGGTCGACGAGATCTTCGAGACCGTGGTCGACTCCGCCTTCGTCGGCGTCCGCAAGCCGGAAGCGCGGATCTACGAGCTGACCCTGGAGCGGATCGCAACTCCGGCTGAGTCATGCCTCTTCGTCGACGACTTCGAGCACAACTGCGAGGGCGCCCGCGCGCTGGGCATGAACGCGGTCCACTTCCGCGACAACGACCAGGCGATCCCCGAGATCCGCGCCGCCCTGAACCCCTAGCCGTCAGCCCAAGGGCCTTCGGCTAGTTGTCAGAACCGGCGCGGTCCCAGATGTAGAGCTCGACTGCCTCGACGGCGAGCGCCATCAGGCGCGGCGGCGAGAGCAGGCCGAGGACCAGCTCGAGCGCGTCCTCCTCGGTGACCCCGGCGTCGACAGCCTCCTCGCCGCGGAAGCCGGCGGCGAGCTTGAGGGCCTCGCGGCGGTTCTCGCCGAGCGAGCCGAAGGCGCCCATCAGAAAGTCGCGATTGGGAACCGGGTGGGCGAACTCGAGCGAGCTGTGCCACGCCGCGAGCATCGAGAGATCGTGTTCGTCGAGCTCGGAGAGGGCCTTGGCGTAGTGGGTCTCGAGCTCGGCGTCGGGGATCTCGTCGACCCAGGCGCGAACCGCCTCGCCCAGCAGCTGGCGACGGGCCTCACGGCCGATCGAGTCGGCAATCGCACGAACGGCGTCAGCTGGGTCTACAAAGCAGAGGGACATACGCTGCGATCAATTTAGAGGCGGTGGTAGACGGCAAATCGGCGCCGCTATATCGCAGTTTGCGGGCCATCTGGGGCGCCGCTGCCGTGCCTAAGCTGGGAAGGTGCCTCTCAACCTGATCCACGGGCCGCCGAACTCGGGCAGGGCGGGCCTGATCCGCCGGCGCTTCGTCGCGGCCCTCGACCGCGATCCGTTCCTCGTGGTCCCGACCGTCGACGACGAATTCCGCTTCGAGCGCGAGCTCTGCAGCGACGGGGCGGTCCTTGGGGGCTCGGTAATGACCTTCGGGGCGCTGTTCCGCGTGATCGCGACCGCTGCCGGGGCGCCGCCGGGAGCCGAGCTCTCGCCGGCCCAGCGACTGCGGACGATCGAGGTGGCGACCGCGGCACGCCGCAGCCGGCTCGGGCCGCTGCGGCGCTCCTCCGCTCGCCCCGGCTTCGCCCGGGCCTTCGAGCGCCTGCTCGACGAGCTGCAGGGCGCTGGACTGGAGCCCGGTGCGGTCGAAGCGAGTGCCGCAACGCTGGAGGGCTCGGCCTACCTGAGCGACATCGCCACCATCTTCACCGCCTACGCCGAGCTGCGCGAGCGGCTCGGGCGCGTCGACGACCACGGCATCGCCCGCGCCGCGATCGAGCTCCTGCGCGGCGACGGTGCCCTCTGGGGCGGGCGCCCGGTCCTTCTCTACGGCTTCGACGATCTCACTCCCAACCAGCTGGAGCTGGTCGCCGAGCTGGCGACAATGGCTGAGGTAACGGTCGCGCTCCCCTACGAGGAGGGCGACACCGCCCTCGCCGCCCGGGAGAGGCTGCTCGGGTCGCTTCGCGGCGCCGCCGAGGTGGCAGAGGAGACGCGGACGCAGGCCGACCCCGGAAACACGTCCAACCCTCTGCTGTTCCACCTCGCCCATGGTTTTGGCCGGCTTGACGCTGAGAGGACGCCACCAGGCGACGGACTGACCGTGTTGCGCTCGGCCGGCGAGCGGGGAGAGGCAGAGGCGATTGCCGCCGAGGTCGCGAAGCTGATCGCCGGCGGTGCCGACCCGGCCGAGGTCGCGATCGCCGTGCGCGATCCGGCTCGGCGCGGGCCGGCGATCGCTGCGGCGCTGGAGTCGTGCGGAATCGCCACCGCCCTGGAGGCGGAGCTGCCGGTCGCCGCAACCGCCGTAGGCGGGACGTTGATCGCGCTGCTCGAGGCCGAGTTCGGATCGCGCCGCGCCACCGACCTGCTGCGCTTCCTGCGCGGCCCCTCCGGCGTCTCGCCGCAGCGGGTCGACTGGTTCGAGCGAACCGTGCGCCGCGGCCGGGTCGAGGAGGCCGGCGCCGCACTGGCGCTCTGGGAGGAGGAGGCGGATGGGCTACCCCACGACCTCGCCCGCCTCCGCGGCGCCACCGGTTCTGCCGCCGCGCTGGCGGAGGCGGTCGGCAAGCTGGCGCGGACGATGGCCTCGCGGCCGGTCCGCGGCGAGGGCGATGGACCAGCGCTCGCCGCCGGCGATGGCCTCGAGCTGCGCGCGGCGGCGGCGATCTCCACGGCCCTGGCCGAGTTGGCGGAGCTGGGCGACCTCGCCCCCGCCCCGGCCGAGCTGGCGGCGACGGTTGCCGGGATCCAGTTCCGCGTCTGGAGCGGCCCTGTCGAAGGCAGGGTGCGGATCGCCAGCCCCTACCGGCTACGGGCCGCCCGCTTCGACCACGTCTTCGTGGCCTCTCTGCAGGACGGCGAGTTCCCGCGCCGCGACCGTGGCGGCGACCCCTTCCTCTCCGAAGCACAGCGGCGCTCCCTCGGCCTCGAGCCGCGCCGCGACACCGAGGCGGAGGAGCGCTACCTCTTCCATGCCTGCCTGGCGCTGCCGCGCGAGCAGCTCTTCCTCTCCTACCGCGACAGCGACGCCAACGGCGGCGCCGAGGCGCGTTCGCCGCTGCTCGACGACGTCCGCGCCCTGCTCGATCCGCCCCCCGACGGGGCCGTTCCCGACCCGGTCGAGGAGTCGATCACCCGTAGCCGCGACCTCGCCGACGTTGTCCACCCGCTCGCCGAGGCGCCGTCCGAGGACGAGCTGGCGAGAGCGTTGGCCGCCCATGGCCGCGAGGCCGACGCCGCGGCTCTGCTCGCCGCGGTGGGGGCCGCAGATGCGGTCGCCACCCGCGTCGTCGGGAGGATCGAGGCGGCCCGCGCCGCCGAGGCCGCCTCACGGGCGCCGGGGCCGCTGAGCAACCCGGCGGTGCTCGAGTCGCTGGCCTCGGTCGGTGCCTACGGCGGCACCACGCTGGAGCTCTTCGACGGCTGCTCCTACCGCTGGTTCGTCGGCCACGAGCTGAGCCCGCAGCCACTCGATCCGGCGCCGGACCCACTGGTCCAGGGCGGGATCATGCACGCCGCCCTCGACCTTCTTTACAGCGAGCGCCCTGGCGGCGACCCGCTGCCGCGGCCGGCCTCACTCGAAGCCTGGACCGCTCGCGGCCTCGAGCTCGTCGCCGAGATCACCACCGCGCGGGAACTGGGCAGCCACCCCGCCGAGCGGGCGATGCGACGGCGGGTGGAGCGGCTGCTGACCCGCTTCCTCGCCGAGGAGGCCGCCCGCGACGGCGCCTTCGAGCCGTGGCTGCTGGAGGCGAGCTTCGGCGAGAGCGAGGACAACGACCGGCCGCCGCTGGATCTCGGCGGCTGGGGGCTACACGGGGCGATCGACCGCGTCGACCGGGCGCCGGACGGCAGCGCCCTCGTCCTCGACTACAAGCTCTCCGGCAGGGTGACGCCGCGCGAGAAGTTCGAGGAGCAGGCGAAGCTGCAGCTGCCGCTCTACCTGCTCGCCGTCGCCGCCGGCTGGGATGCGCAGCCGATCGGCGGCCTCTACCACCCCCTGCGCGGGACCTCGGTGCGGCGCCCGCGCGGGGTCGTGCTGGAGGAAGCCGCGGGCGAGCTGAGCGGCTACGGGCTCTACGGCAACGACGTCGTCGGCGAGGAGGAGTTCGAGCTGACCCTGGAGGAAGCGCGGCGGCGCGGCGGCGAGATCGTCGCCCGCATGCGCGCCGGCGAGATCCGCCGCGATCCCGGCCCCCGCCGCGGCCTGCGCGGCCACGACGTCTGCCCCCCCTACTGCGCCTTCGCGCCGATCTGCCGCCGCGACCGCGCCCCGCGCAGCGACGACGACCAGGAGGCGGAGGAGTGAGCGGGCGCAGCCCCACGCCCGAGCAGCGGGCGGCGATCGAGGTCAAGGGGCGCGACGTGCTGCTCGAGGCCGGCGCCGGAACCGGCAAGACCGGGGTGATGGTCGAGCGCTACTGCCGGCTCGTCTGCGACGAGGGGATCTCCCCCGACGCGATCCTCGCCTTCACCTTCACCGACAAGGCGGCGGCAGAGCTGCGGCAGCGGATCCGGGTCGAGCTGGGACGCCGGGCCGAGGCGGGCTCCGAGCGCGCCCGCGAGCTGCTGGCGGCGATCGGCGGCGCCTGGGTGACGACGATCCACGGCTTCTGCAACCGTCTCCTCGCCGGCCACCCGGTCGCCGCCGGCGTCGACCCCGGCTTCCGCGTGCTCGACGCCCCGGAGGCCGAACGAATCGCCCGCGAGGCTTTCGACGAAGCGCTGCGTGAATTCCTCGCCGCCGATGAGGACGCTCGCGAGGACACCGTCGCCGGCTTCGACCTCGACGGCTTGCGCGGCATCATGCTCGGCGTCCACGCCGAGCTGCGCAGCCGCGGCATCGCCGAGCCTCGCCTGCCGGACCCGCCCGCCGCGGATGCCGCCGGGGCGATCCGCGCCGCCTCCGAGGCGGCAGCCGCGGCACTGGAGGAGCTGAAGCCGACCGACCCCAAACGCGAGCTGCTGGAACGGGCGGCAGCCCTCGGCGCCGCGGAGACGGCCCCGGGCGTGGACGAGCTCTACGCGCTGCGCGTCGGCAGCAAGGCGAAGGCGCTGGCCGCCTACTGCAAGGCGATCGACGCCGCCGTCGCCCGCTGCGCCGAGGCCGGCGAGGGAGGCGTCGCCTACGGTCACCTGGCAGAGCTGCTGGAGCTGTTCTCGGCCCGCTTCGAGGCAGCCAAGGCGCGTCGCGCCGGGGTCGACTTCGAGGACCTGCTGATCCTCGCCGCGCTGCTGCTGGAGCGGGCCGAGATCGGCAAGGCCTACCGCTCCCGCTTCAGCCATCTCCTCGTCGACGAGTTCCAGGACACCAACCGCCTGCAGCTGCGGCTGATCGAGGCCCTGCGCGGGCCGGGCAGCGAGCTGGTCGCGGTCGGCGACGAGCTGCAGTCGATCTACGGCTTTCGCCACGCCGACCTCGAGGTCTTCCGCGGGCAGCGGGCGCTGATCGAGCAGCGCAGCGATGCCGAGACGATGGAGCTGAGCGGCAACTTCCGCTCCCGCCCCGAGGTTGTCGGGGCCGTCAACGCCCTTGGCGCCGCACTGCTCGGCGACTCCTACCGGCCGCTGCGGGTCGGCGCAGCTGCCGAGTCGGAGCCCGGGGCCGGCGAGAGCAGCGCGGTCGAGCTGCTGCTGACCGCCCGCGACGGCTGGGATGAGGAGGGGATCGAGCTGGAGCCAGCGATCGACGGCCGCACGCCGCTCAACTGCCTGGCCGAGGCGCGCTTCGTCGCCGCTCGCCTGCGCGAGCTGGCCGACGCCGGGATCGAGCGCAGCGAGATGGTCGTGCTGCTGCGCGCCTACACCCACCTCGACGCCTACGAGGACTCGCTCGCTCGCGCAGGCCTGCGTCCCTACGTGGTCGGCGGCCGCGGCTACTGGTCCCAGCAACAGGTCGCCGATGTCGGCGCGCTGCTGGCGACGATCGCCAACCCGCTCGACGACCAGGCGCTGTTCGGCGCCCTCGCCTCCCCCGCCTGTGGCGTCTCCCCCGACACGCTCTGGCTGCTGCGGGCGGCGGCAGGCAAGAGGCGCCACGTCTGGCCGGCTCTGCAGCGCGCGGTCGGGGTGGGCGAGGCAGAGCCGGCCGAGCCCGAGCGCCTGGCCCAGATCCCGGCTGCCGAGCTGGAGCTGCTGGGTTGCTTCGCCGCCACTCTGGCGCGCTTGCGCGAGCGGGCGCCGCAGCTCTCGCTGGCGGGCCTGATCGAGGCGGCGACGGGTGAGACCGGCTACGACCTGGCGGTGCTGATGCGCCCGGCCGGCGAGGCCCGCTTCGCCAACGTCCGCAAGCTGATGCGCCTGGCAGCCGAGTTCGAGAGCCGCGAGGGCCGCGACCTCCGGGGCCTGCTCGACTTCCTCGCGGAC
>DASYLY010000098.1:0-36665 GCA_036009365.1 Solirubrobacterales bacterium
GGAGTCCGCGCCCTGGCCGGTGGGCTGGGGGTCGCCGGGGAGGAAGGTGCCGTTTCTAGTGCCTTGCGGACGGAGGTAGACGTGGGAGTGGTCGGTGGAGGCGCCATTGAATTCAGGGCCCCCAGAAGTGGTGAGGTTGACCAGGTCCGGTGAGAGCGCGGTGCGGGAGATGCCGAGGCCTGAGGTGAAGAACTTCCGCTCTCCTGAGCTGGTGAGGATCATCTGCACCCAGCTGGTCAGGCCGGGGTCGAAGCTGAGCCCACCGAAGGAATTGCCGAATTCAGGATCGACCGGGGGGGTGACGCATTCACTTTTCCAGCCGCTTTCGGGGTCGCGGATGGCGATGAAGCCGTCGCCGCCGATCCCGTTGATATTGGGGCAACTCCCGAGAGTGGCGGCGGAGTTGAAGAGAACGCGGCTGCCGTCGGGGCTGAGGGCGTTTGCACCAACACCCAGTCGGGCGCTCTGGTTCCCCTTTTTCGAAGGGCTGGCCTGCTCCAAAGCGAGGCAGTCGGGCAGCCGCACCACTTCGATCCCCTGCTCGGCGCGGATCGCGGCGTTGGCGCAGGAGTCGGCGGGAGCGCTACCGGTGGTGAAGATACGGTCTTTGCCCTGCGTGGAGCCGCGGACGTTTGCGGCGAAGAGGCGGAAGTGGTAGGTGGTGTTGGGCTCAAGCGGCGCGGTGGCGGCGGTGACGGCGACGGGTGAGTTGCCGCTGCCGAGGTTTGCCGCCGAGGGGGTGCAGGGAACGGTCTTTTCGTATTCGGCGGTGGTGCCGTAGGCAAAGTGGCAGTCGGCAACCGCGATCCCTTCGGGGTCGACCCGGCCTTCGAGGGTGAAGGTGTCCGAGGGCCCTTCGGTGGAGCCGTCGTTGAAGGCGGTGGGGGAATTGGGCGGCAGGGTGATGAAGCTCTTTGCTTCTTCAGAGCTGCCACCGGCGTTGGCGGCGAAGACGCGGTAGAAGTAGGGCGTGGCGGGGTTTAGGCCGGTGAGCGAGAAGCTGACCTCGACCGGGACGGTGCCGTGACCAGGGCTCGGGGCGCAGGGTTTGGTCTGGCCGTAGGAGGTGGAGGTGCCGTAGTCGATCCGGCAGGCGGTCAAGTCGCTGAGGCTGGCGTTGGGATTGACCTTGGCTTTGACCACCGCGGCGATCTGGCCGGGCTCAGAGCTTGCTTCGCTCACCAGCGGTGCGATCGGCAGGGTTTTGAAGCTCTGCTCGTCGGTGTTCTCGCTGGTGCCGTCGGAGTTGGTGGCCTTGAGCAGGAAGAGGTAGGTGGTGTCGGGGGCGAGGCTCGAGAGCGAGGCGCTGACGTTGACGAGGCTGCCGCCGGATCCGATCGTGGCGGCGTCGGGGACGCAGGGGGCTTCGGCTGAGCCCTGGAAGCGATCAGCGGGGGAGTTGGCCTGGTAGGCGGCGTCGGTGAGGTATTTGAAGTGGCAGTTGGTGATCTGGACTTCGTTGGGGTTGACCTTGCCGGCGAGGTTGGCGGCGCTCTGGGTGATCGTGGTGGCGCCAGGCGTGGTGAGCGCCTCGGGTTTGTTGACGATCTTGGTGGTGAAAGTCGCCGCGCTGCCGGGGGCGGTGGCGATCGAGTTGGTGGCGAGCAGGCGGACGTGGTATTCGGTGCCGAACTGCAGGGCGCTGAGGTTGGCGTTGACCGCCACCGGGTCTTTGCCCGATCCGGGGCTGGCCGGGAGGCAGGGCGCCGTGGCTGCTCCGGTGAACACGGGGTCCGAAGCCGTGACGTTGGCATCGTAGGCGGCGTCGGTCAGGTACTCGAAGTGGCAATCGGTGACGTTGGCGCGGTTGGGGTTGACCGAGCCGTTCAGGGTCGCTTTGAATTTGCTGACCGAGGTTGCAGCGCCCGTAACCACGCTCGGGGCTTCGGGTTGGACGATGTACTTGAAGATTTTTTTGTTCGTTTTGTCGGCGACGAAGACTTCTTCACCCAGGGTGGCGATGCCGATGCTGCCGCCAATGGTGAGTAAGCCGAATTCGGTTACCGGGGCCGCAGGAGAGGCCGGGTCGTACTCCTGCACCCGAGTGCCGCCTGCCGCTGCCGTTGCGCCGCCGTCTGCGACCAAGATGTTGCCGTTCGGCAACGCGGCCAGCGCCACGGGTCGCGGATCGGTGCCGAGCGGTGGTTTGAACTGAGAGACGAAATTGCCGTTTTTGTCGAACTTGGAGATGCTCTGGCGGCCGGTGGTGGTGTTGAGGGATTCGGCGATGAAGACGTTGCCGTTGGCATCGACGGCGAGGCCGCCGCCGGGCTGGGCGTTGCCAAGCTGGCCCGTGTCGATGCCTTCGAAGACGCCGTTTTTGTGGGCGGGGACGGCATTGCCCCCACATTCGGTGTGGTTGACGGAGACGTCGACGGCGGTTCCGGTGATCTGGCAGACATAGGGCCCGAGGGAGCCGGGGCTACTGGGGATCTGGAATTTCTCGATCCGCGACGGGCCCACGTTAACTCCTCTCATTGCCACATAGAGGTAGCGCTGAGCTGCGGAGGAATCGACGGCGAGGCCGCTGAGGCTGTTGAAAGGCTCGGGGGCGCCGTTTTGGGTGGTTTCACCGAGAGAGATGCCGGTGGTGCCGTCGAAGTAGATCAGGCGACCAGCAGAGGCGACCACGTAAACGACATGGGTCGCGGGATCAACCGCGATGCCCCTAGCGTTCGCTTCGATGGCGAGGGCTCCCGAGGTAGCGCCTTTCCCACAGGTGCTGGTGCAGACGTTGACGCCGGCACCGCCGACGCCCGGACCGAAGGCCCGCACGAAGGTGCCGGCTGCGTTGAACTGGTCGATGCGGTTGTTGCCACGGTCGACGACGTAGACGTGGCCGCTGGTCGGGGAGCCGGTGGAGGTGTCGACGGCGACGCCGCTGAGCTCTTCGCACTGGCCCGCGGCGGAGCCGGTGCCGGTGCAGAAGCTGGCGGGGGTGCCGGGGACGTAGGTTTTGGCGACGGCGGAGCCGGCGGTGAGCGCGGAGGAGAGCACGAGCGCGCAGAGGCAGGCGAGCAGGGCGGTGGTGCTCCGGCCCGAGGTCGATCCCGCGGACGATGCCTTCGCGTGACTTCTCACGTAGTGCTCTCCTTGTCCCTTGAGCTCATCTGCCTGGCCGCTTCCCTTAGCGGCCCCCGTGGGCTCGGTTTCCCTGTACTTCCGGTTCCCTGTAACTGGTTGGAGGTGAGTTTAGTTCCTAATTAAAGGACGCTGTACCACCAACTGGCGCTAGTGAAGCAGGCGTCTCCGGGGTTGTCAAGGGAGAGTTCCCAAAAGAAACAGATGGTTCCTAGAGACGTTCCAGGGAACGTACAGAGGGGTACCGAAGCGCTACGCGGCTTCGCGGGCGAGGCGGGCAGCCTCGTCGGCACCGAGGTATGGCGCCAGCACGAACTCGGTCACGTCGGGGAGCAGCTCCCCCAGCCGCTCGGCTTCGCCGGCGGCGACCTTGCGGCTGGCGAGGGAGATCAAGGCGCCGACGACGGAGTCCTCGGTCGAGGCCGGGAGCGGGCGCTCTCCATCGCGCTGCGCCCGCCCCAGCTCGAGCAGCGGCACCAGCTCCTGCGCCGCCTCGCGGAAGCGGGCCGCAACCGCCGGGCCGGCGGTGTTGGACTCGACGAGGCAGAGGCGAGCGAGGTCGGGCTCGGAGGCGAAGAAGGCCAGGGTCGCCCGCGCGGCGGCGATCGCCCGGTGGGACCAGCCGGCGGGGGCCTCCCCCACCGCCTCCGCCGCCAGCTCCCTCACGTAGCCCACGACGACGTCGAAGGCGGCCAGGAAGCACTCCTCCTTGCCGTCGAAGTTGGCGTAGAAGACGCGGCGCGAGACCCGCGCCTGCTTGGTGACGTGCCCGATCGTCACCGCGTTGTAGCCGTGCTCGGCGACCGCGGTGGCGAGGCCGGCGATCAGCCGCTCGCGCTGGCTGTGCTCGACCTGCTCGCGGCTGAAGCCGTGGCGGCCGGCGGGAAGAGGGCCGAGAACGTCTTCTTCAGGCACCTGCCAAGGATATTCGGGAATGTGAGCAAGACGTCGTTCGAAGTCGACCCCGAGAAGGTCGAGGCCGCCAAGCAGATCCTCGGCACCAAGACGCTGACCGACACGGTCGACGCGGCACTGGAGGAGATCGTCAAACGGCGGCAGCGAGAGAGGTTGGCGAAGCTGCTATTCGACCCGAACGGTCCGGAGCTGGACAACCCAGAGGTCATGAAAAACGCGTGGCGCATCGGCGGACGTGGGTGAAATACCTCGGCGATACCAGCGCCCTGACGCGGCGGCAAACACGGCCCGAGGTGGAAGAGGTCGTCGTGCCGCTGTTGATCAATGCGGAAATCGCCACCTGCGGGATAGTCGATCTAGAGATCCTTTATGCAGCAAGGAACAAGCGCGAACACGGAGAGCTGCTCGCGGCCCTGCAGGGCTTGGCTCGGGTGGAACTCGTCGAGCCCTGCGTACGACGCGCGCTCGAAGTTCAGGGAATGCTCGCCGAGCGCTCCCAGCATCGCGGCGTCTCCATCTCCGATCTGCTGATCGCCGCCTGCGCCGAGCAGGCAGGCCTCGTCCTCTTGCACTACGACACCGACTTCGAGCTGATCGCCGCAGTCACCGGCCAGCCGGCCGAGTGGGTCGTCGCGCGCGGCAGCGTCTCCTGACGCCGCCGGCCGCTCAGCCGGCGCTTGCCCCGGCCGCCGTCCCCGCCTCCCGCGCCGCCACCTCTTCGCCCACGTAAGGCCGCAGCACGAACTCCAGCGTCTCCGGCAGCAGCGCCCGCAGCTTCTCGGCTTCGCCGGCGATCAGGCGCTGGTTGACGACCCAGATGACACCGCCCATCAGCGTGTCCTCGAGCGTGTCCGGCAGCTGGGCGCGGCGGGGGTTGAGCTCGCGGCCGGGCTTCAGCAGCGGCGCGAAGCGCTTCAGCGCGCCCTCCTGAAGGGCGGCCGCCTTGGGCCCAGCCGTGATCGCCTCGACCAGGCAGGCGTGGGCGACGTCGGGGTTGGCCGCCACTTCCTCGAACAGGGCGCCGAGCCCGGCGGCGATCTGGTCCGGCCACTCGCGCTCGCGCTCGTAGGCCTGCTTCACCCGTTTCTCGAGACCCTCGATCGCCTCTTCGACCAGGACCAGGAAGGCGGCTTCCTTGTCCTCGAAGCTCTTGTAGAAGGTCTGGTAGCCGACCTTCGCCCGGCGCACGATCAGCTCGATCGTCGCCCCCTGGTAGCCCTTCTCGGCGACCAGCTCCGCGGTTGCGTCGAGAATGCGGCGGCGCTGATCGGCAGCCGCTTTGTCCCGACTCACCGGCGGCGGGCCGGGCGGCTGCCGCGAAGCCTTTCCGGGCAGAGCGCGCACAGCCTCAGGATAGCGCGGGTTCCCATTGGTACGAAATTAGTACATCAAGGTGTTGAGAGTTCCTAACTATGGGCTACAGTACCTCGAATGGAGGGTCCGCGCACACTCCGCGCAGTTCGATCTTGGCGAGAGATGGCTGAGGACCGAGACCCAGCTCCCGGTGTCCGCGAAGCGATGTTGCTGACAGTCGGCGCCCGTGGCTACGAGGCGACCACGGCGCAGGAGGTGGCCGATCGTGCCGGCATCAGCCGCGACCGCTTCCAGCGGCGCTTCGCCAGCAAGGAGGCGTGCTTCGCCGAGGCCTACGAGGAAGCCGCCGACGAGCTTTGCGCCGACCTTCTCAGAGCGGGCCGGGGCAGCAGCGGCTGGCGAGACGGCTTCCGGTCCGCACTCGCCGAGCTGCTGCGCTTCGTCACGGAGCAGCCGCTGCTGGCGCGAGCGCTGCTGATCGAGGTACGCGCCGCCCGTGGCCAGGCCTGGATCAAGCACCAGCAGGTCGTCGACCGCCTCGTCGCCGCGATCGACGCCGCCCGCGAGGAGCCCGACGCACTGCGATCGACCAGCCCGATGACCGCCGGCTTCATGGCTGGGGCGATCGAGGAAACGATCTGCCTCGAGATCGGCGCCGGCCGCGCCGGCGAAATCGAGCGGCTGCTGCCCGACCTCGCCCACCTCGTCGTCCTCAACTTCTTCGGCGAAGACGTCGCCTGGTTCGAGCTCGGCTCCGGCGACACCAGCGCAACAGCCGGCTGAGCAGGAATCCCGCTCAGCTCTCCTGCGCGACCCTGGCCGCGTCGGCGCTGCCGAGGTACGGCGTCAGGGTGAACTCGACCAGGTCGGGGAGCAGCGTCTCCAGTTCGGCGGTTTTGCCGGCGATGATGCGGCGGGAGATCAGCGAGACCATGCCACCGACCAGTGCCTCCTCGGTCGTCGGCGAGAGCCGTTCGAGGACCTCCGGCGAGCGCCCCTCGCGGCCACTGCGGAAGTAAGGGACGAAGCTCTGGATAGCGGCGTCGTAGCGCTCGACCACGACCGGGCCGGCGACCAGCGCCTCGACCATGCAGAGGCGGGCCAGGTTCGGCTCGGCGGCGAGGAAGGCGAGCATCGCCCCGATCCCGGCCTTGACCGCGCGCGGCCAGTCGTCACCCGCCTCGAAGGCCTGCGCCACGCGTTCGCGCAGTTCCTCCATGACTGTGTCGTAGGCGGCGACGAAGCACTCGTCCTTGCTTGAAAAATGCTCGTAGAAGGTGCGGCGCGAAACAGCCGCATGACGGGTGATGTGGGCGATCGTGGTGCCGGAGTAGCCGCTCTCGGCGATCGCCTCGGCGAGGCCGGCGATGAGGCGCTCGCGCTGGTTGTGGGCGACGAACTCGCGCGGCAGGCCATGCCTTCCCGGCGGGAGGCGGGCGAGCTCCGGCGGATACTCAGGCGCAGGCTCGACGGGCGTGTCGGCAGAATCTGCGGCGGCCACGAGCGGTTGACGATAACGGTCAGGCGGATTTGAGCCCCGATCGAGCTCCTCCAGCGCCGCCTCGACACCCAGATAGGGCATCACCGCCGCCGACATCAGCTGCGGGATCAGACCCGGCAGATCCTCGGTGCTGCCGCGTACCACCTTGGCGTAGATCTGTCCGTAGGCGGAGCCGGCGAGCGCCTCGGCGGTCGTGCGGGGAACGGCATCGGGGTCCTCCATCTCCTTGCGACCGGCGTCGATCAGCGAGGCGATCACCCGCATCGTCATGTCGCGGCGGGCACGGGCGGCATCGCCGGCGGCCAGCACCTCGACGGCGAAGCAGGCGCGGCCGGGATCGTGGTGGAGCGAGTCGATGACCTCGACGGCGACGGCGCGGAGCCGGTCGGGCCAGTGCTGCTGGCTGTTGTAAGCCCGCATCATCGTCGCCATGCACTCCTCGTTCATCTCCTGCCAGGCGCTGAGGAAGCAGTCGTACTTGCCACGAAAGTGGCGGTCGAAGGCCTCGCGGTCGAGGCCGGCACGGGCGACGATGGCCTCGATCGACGTCTCGATATAGCCGCGCTCGGCGGCGACCTCGATCAGGGCCTCGATCAAGCTCTCCCTCTCGGGGGCGGAGCTGCGGGTCTCGGTCGCCGGCACTAGGGCATAAGACCCCCGATCCCTGCCTTCTCTCCTCCGCTCAGCCGGCGCTCACGGCGGGCGCTTCTGCTGCCGCCCGCTTCGCGGCCTCGGCCCCCAGGTACGGGGTGAGCGAGAACTCCACCAGCTCTGGAAGCAGCTCCTCAATCTGCTCCGCTTGTCCCATGATTATGCGCTGGTAGAGAATCCAGAAGATTCCGCCTACGATCGTCTCCTCAAGCGTTCCCGGCAGGTCCTCGCCGTGCTGGGAGACCTTGCGGCCCATCCGGAAGAGCGGCACGAAAGCCTGGATCGAGCGCTCGTAGCGGTCGACCGCAGCGGGGCCGGCGGAGAGCGCCTCGACGATGCAGGTACGGGCCAGGGCGGGCTCACTGGCGACATAGTGGAGGAAGGCGGCGAGGCCGGAGTTGACGCGACCGGGCCAGGTGTCGACCTTGCTGGCGGCATCGACGACGCGGCGCAGCGCCTCTTTGACGGCGAACTCCGAGGCGGCGAGGAAACAGTCCTCCTTGGAGGAGAAATTCTCATAGAAAGTGTTCCGGGCGATCCCGGCTCGGCGCACTATGTCGGCGACTGTGACCGCCCTGTAGCCCTTCTCGACGGTCTCCTCCGCGAGGGCCGAGATGATGCGCGCCCGCTGGTGCTGAGCGATGAACTCTCGGGGGAGGGGATGACGCCCTGGCGGCGGGCGCATCGTAGACGCATTCTCGGCCACGTACACGAGGGTACCCCTATGCCGAAACGATTCCAAGGGTGGACGAATTGACTACATACCGCTAAAGTACCGAAGAGCAGACAATCGATTCCCCTGATCTGGCAGGAAAGGCAGCGATGGGAAAGCAGGCCGAAACCAAGGTCCTGGCAGGGGCTGAGGAGACCGGCGGGGTAGGGGTCGCGGACCCCGACCTCAGAGACGCTCCCAACCTCAGACTCGTGAGCTCCCCGAAGCGGCAACGCATACTCGATGGCATGCTGGAGGCCGTCGGCTCAGAAGGCTACGAGCGCACCTCCGTGCGCACCGTGCTCGACCGCACCGGCGTCTACCGGCAGGCCTTCTACGACAACTTCGCCGACAAGGACGAGTGCTACCTGGACGCCTATGACGCCGGCCTGGAGCGACTGGAAGCGCGGGTGCTCGCGGCGGCGGCCGAGGAGTCCGCCTGGACAGCGCAGTTGCGCTGCGGCCTCGGAGCCTTCCTCGACTTCCTCGACGCGGAACCCGACGTCGGCCGGGCCTTGATCGTCGAGGTCCACGCCGCCGGGCCGGAGGCGATGGCGAAACGCACCGTTGCGATGCAGCGGATCCACGACTTCCTCGACCAAGCCCGCGTCGGCATCGAAGAGTCGGAGGCACCGCCGGCGATCGCCCCCGAGGGGATCGCCGCCGGCATCCACGCGGTCATCCACTCCCGCCTCGCCACCGGCGCCGACGACGGCTTCCGGCTGCTGCTGCCGGAGTTCATGTACTTCGCGGTGCTGCCTTACTTCGGAGCCGAGATGGCGAGCACAGAGATGCAGACAGCGAAAGCCTGAGCGGCTCCCGCTCAGCGCTTAAAGCCGCTCCAGCTTGTCCGATTCGATGCCGCGGGTGACGCCGCGGAAGTCGAGCGTCCGCGGCGCTGCGGTGACGACGTCGTCGAAGTCGATACCTGGGTGCGCGGTAACTATGGCGGCGAGATCGCAGGTCCCCAGAGCTGGCTCGAGCTCGACCGAGGAGAGGCCCTGCTCAGGAAGATCGGCGACGAAGGGATCGTGGTAGGAGATGTCGCCGCCAAGGCTCTGCAGACGGTCGATGATCTTCAGCGCCGGCGACTCTCGAGTGTCGCCGATGCCGCCCTTGTAGCTGGCGCCGAGGATGAGGATCCGCGAGCCCTTGATCGGCTTGCCGGCGGAATTGAGAGCGCGCTCGATGCGTTCGACGCAGAAGGCCGGCTGGGCCTGGTTGACTTTCCCGGCAAGCTCGATGAACTCCGGGTAGAAGTCGTGCTGGCGGGCCTTGAAGGCGAGGTAAAAGGGGTCGACCGGCAGGCAGTGGCCGCCCATTCCCGGCCCTGGGTCAAAGCGCATGAACCCGAAGGGCTTGGTCGCGGCGGCCTCGACCACCTCCCAGACGTCGATCCCGAGCCGGTCGCAGAGCTGGGCCAGCTCGTTGACGAGGGCGATGTTGACGGAGCGGAAGATGTTCTCCAGCAGCTTCGCCAGCTCCGCCGCCTCCGGCGTCGAGAGCACGATGACCTCGTCGCAGATCTCCGCGTAGAGGACATGGGCGCGCTCGGCGGCAGCCTCGTCGAGGCCGCCGACCAGCTTCGGCGTGGTGCGGATGGTGAAGTCGGTACGGCCGGGATCGATCCGCTCCGGCGAGAAGGCGAGGAAGAAGTCGCTGCCGGCGTCGAGACCGGAGCTCTCGAGAATCGGCAGCAGCCGCTCGCGCGTCGTCCCCGGGTAGGTGGTGGACTCGAGGACGACGAGCTGGCCCGCACGCAATACCTCGGCCAGGGCCGTGGCTGAGTCGAGCAAGTAGGTGAGGTCCGGCTCGCGCGAGCCGGACAGCGGCGTCGGCACACAGACGATGATCGCCTCGCAGTTGCCAAGCTCCAAGTAGTCCCCGGTCGCGCGCAGTCGTCCGGCGAGCGGCGCCAGAACGCTGTCCGGCACGTCCTCGATGTAGCTGCGGCCCGCCCTCAGCGCCTCGACCTTGGCGGCGTCGAGGTCGAGGCCGACCACCTCGTGCCCCGCCTCGGCGAAGGCGACGGCAAGCGGAAGGCCGACGTAGCCGAGCCCGACGATCCCGATCTGCATCGGTGGGAGTCTAGGCCGCACCGGCAGTTGGACAGGTCACCGCCACTGCCCTACGCTGAATGCGATGGATTCGCCCCCGAATCCACAGAGACAGTTCACAGCCGCCGACACCGCGCGTGCGGCCTACGACATCCGCTCCGAGCGCGAGCAGGTGCTGGCGGCGATGCTCCAGGTCGCTGCCGCAAAAGGCTACGAGAGGGCGACGATCGACGAGGTGGTCGAGGTCGCCGGCGTCTCGCGCGAGACCTTCGACGTCCTGTTCGGGGATAAGCACGCGTGCTTTCTCGCCGCCTACGACGCGGCCACCGACGTCGGTGTCGCCTGCATGTCGAAGGGCTTCGAAAGCGCCGGCGGGCAACCCTGGCCGGACCGGGTGGCCGCGGCGCTGCGGGCGCTGGTTGAGCTGTTCTCGGCCGAGGCGGAGATCATCCACATGGCGATGGTCGAGGTGACGGCGATGGGGGAGGACCCGCGAGTCCGTTACCGCGACGCCCTGATCCGCTTCGAGCAGTTCTTCGAGGAAGGCCACGAGTACTCGCCCCAGCGCACAAAGCTGCCCGACGACACCGCCAGCTTCGCGGTTGCGGCGGCGACCTCGATGATCTCCGACGAGGTTCGGGCCGGGCGCGGCAAAGACCTGCCACGGATCCTGCCCGACCTGGTCTACGCGGTGCTGATGCCCTACCTCGGTCCGGAGGCTGCCGAGGTGGAGATGAAGCGCGTCGCCGCGGCCGGCTGAGCGCAGCTCAGACGCTGGCGCCGTGGCGACCCTCGCCGCGGGCGAAGCGGCCGGCGCCGAGTGCAGCGACGTCGAGGACCTCGCGGCCGAGCCTGTGCTCGAGCGCGATCCCCTCCGCCAGGGGCAGACCGAAGCCCTCGATCGCGGCGCGGCGATCGGCCAGCATCGTCTCCTGGGGGAAGGCGGCGAGTCTCTCCGCCAACTCCAGGGCGCGGTCGAGATGGGCGCCGGGGGCGACAACCTCGTTGACGAGGCCGATCCGCTCCGCCTCCGCGGCGCCGACCGCGCGGCCGCTGAGGATCAGGTCGAGGGCCCGCCCCAGACCGATCAGCCGCGGCAGACGCTGGGTGCCGCCGTCGACCAGCGGCACGCCCCAGCGGCGCTCGAAGCAGCCGAAGGTGGTTTCGCTGGTGGCGATCCGCAGGTCGCACCAGAGGGCCAGCTCGAGGCCACCGGCCAGGCACCAGCCGTGGATCGCCGCGATCGCCGGCTTGGCGGGGATGAGCCGGGTGAAACCCTCGGGGCCGCCAGGGTGGTCGACGTCGAGGTCCATCGCCTTGAGGTCGGCGCCGGCGCAGAACGCCTCCTCACCGGCGCCGGTGAGGACCAGCACGCGGGCGTCGTCGTCGGCTTCGAAGGCGTGCAGGCCCTGGCGCAGCAGCTCGGCTGCGGCGGCGTCGACGGCGTTGCGCCGGGCGGGCCGGTCGATCGTCAGCACCGCCGCCGCGCCGACCCGTTCGTAGCGAACCTCACCGCTCATGGTGGCAAGGCTATAGCCGCGAGAAAAGGGGAGTGGGCAGGCTAGTCGCCTCCAACGCTCACGGGGATCGTCGGCGACGCCCGACTCCCAGAGCTGCGCCCCGGTCGCCCAGCCAGGGAGGGCAGGTCTCCCACGGCCAGTGCCAAAGCTAGGTGCCGGGCCGGACGGAGCGGCACGAAAAAACGACCGGGGATGGCGCTCGTTTGCCTGCCTCGCGCGTAGCCTTCGCGCTTAGAAGCTCGTTGCGCCACCTTCGAGGCCTTGCCCGCTTGGCTTCCGCGGGGACCGGGCCTCTCCCAGTCGCAAACCGAACTTACCGCGGCCGCCCGCGGCGCGCCAGGGGTAGCGTCGAAACATCCCCGCAAACTGCGCATGATTGCGCCTTGTTTGCGCCTGTCCGCGGGCGGCTATACGTTCTCCGCGGGATGAGTGAGGGAGCAGACGCCTCGGCCCGAAGGGCGCGGCGCAACGTGGTGCTGACGGCGGCTATCGCCGGGCTCGGCGGGTTGCTCTTCGGCTACGACACCGGCGTCATCGCCGGGGCGCTGCTCTTCATCAAGGTCGACTTCGCGCTCGGCAGCTTCGCCCAGGGCCTGGTCGTCGCCGCGGTGCCGATCGGCGCCGTCGCCGGCGCCGCGATCGCCGGTCCGGCGGCGGACACCTACGGGCGCCGGCTGATGATCCTGATTGCCGCCGGTGTCTTCATCGTCGGGGCCTTGGCCAGCGCCGCCGCGCCGGGAGTCGAGATCCTGGTCGCGGCCCGGATCGTGATCGGCGTCGCGATCGGGCTCGCCTCTGCCGCCGCCCCCGTCTACATCTCCGAGGTGGCACCTCCGGAGAGCCGCGGACGGCTGGTCAGCTTCTTCCAACTGGCGGTGACGATCGGCATCCTCGTCGCCTACCTGGTCGGACTCGCCTTCGACGCCAGCGAGGACTGGCGCTGGATGCTCGGGCTCGGCTGTGTGCCGGCGCTGGCGCTCGCCTTCGGGATGGTGCGGATGCCGCAGAGCCCACGCTGGCTGGTGATGAGCGGCGACGATTTCGCGGCGCGGGCGACCCTGGCGAAGATCCGCGTCAACGACCCCGACACGATCGACCGCGAGCTGGCGGAGATCAAGGGGAGCCTCGACGAGAAGCCGGGCGCCTGGAGCGAGCTGCTGCAGCCGATGGTCAAAGCGGCGCTGTTCGTCGGCGTCGGGCTGGCGATCCTGCAGCAGGTGACCGGGATCAACACGGTCATCTACTACGCGCCGACGATCGTCGAATTCACCGGCGTCGACTCCTCGGCCGGCGCGATCCTGGCCGCTGTCGGGGTCGGCGTGATCAACGTCGGCATGACCGTGCTGGCATTGCGGCTGCTCGACCGGGCGGGACGGAGGACCCTGCTGATGATCGGCGTCTCGGGGATGACGGTCTCGCTCTTCGCGCTCGGCGCCGCCTTCATCGGCGGCGGTGGCAGCACCCTCTCCTCGGTCGTCGCGATCGTCAGCCTGATGGCCTACGTGGCTTCCTTCGCGATCAGCCTCGGGCCGATCTTCTGGCTGCTGAACGCCGAGATCTACCCGCTCAGCGTGCGCAGCAAGGCGGCCGGGCTGGGGACGATGGCCAACTGGACCTTCAACTTCATCGTCTCGCTGACCTTCCTGCTGTTGATCGAAGAGCTCGGCCGCAGCGGCGCCTTCTGGCTCTACGGCGGGATCGGCATCCTCACCCTGATCTTCTGCTGGAAGTTCGTCCCCGAGACCAAGGGCAAGCACCTCGAGGACATCCAGGCCTACTTCCAGGCGCGGGTCGCGCACCGCAAGACGCCCGCCTAAAGAGCCCGGCGGCTACCCTGCGCGGATGCGGATCGACGAGATCATCGCCTCGCGGGCACCGACCTTCTCGGTCGAGTTCTTCCCACCGAAGACCGAGGAGGCGACCGAGCAGCTGTACGCGACCGCGCGTGAGCTGCGGGAGCTGGAGCCCGACTTCGTCTCCGTCACGTATGGGGCGGGCGGCTCGACCCGCGACGGCACGGTGGAGATCACCAAGGCGCTGAAGGACGACCTCGGCTACGAGACGATGGCCCATCTCAGCTGCGTCGGCGAGACCACCGACGGCCTCGCCGAGACGCTGGACCGGATCGCCGCCGCCGGGATCGAGAACGTCTTCGCCCTGCGCGGCGACCCGCCGCGCGGCCAGGAGGACTTCGTCCAGCCCGAGGGCGGCCTCGGCAGCGCCGCCGAGCTCGCGGCCTTCATCGCCGCCGGCTGGGACTTCGGGATCGGCGGCGCCTGCTTCCCCGAGGTCCATCCCGAGGCCTCCGACCTGGAGACCGACCTCAGCTACCTGAAGACCAAGGTCGACTCCGGCGCCGGCTTCCTGATCACCCAGCTCTTCTTCGACAACCAGGTCTACTTCGACTTCGTACGGGCGGCACGGCGCAAGGGGATCGAGGTGCCGATCCTCGCCGGCGTCATCCCGGTCGCCGGCTTCGCCCAGACGAAACGCATCTGCGAGATGTGCGACGCGGCGATCCCGCCGCGTCTCGAAGAGGCCTTCCGCGCCGCCGGGGGAGATCCCGAGCGTGAGTTCGAGCTGGGCATCGCCTTCGCCGCGCAGCAGTGCGCCGAGCTGCTGATCGCCGGCGCGCCGGGCATTCACTTCTACGCTCTCAACCGGGCACCGGCGACGCGGGCAGTGCTCGGCGCCCTGCGGGCTTCGCGCCCGTGGGAGCGGGTGCGCGGCGACGTTGCCGCGCAGACCAAGACGGTCGGCTGATGGGCGACGAAGGGGGTCGCAACCGCCTGGTGCTTGTCTACGCGATCGCCTCGACCGTGGTCCTGGCCGCGGCGGCACTGATCTTCGTCCTCGCCGCCGGCGGCGAGGACACCGCCCCGGGAGATGCCCACATCAACCTCAACACCTCGATCGGCTCGACCAACGGCGTCCAGCCCGACGACCGGGCGGGGACCCCGCCGTTGACGGCAAAGGTGACCAACCTTGCCGCGGCCGCCAAGCAGGCCGGCTGTGTGCTGAAGCTGCGCCTCCGCGACGAGGGTCACGAGCACGTCCCGCCTGGCACGCCCCCCAGCTACAAGACCAACCCGCCGACCTCCGGCCCCCACGTCGACCCGCCCTACCAGCAGGCCGACGGCGCCTACTCGGAAACGCCGGCGGAAATCGACCAGGTCCACTCGCTCGAGCACGGGCGGCTGGCGATCCAGTACTCGCCGGAACTGCCCGAGGAGGACCAGCTGGAGCTGAAGGGCCTCTACGAGACGATGTACGGGGCAACCCTGCTATTCCCGAACGAGGCGATGCCCTATGAGGTCGCGGCCACGACCTGGACCAACCTGCTCGGTTGCCCGACCTACGAGGGAGCGATCACGCTCGACGCGATCCGTGCCTTCGGCAAGGCGACCTGGGGCAAGTACGGCGGCGAGCCGGCGCAGGCATTCACGTTCACGGGCCCGACGCCGGCCGAACCCAACTAGGCGCGATAGGCGGGGAAGAAGCCGCCCGCTTCGCGGCCGGCTGAGAGGCGCTCGTAGGCGTCGAGGTCGCAGACGATCTCGGAGGTGTGCCAGGTCATCTCGCGGTTGGCGAAACCTCGCTTGAATCCCTCCAGAGGGTCGCCGGGAATGATGCCGCCGCCGAGGTTGAGGGGCAGGTTCAGATCGGTGGCGTGATCGATCAGCGCGGCGAGGATGTTCTTCATCGGCGAGTCGCCCAGGTGCGAATCGGCGCTGCCGCTGAGGTAGTAGTGGAGGAAGCCGTCGCTGACTGCCGCGAGCGAGGCGGCGGCAATGGCGCCGTCCGGGGCGAGGGCGAGGGCGAGCCAGGTGCGCTCTGCTTCCAGCAGGCGATCGAAGTAGGCGGTAGCGAAGAAGTAACGCTTGCTTGCCCCGGTGCGGACCATCGTCTGCTCATAGGCAGCGAGGAAGCCACCCCGCTGCTCGGCGGTCGTCTCCGGCCCGGCAACGATCTCCAGCTCGTAGCCGGCTTCGATGTTCTTCCGCACCTGGCGTCGATCGCTGGGGCGGCTCTTCGACGGCAGCGCCGGATCGGCGATCTGGACGACGTTGCGCTCGGTGGTGACGCTCAGCGGCGGCGGACCGAGCCGGTGACGGAGGAAGACGCTGACCAGCCCGGTGGCGGAGAAATCGATCCTCCCGGGATCGGGGGCGGGGGGGATCGAGGACATGCCCCGATCCCCTTCACTCTCGACCAGGCCCGGGTATCCGTAGGGGGAGATTGCGTCGCGTTCGCCGGTAGCGTCGATGTCGCGGACGATGAGGGGGGCGAGCAACTCAAGGCCCTCGCCCTCGATGCGCAGAGTGTGGGTCGCTTCCTCGGCGTCGAGGAAGGAGCGGCTGCGGAAGAACTCGGCAGAAACGGCGGCCGCGCCGCGATCGGTGATCAGCTCCGCCCGGGCCGTGGCGCTCACCCGAACAGGTCCGTGGTGGCAGCCCGGAACTCGTCCGGTAAAACGCCCCAGACCTCACAGTCGTCGGCCGGCTCGCCTTTGCGGGCGAGATGGGCACGCATCGTCCCCTCGTGCTTCCAGCCCAGGCTGGTCACGGTCTTCTTGGCGATCTCATTGCGGGCGGGGATGCGGCCGTAGACGCGGTGGGCACCGAACTCGTCGAAGGCCTTGGCGAGGGTCAGCGCCTCGGCGCGGCGGCCGACCCCCTTGCCGCGCACGTCGTCGGCGATCAGCGCCCCCAGCTCCGGCGCGGTCTGTCGGAAGAGGCCGTAGAGGGCGGTGAAGCCGACCGGCTCCTCGTAGCCCTCGACGACGATCGCGTACTTGCGATCCTCGCCCGAGTCGTCCATCGCCCGCCGCGCCCAGGCTTCGGCTTCCTCGCGCGAGAAGCTCTCGCGCTGCTCCATCAGCGACGCGGTCGCGGCGGGGTTGTTGAACCAGCGATGCACCGCCGCCGCATCCCCGGGCTCGAAGCGTCGCAAGGTCACCTCGGGTCTCTCACTCATCGCCGAAACCCTAATCGGGGGCGAGGCCGTGGCCGGTGACGACCAGGCAGGCGGTCTTGGCGAGGATGCTGAGATCGAGGGCGGCGCTGCGGTGCTCGACGTACCAGAGGTCGAGCTCGATCCGCTCCTCCCAGGGGATGCCGGCGCGGCCCTGGACCTGGGCCCAGCCGGTGATTCCCGGGAGAACCTCGTGGCGGCGTTTCTGGCGCGGCGAGTAGTCGATCACCTGAGCCGGGATGGTCGGGCGCGGGCCGACGATCGCCATCTCGCCGCGGAGCACGTTGAGCAGGTTCGGCAGCTCGTCGAGCGAGGTGCGACGCAGGAACCTGCCGATGCGGGTGACCCGCGGGTCGGTGCGGGTGACGACAGTGCCGACGCCGACCGGATCGGAGCCCTGGACCATCGTCCGCAGCTTCAGCATCTCGAACTCCTGCCCGCCGAGACCGACCCGGCGCTGCCGGTAGAAGACCGGGCCGCGGCTGCCGAGCTTGATCGCGATCGCCGCAACCAGCAGGACGGGTGAGAGCACGATCAGGGCCAGGGCGGCGATGAGGACGTCGAGGGCGCGGGGCATCAGCGCGTGCCCTCGGCCTTCTCCCAGCGGCCGGGCGCACCTTGGCGCCAACGGTCCCAGAGGCCGGCGGCGATCGAAGCGGTCGTCATCACGTAGTAACGGGCGATACGGAAAGGCGCCAGCGGCAGTCGGCCGCCGAGCAGGGCGGCAGCCAGCAGGGCCATCTGAACGGCGAAGGTGACCGCGTAGACCCAGCCCTCGCCGAGCAAGGCGACGTTGGCCGCGAACACGAGCAGGTGCAGGAACGGACTGAGGTAGCGCAGCAGCCGGTGCGAGGCCAGCTCGAAGGCGAAGAGCGGCGAGTAGCCGCGGGGGGAGAGCATCCCTTCACCGACGACGATGTCCCAGAGCCCGACCATCATCCGCCGTTTGCGGGCGAACTCGCCCTCCAGGGTCGGGACCATCTTCTCCTCCGCCCGCGCCGCCGGCAGATAGATGGAACGCAGGCCCCGCTTCGCCAGCTCGAAGGGAAAGGAGAGGTCGTGGCTACCGGATGGGGGAAGCGGGATATAAGCCTCGCGTCGGACCGCGTAGATGGCGCCATTGCCAGCGGTGACCCCGGCCAGCGCCGACTCCATCTCCCGCACCGCCATCTCGTAACGCCAGTAGGCGCCCTCGAGATTGTCGCCGGCGGGATCGCTGAAGCGGACCTGGCCGCAGACGTAGCCGACGGCCGGGTCGGCGAACGGTGCGACCAGCTCGTGCAGGGCGTCGGGGGCCCAGACGCTGTTGGCGTCTGAGAAGGCGAGCACCTCACCGGTTGCCGCGGCGACGGCGGCGTTCTGGGCCGCGCTCTTGCCGGCGCGCGGCAACTCGAGGACGAGGTCGGCGCCGGCAGCGCGGGCATGCTCGGCGGTTGCGTCGGTGGAGCCATCGGAAGCGACAACGATCTGCAGGCGCTCGCGGGGGTAGTCGAGGGCGAGAGCATTGGCGACCTTGGCGGCGATCACCTCCTCCTCGTCGTAAGCGGGAACGAGGAGGGAGACAGTGGGCAGGTACTCGCGCGGCGCGAAGGAAATCGTGGAGGGATCGAGCCGGGCCGC
This sequence comes from Solirubrobacterales bacterium, assembly GCA_036009365.1. GTDB lineage: Bacteria > Actinomycetota > Thermoleophilia > Solirubrobacterales > 70-9 > VAYN01. The sequence goes on from DASYLY010000098.1 coordinate 18,346, forward strand.
CGCATCCACCCTGGCGGGCGCATCCTCGACCGCACGCCCCCGCAGCCAGACCAGGGCGTAGAGCACCAGCGGGTAACCCACGTGGGTGTAGACGATCAGGGCCGCGCAGGCCCAGAAGAGGATCTCGACGACGATCATGCTCGTGCCTCGATCAGCTCGCGATAGAGATCGAGGGTGCGGCGGGCAGTCTCGTCCCAAGAGAACGGGCCGGCGGCGGCGTGGGAGGCGGCGGCTCCAAGCTCGACACGAGCAGCTTCGTCGCGGATCAGTTCGGACAGGACCGAGGCGAGCGCCCCCGTGTCGCCTGGCGGCACCAGCCGCGCGGCGCCGATCTCCGCTACCTCCGGAAAGCCGCCGACCGCGCTCAGCACCAGCGGCTTGCCGAAGGCGAGGCCGGTGTAGAGGACGCCGGAGTGCTCGGCGTCGCGGTAGGGGAGGACGACGACGTCGGCGCGGCGGAAGATCGGCGGCAGCTCGGCGTCGTCGACGAAGCGGGTGACGAAGCGGACCCGGCCGGGTGCCTCGGCGGCGAGGGCTTGCAGCGGCTCGACGTCCATGCGCGGGTTGCCGACGATCCACAGCTCGGCCCCCTCGATCCGGCGGAAGGCGTCGAGCAGGGTGTCGAGCCCCTTGTAGGGGCGGAGCAGGCCGAAGAAGAGGATCACCGGGCCCTCCGCCCCCTCCAGCTCGGCCGGCAGCGGCTTCTCCTCGGGCAGATGGGTGAGGTAGTTGAAGGCGCCGTGGGGGATAACCCGGACCCGGGCCGGGTCGAGGCCGACCTCTTCGCGAAGGCGGGTGGCACTGTGCTCGGAATGGGCGATGACCGCGTCCATACTGCCGAAGGCGCGGCGGGTGACCGCAACCTGGCGACGGCTCGGCCGCGGCGGCAGGATGTAGTGCGCCGTGATCAGCCGCGGGCGCTTTGGCGGCAACAGCCACGGGTCGAGCGCCGGGACCGTGAGCCACTGGTAGTGGGTGACGTCGCCGTCGAGCTCGCGGCGCAGCCGCAGCATGTCCGGCAGGTGCTCGGCCAGCTTGAAGGCGCGGCGACCAGGCGCGTCGAGCCCCCGGCCGCCGCTGCGGCGGTAGAAGAGCTCCCGCGCTGCGTAGCCGTCCGGTGGCGGCACCGCTCCGTAGAGGAAGCGGCTGGTCAGCAGCTCGACCTCGGCGCCGGCACGGGCCAGCGCCGCCGCCAGAGCGCGGTCGTAGGGCGGCGTGAAGGCCGAGGGGTCGACCAGTTGCACCTTCATCGCAAGGTATGGACCGGGGAGAACACGGGCCGACGATTATCGTGACCCGCTTGGCGCCCACGCTCTCCTACTGCGTCGTGAACACGAACGGCCGCGAGTACCTGCTCGCCTGCCTCGCGGCGATCGAGCGCACCCACCCAGCCGCTGTCGAGCACGAGGTGCTGGTCCTCGACAACGCCTCCGACGACGGCTCGGCCGAGGCGGCGCGGGCGCTGGGCGGCGAGATCCGCCTGATCGCGCTGGAACGGCGAACCGGCAAGGCGGAGAACGACTCGACCCTGCTGCGCGAGGCGAAGGGCCGCTACTGCCTGCTGCTGAACGAGGACTCCGAGCTTCGCCCAGGCGCAGCCGCGGCGCTGGTTGCGGCGCTCGAGGCCGACCCGGAGGCAGCCGCGGCCGGTCCGCAGTTGCTCGACTCCGGCGGCGATCCGGTCCCCTGCGCCTGGCGCTTCCCGGGGGTCGGAACGGCGCTCGCCGGGGCGCTCTTCCTGCACCGTTGGTTGACGGTGCAGAGCAAGGGAAGCAGCACGCGGCGTGTCGACTGGGTGCAGTCGAGCGCCCTGCTGGCCCGGCGCGAGGCGGCTGCGTCGGTCGACTACCTCGACCCCGAGTTCTTCGTCTACTACGACGAGTGCGACTTCGCCAAGCGCCTGGCGGACGCCGGCCGGCACAGCCTCTTCGTCCCCGCCGCCGAGGCGGTCCACCACGACCAGCTCTCCACCGACCTCGCCAAGGGCCTGCCGCGAATCGTCGAATTCCACCGCAATCGCGATAAGTACATGCGGGTGCACCACTCCTGGGCTGCCGCCCTCGCGGTGCGGCTGCTCACCGCCTGGGCCTACGCCGCCCGCGCACTCGTCGCCGTCTTCCTCCCCACCCAGCCAGGCCGCGTTTACTGGGCTCACGCCCGGCAGGCGCTGCTCCCCCGACGCGGGCTGAGCATCAGGGACAAAGCCACCGACTCAGGGAACTGACTAGAGACGCCTGTCTTCGTCCATCAACTCCGCCTCGTAAGCCTCGGGCACCCTTCCGTCGACAGTCGGCTCGGCACGCATTGCCTTGATGCGGCGGGCTACCTCACCGGGATGACGCAGGCGCGCCAACCAGGCGCGCTCGGCGGGGGTGAAGAACCCGGTCGCGAAGAGAGCCAGAGGGAAGGCGAGCCAGATGACCGCGCGAGCCGCGAGGCCGAGTAGGCCGTCGCTCGGCAGCACCAACTCGCCGAAGGCGACCAGTACGGCAGAGGTGAGGACGACCCGGGTCAGACGTCCCCACTGGTACGGGACTGGGAAGAGCCGTTGGGTGAACACGTACATCAGCGTCAGCACCACGACGTAGGAGGCGACCAGGGCGAGGCCGGCGCCGACGATCCCCAGCGGCGGCACCAGGAGGAGGTTGAGGACGACGTTGACGGCGAGGGCGGCGAGCGTCGCCGGGAGGTTGAACTCGGTGCGTCCGGTGCGGCCGAGGATCACCACCAACACCAGGTAGAGCGCGTAGAGGGTGATGGCGGTGGCGATCAAGCCGATCGCTTCGTAGGAGTCGAAGAACTCCGGCGCGGCGAGGGCGCGGACGATCCAGCGCGAGAACAGCCACATGCCGGTAACGACGAAGGCGCAGCCGCTGACGAAGAGGGTGACGACGGTCGCATAGGTGCGGCGGGCCTCGTCGTCGTCGCGGATCGAGTAGGCCAGCGGCGGCCAGGCGAGCTGGAAGCCGCGGACGAGGACGTTGATCCCCTGGGCGAACTTGACCGCCAGCGAGTAGAGGCCGGCCTCGGCGAGGCCGAGGGTACGAACGATGATGATCCGGTCGACGAAGTTGAGCAGGTAGAGGGAGGCCTCGGCCGGCATCGTCGGCAGACCGAACCGCAGCAGCCGCCGCAGCAGCGCCCGGTCGAACCAGAGCGAGAGGCGCCGGCGGTGGACGACGATCAGTCCCGCGACGAAGACGGCGCCGGTCGCGTAGCTGCCCAGCAGCAGCCCGCGGGCACCCTCGTCGGCGCCGACCACGAGGACGATCGTGACCCCGATCGTGACCAGCACGTTGACGATCGTGGTCAGGAAGAAGGCACGGGCCCGCTCTTCGAGCCGGAACAGGGTCAGCAGGTACTCGAACATCGTCAGCACCCACAGCCCGCCGATCGAGATCCGGGCGAGATCGGCGGCCTCGGCGGGCGAGATCTGGTTGAGGTCGGCGGCGGAGCGAGGGAGCAGCGCTTCGGAGATCGGCTCGGCGAAGGGCAGCGCTACCAGGGCGCCGATGGTCGCGAACCAGAACAGCCCGGCGAAGGTGCTGGCGACGACCCGGCCGGGATCCTCGTCGTCCTTGTAATAGAAGCGCAGGACTGCCTCGATCAGGCCGAAGCGGACGAAGATGCTGGTGGCGACGATCGCCGCGAACATCACCTCGGCGGCGCCGTAGTCGGCCGGGGTGAGGTAGCGCGTGTAAAGCGGCAGCAGCGCGACCGCGATGAGCTTCGAGAGGATGCTCGCCGCCGTGTAGGCGGCGCCGGTGGTCGCCAGGCGGCGCAGGTATCCGGACACGCGCGAAGGCTACGCGGGGTCGCGGACTGCGGGCGCGTGCGCCAAGGAGGCGCCGATTGCAAGCAACACCCAGGTGATCGGATCCTCGAAGAACCCCGCATAGGCCATCGTGTGGACTAGTAGTGCCACGAAGGCGGCGAGGACCGCTTGGCGCGCGGGTCCTGCGCGAGAATCGAATAGGCCAGCGGACAACGTCCAGATAGCGACCGCGATCAGAGCTACGTAGAGAGTGAGACCGAGCAAGCCCTGCTCGGCGGCGATGGTGACCGGCTCGGTGTGGGAGACGGAGACGGGGACGTCTTTGTTCTCGCGATGGTCGCGGTAGGCGTCCTGAAAAGAGCCCGAGCCGTATCCCTGGATCGGCCGTTCGCCGAAGAGGTCGATGCCGCCGGAGACGAGGTTGGCACGACCGCTGGTGTCGATGTTGAGGCGGGAGAAGTTGACCTTGCCCGAGCCGCCGGCGAAGGTGACGACAAGAACGGCGCCGACCGCCCCCGCGGCCACGGCCAGCAACGTCCAGCGCCAGCTCCACCTGAGCGCGGCGAGCACGGCCAGGCCAGCCAGCAGCGCGATGTAGCTGGACTGGGAGAAGGTCTGGGCCAGGCCCAGCCAGAGGACTGCGACCAGAACCGTCAGCAGCGCCAACGTCCGCCGTTCCTTCGCCCACAACAGCGCCGCCGTCGCGATCACGATCACCAGCGCCAGGTAGCGCCCGTAGACGTTGGGGTCCCAGAAGACGGAGTTGACCCGGAAGTAGGTGTGGAATTCGTTCGAGCGGATCACCTGGTCGTTCCAGAACAGGCTCCGGCTCAGGTACTCGACGCTACCGATCAGCACGAACGCGGTCGCCTCGATGCCAACCACGATCAACACCAGCGTCAGCAGCCGACGGTCCCACTCGACCTCGCGCAGCAACCGGTAGGCGACCGTGAAGGGGACGAGGAAGAAGCAGACGTTCTGCAGCCCCTCCGAGAAGTCGCCCGAGTACAGGGTCTGGATCGCGTAGAGGACGACGAAGGAGGCCAGCAGCCAAGCCAGCGGCCGAGGGGACCAGGAGCTGGGCGGCGAGGACCAGTCCCGCACCAGGGTGACGAGGACCCCGGCGGCAATGACCAGATAGAGCGGGACCAAGAGGTTGGCGGTGTCGCCGCCGGCGTGCAGAGGGACGCGGAAGGGAAGCACGGCGACGATCGCCAGTGGCAACAGGACCGGCCAGCGGCGGAAGCCGTAGGCGAGCAGGGCGATCACGACCGTGCCGCCGGCGAGCAGGGCGGCGATCCGGATGTCGTCGTGGCGCAGGTCGACGATCTGATCGGTGTGCCACTGATCGCCCAGGATCAAGATCGGGAAGAGGGCCATTGCGATCAGCATCGCCAGCGCCCGCAGGCGGCCCGGGGGAAGCAGGATCGACGCGGCGCAGGCGGCGGCCGCGGCGAGCAGGCCGGCGGCGGCCAGAAAGTCGCTCAAGACTCACGCTCCAAATTCGGTCGGCAGGCGGAGGCGCTGACAGCGGTGGCGCGGTGGAGGCGGATCACGCCCGGCGGCACCAGGCTGCGTTCCTGGCCGAGGAGCTTGACTCGCAGCTTGTAGCGACCCGGTGGCGCGATCCCGTCGCCGCGGCTGCGGCCGTCCCAGTAGAAGGTGAAGAAGTGGTACCGCTTGAGGAAGCGGTCGCGGGCGAGGGTCAGGACCACGCGACCGCCGGGCTTGATCACCTGCACGGTCGCGTCATCGGACTGGGTGACGCGAAAGCGAATCCTCACCCAGTCGTAGACGCAGTCGCCGTTGGGCGTGAAGCTCCGCACCGGCGCCTTCGGGTTGAGGACCGGCGCGGCGACATAGCTGACGCGGTCGAGGACGAGCGGGTCGCGCTTCAGCCGCTGCGACCAGGCAAAGGCGGCAACCGTGGCGAAGACGAGCAGCGCGAAGACGACAGCGGCTGCGCTAACCCGCCGTTTCGGCATTGTCCTCGCCGACGATCACCGCGACCGTCGCCCCCGCCGCCAGGGATTCGACTTCCGGCGTGATCAGCTGTACGTCGGAAATCTGCAGCTGCTTGGCGACGCGGCGCGCTTCCGGGGCGTGGCCACGATCGAACATGACGACGCTGTCGGCGAAGCTCTGGGTGCTGTTGCTGACGACGCCGAGCTTGAAGCCCTTGCGCTCGACCTTGTCGCCGAAGGTGGCGGCAAGACCGGGAACGGCAGTGCCGTTGAGGACGGTTACCTCGACTTCCTCCGGTTGCTTCGACGACGCCGCGGCCTGCTTGCCGCGAGCGCTGCTGCCCTCCTCGGCGTCACTCAGCAGCAGGTAGGCGGCACCGCCGGCAACGACGACGACGGCGAGGAAGGCCGCGACCAGGTAGCGAGGGTCGGCAAACCGAGAGCCGCCTGGCAGGCCTTCTTCGCGGCGCTGACGGCGATCATCGCGCTGGCCGACCGCCTCCTGCTCGGCGGTGCGGCCGCGGGCCTCCTCCAGCTGCCGCAGCTCCTCGGCCCGCTGCGCTGCCATCGTCGAGGTCGCCTCCTTGCGCTCTGTGTCTCGCTCCGGCGCCGAGCCGGCCCATTCGCGCAGCCGGCGGATATCGCGCCCCTGCGCGAACGAGAGCAAGGCGAGCACGGCGAGCCCGAGAAACGCGGCCAGGCCGGCGAAGGCGCCGATCTGTTCGATCACCTTTAGCAAGCTGCGAGAGGCTACTCGTCGGCGGCGACCCTCGCCGCGTCGCCACCGGGAGCGGCGATCAACTCGACGACGCGACTGGCGAGATTCGCCTCGTCGCCGGCCAGCACCAGGTGCTCGAGCGAGTTCAGCGTTGTCTCGATCCAATCGCGGTCGAGCGGCACTTCCCGCACCGCCCGGTTGATCCGTCGCGCCGCCGTCGGCTGCACCTGCTCGCGCGGGCCGAACAGCTCCTCGTGCAGCTTCTCGCCGGGCCGTGGCTGGGTGAACTCAACTGCGACATCGCTTTCGGGCTCATAGCCGGCGAGGCGGATCATGTTGTGGGCGAGGTCGACGATCTTCACCGGCTCGCCCATGTCGAGGACAAACACCTCGCCTTTGCCGGCGCCGATGTCGCCGGCGCGGATTACCAGTTGCACCGCCTCCGGGATCGTCATGAAGTAGCGGGTCATCTCCGGGTGGGTGACGGTGACCGGACCGCCGCGCTCGATCTGGCGGCGGAAGATCGGCACGACGCTGCCGGAGGAGGCGAGCACGTTGCCGAAGCGGACCGAGGCGAAGCGGGTGCCAGGGTGGCTGTGGCCGGCCGACTCGACGATCCACTCGGCCATTGCCTTCGAGGCGCCCATCACCGTCGCGGGGTTGACCGCCTTGTCGGTGGAGATGAGGACGAAGCGCTCGACCTTGGAGGCAGCGGCGGTCTCGGCGGTGATCCGGGTCGCGATCGCGTTGTTGCGGACCGCCTCCAAGGGGTTGGCCTCCATCAGCGGCACGTGCTTGTAGGCGGCGGCGTGGAAAACGATGTCCGGTTTGAAGCGCTGCATCACCTCCAACATGCGGTGCGGCTCCTTGCAATCGGCAAGGACCGACTCGACGTTGGTGCAATGGCGCTCCTCGACCATCTCGCGGTCAATCTGGAAGAGGTTGTCCTCGGCGTGGTCAAGCAGGACCAGCAGCCGCGGCTTGACCTGGGCGATCTGCCGGCAGAGCTCGGAGCCGATCGAGCCGCCGGCGCCGGTGACGAGGACGATGCGGTCGCGCAGGTAGGCGCCGACGCGGTCGAGCTCACGGACGATCGGGTCGCGCCCGAGCACGTCCTCGACCCGCACCTCGCGCAGCTGCTTGTTGAGCTGGACGCCGCCGCGCAGCAGCTCGAACACGGTCGGCAGGGTGCGGACGCGGATCTCGCGCTCGCGGCAGGCGGCGACGACCTGGCCACGCAGGGTGCCCGGCGCCGAGGGGATCGCGATCACCACCTCGTCGGGCTCGGTCTCGTCGAGGATCGTGGCGATCTCCTTGGTCGAGCCCAGCACCTTCAGCCCCTGCATCCGCATCCCCCGCTTGCGCGGGTCGTCGTCAACGAAGCCGATCGCGGTGGCGCCGAGGTTGGGGTTGAGCTGCAGCTCGCGGACCACCATCTGGCCGCCGGCGCCGGCGCCGATCACCAGCACCTCGTGCTTGGGCACGCGGGAGCCGCGGGAAGGGCGCTCGACGATCAGCCGCACCGCCAGCCGGGCGCCGGCGATCAGCAGCGCCGTCAGCATCAGGTCCATCACCTCGACCGAGCGCGGCAGCGTGTGCGCGAACGGCTTGATGACGGCGAAGGCGACGACGAGGATGGCGCTGGCGACGACGACGGCGCGGAGGATGAGGATGAAGTCGCGGCCGCTGATGTAACGCCACCACTTCTGGTAGAGCCCGAAGGCGTAGAAGACGGCGAGCTTGCCGACGACGACGAAGCCGACCGACTGGGCAAAGAGCGTCTCGTAGCGCTGCGGCATCCCGTGCGGGTCGTCGAGGAAGCGCAGCTGGAAGGCGAGGAAAAAAGCCAGCGCAACGAGGGCGGCGTCAGCGACGAGCTGCAGAGCCCGGTTGCGGTAGACGGGGTGGTTCAACCGGTTCATCGGACCGAGCGAGTTTAGATGGTGATTACCCACCCGCCTACAATCTCCGACCCAATGATCCTTCTCGCCTCCGTCACCGACTTCTTCCTCGACCCGATCGTCAACTGGGGAACGGACTTCATCAGCGCCACCGGCCTGCCCGCCGTCTTCCTGCTGATGGCCCTGGAGTCCGCCTGCCTACCGGTGCCGAGCGAGGCGATCATGCTCTTCGCCGGCTCCAGCGTCGCCGCTGGGGAACTGACCCTGTTCGGGGTCGTCGTCGCCGGGGTGCTCGGCAACCTCGTTGGCTCCTGGGCCGCCTACGCGGTCGGCTACTACGGCCGGCTCGACCTGCTCGAGAAGAACAGGCTGATCCACGTCAGCCCCAAGCACCTGAAATGGGCCGACGACTGGTTCGAGCGCTACGGCGACGCCACCGTCTTCTTCTCGCGGATGCTGCCGATCGTCCGCACCTTCATCTCGCTGCCGGCGGGGATTGCGAAAATGCCGTTCTGGCGCTTCACCGTCCTCACCCTGCTCGGCTGCATCCCCTGGGTGCTGATGTTGGCACTGGTCGGCAAGAGCGTCGGCGACAACTGGGAGGAGTGGCGCGAACACCTGCACTACCTCGATTACGCCGTGGTGCTGGCCGCAGTCGCGCTCGTCGTCTACCTGATCGTGAAGCGGCGACAGCGCGGTGGCTCGGGCGACGACGAGGGCCCGGCGGCCCCCGAGCCGAGCGGCGCGAGCGGCGCTTGAGCGATGCCGGCGAGGGGCGGATCCCGACCCGGCGCGCGGTCGCGCTGGGACTGGTCCAGGGCCCGGCCGAGCTGCTGCCGGTCTCCAGCTCAGCTCACTTGATCCTCGTCCCCTGGCTCGCCGGCTGGGACTGGGGGCGGATCGACCCGGAGCTGCGCAAGAGCTTCGAGGTGGCACTGCACGCCGGCGCCGCGGCGGCGCTGCTGGTCGGTCAGCGGCGCCTGATCGCCGAGGAGCTGCGCGAGTTCGACGGTCACCGGGCGCTTCTCCTCGGCCTCTCCTTTCTGCCGGCAGCGATCGTTGGCTACAAGCTGGAGCGACCAATCGAGCGTCGGCTCGGTGGGCCCCGTGCCACTGCCTTCGGCCTGCTCGCTGGAGCAGCCGCGATGCTCATCGCCGACCGTCGCCCCCAGCACCGCGGCCGCGGCGAGGCGAAGGTGGCCGATGGGCTGGCGCTCGGCCTCGCCCAGGCGGCGGCGCTGGCGCCGGGCGTCTCCCGCAACGGCATCACCCTGGCGGCAGCCCGTTGGCGCCGCTTCTCGCGCGATCAGGCCAACTTGCTCTCGCGCACGATCGCCCTACCGATCATCGTCGGCGCCACCGCCCTCAAGGGCACCCGCCTCGCTTGCCGCGGCACCACCCCCGAGCTGCGGCAAGCGCTTGCCGTCGGCGTCGTCGCCTCCTTCGCCTCAACCCTCGCTTCCCAGCGCCTGATCGGGTTGGTGGAGCGCGATCGGGCGCTGTGGCCGTACGCGGCGTACCGGGCTAGCCTGGCCGCCGCGGTGCTGATCAAGTTGCGCTCCTGAAGTTCAATTCCAAATCTTGGATCAATTTGGAATTAACTTGGAATTGCTATATTCCAAATCTTGGATCAATTTGGAATTAACTTGGAGCTTGGATGTTTGTAGCACCGGCACCTTCAATTCAGGAGCTGATGGAGAAAATCGGCGGCGGCGCAACCATCGACGCGATGATGGCGCCAGCCGAGGTGCTGACACGCGACCGCTACCTCCACTGGGACAAGCTGCGCCACCTGGAACCACCCACCGGTCTCAGCAGCGAGCAGTGGTGGCTGAAGACCAAGCTGGCCAGAAGCGATGAGCTGCGGCGACTGCCGCTGACGGACCCTGAGGGCTACGCCTTCGGCTACACGCTTCCCGACATAGTCCTCAGGCGCCTCCACCGCATCGACCAGCGCTGCGCCGGTGAGGTTGCCATGGACGAGGTGGTGACCTCAGAGCGCGAGGCCGGCAACCGCTTCCTCGTCAACTCGTTGATGGAGGAGGCGATCCGGTCGAGCCAGCTGGAGGGCGCCACCACCTCTCGCGTGGTTGCCAAGGAGCTGCTGCGCAGCGGTCGGGAGCCGAAGGACCGCAGCGAGCGGATGATCGCCAACAACTACCGGGCGCTGCAGTTCATGCGCGAGGAGATCAGCGAGGGGCTCGACCTGGACTCGATTCTCGAGCTGCACAGGATCCTCACCGAGAGGACGCTCGACGACCCCTCCGGCGCCGGTCGGCTGCAGCAGCCAGGGGAGCCGCGGGTCGCGGTGTTCGAAGGCGAAAAGCGGATCCACGTGCCACCGCCAGCCGCGCAGCTGCCGGAGCGCATGCGCCTGCTCTGCGAGTTTGCGAACGAGGGAGACGGCGGCGACCAGTTCGTCCACCCGGTGGTGCGCGCAATCGTCCTGCATTTCTGGCTCGCCTACGACCACCCCTTCGCGGACGGGAACGGGCGCACCGCACGGATCCTCTTCTTCTGGGCGATGCACCGGGCGGGCTACTGGCTCGCCGAGTACCTGCCGATCTCCCGCTTGATCCGCAACGCCCCCGCCCAGTACGGCAGGGCGTTCCTGGAAACCGAGACCGACGGCGGCGACACGACTTACTTCCTGCTCCACCAACTCGGGCTGATCGAGCGCTCGATCGAGGATCTGCACCTCTACTTGCAACGGAAGATCGCTGAGCAGCGCAACGTCGAGCGGGCCCTTGACGCCGTCGAGGGCCTGAACGGACGCCAGCTCGTCCTGCTCACCCATGCCGTCAAGCACCCCGACCACGTGTACACGTTCGGTGGTCACGCCCGCAGCCACCGGGTGACGCACGAGACCGCGCGAGCCGATCTCGGCGGCCTCGCCAAGCGTGGCCTGCTGGCGCGCCGGCGGCGCGGCCGCGCCTACCGCTTCGAGCCTGCCCCCGACCTGCCGCAGCGCCTGAGAGAATCGACCGCGTGAGCGACGCCTACGCCAAAGCCGGGGTCGACCAGGGGGCGGCGGACAGCGCCGTCGCCGGGCTGGTCAAGGCACTCCAGGCGATCCAGCTTGCTCGGCCCTCGCGGCAGGTGCCGCTGCCGGGCCATTACGCGAGTGTGATCCGGATTGACGAGCGAACCGGGATCGCGCTCTCGACCGACGGCGTCGGCACCAAGCTGGCGGTGGCGGAGCAGTTGGGCCGCTACGACACGGTCGGGATCGACTGCGTGGCGATGAACGTCAACGACGTGATCTGCGTCGGCGCCGAGCCGCTGGCGATGCTCGACTACATCGCGATCGAGCGGGCCGACCCGGAGGTCTGCGAGCAGATCGGGATCGGGCTGGCACGTGGGGCGGAACTGGCGGGAGTGGAGATCCCCGGCGGCGAGCTTGCCCAGCTCGGCGACCTGGTCCGCGGCGTCGACGTCTCCGGCGCCTGCTTCGGCATCGTCGCCCTCGACGCGATCGTCGACGGCTCGGCCGTGCAGCCCGGCGACTCGGTGATCGGCCTTCCTTCTTCCGGCATCCACTCCAACGGCTACACGCTCGCCCGCAGCGCCCTCGACGGCATCGGCCTCGACGACGAGCGCCTCGGGCGGCCCCTCGGCGACGTCCTGCTCGAGCCGACCGAGATCTACGTCAAGCCAATCGTCGAGCTGCTGCGCTCCCCGGTGGACGTGCGCGGGCTCGCCCACATCACCTCCGGCGGCCTCGGCAACCTGTTGCGCCTCGCCGCCGAGGTGGGATACAGAATCGACGACCCGCTCCCGGTGCCACCGGTCTTCGAGCTGATCCAGGAGATCGCCGGCGTCGCTGACGAGGAGATGCACGACGTCTTCAACATGGGCTGTGGCTTCTGCGTGGTCGTCCCCGTCGCCGACGAGGCCGCGGCGCTCGAGCTGCTGCAACGCCACTACCCGGCGGCCAAGCCCGTGGGTGTGGCGACCGAGGGTTCGCGGCGAGTCCAGCGCGGCTGAAGCGCTGGCGCTGAGCTCAGCGATTGCCGAGCAGGCCGCCCGTCACCTGGTTGACGATGTTGCCGACCCCGGTCACGGTCGGCGAGGAGGTCACCTGGTTGACGGTTGCTCCCACCCCTTCGAGGGTCGAATTGACGGTCGAGACAACCGTCGGCGCCTCCGGCGCGGGCGTCGTTTCGACCGGGTTCGTGGTGATGGGCGCTGGTGAAGTGCTTTCAGCTGGCGAGCCGGCGGCTGAGGGAGCGGGCGGCGACGCGGAGGCGCCGCTGCCGTCGCTGCTGCTGCCAGAGGTGCCGCTGTCGCCAGGCTGGCCGGTCGCGGCGGGGCTAGAGGAGGATTCCGTCGGCGTCGCAACAGAGACGACGTCCGGGCTGGCGACCTGGCCGCCGGTGCCGGCTGCTTTCTCCTCGTCGCGCGAGCGCGCAGGAGCCGCGGCGGCGGGAACGGCGCCGCCGCCGAAGTTTTGATCGACCGTCAGCGCCGGCGGGCGGCTGCTGCCCACGCCCTGCTTGACGGGCACGGCAGGGTTGACCAGCGCGGCGCCGACCGCGACCGTGGCCAGCGATGCAGCTGCGGCTTTCGCGGCACCGAGGGCAGAGCCGAAGCGGAACTGGTCGAACAGCAGGAAGCCCGCCTGACGGGGCAGGGCAAGCAGCGCCGCCCAGAAGACAACCGGCCAATGCCCTGAGTAGTAGCGGCGGAAGCAGCGGACGACATCGGGGTCGAGCTGCGTGCCGGCCTCGGCGTCGAGCAGGGCGAGCGCCTGCTTGTGGGCCATCGCGCGGCGATAGGGCCGGGTCGAGGTGACCGCGTCGAAGGTGTCGGCGACGGCGACGATGCGAGCGCCGAGGGGAATCTGCTCGCCGGCGAGGCCGTCCGGGTAGCCGCGACCGTCGAGACGCTCGTGGTGATGGCGCACCAGGGCAGTCAGCTCGGGGTCCCCGAGCGAGGCGACCATCCGCGCCCCGACCGGCGCGTGCTGCTTGACCACCTCGTACTCCTCGGCACTGAGCGGACCGCGCTTGTCGATCAGCTCCTTCGGGGTGTCGATCTTGCCGACGTCGTGAAGGACGGCGGCGGTGCGAACCCGCAACACCTCCTGACGTGGCAAACCCATCCGCTTGGCGATCGCCGCGGCGTGGCGAGCGACCCGGCGAGAGTGTCCATGAGTGTGCGGGTCGCGCGCCTCGAGCGTCCGCGAGAGTCGCTCCAGCAGCCGAGCTCGCCGGTCGCGGCTGAGCCGCCGGGCGTCACCGCTGGAGCCCGACCCCGGTCCGACCAGGGAGGCGGTGCGCGAGAGCAGCCGCTCGGAGCGCCAGCGGCCCAGCCAGCCCCAGACCATCAGGTCGCCAAAGACGAGGTCGCCGGAGGCGGCCCGCCGTTTCCAGAGCGCATCGCCGGCGAAGGAAGCAGCGAGGGAAAGCAGGATGGCGATCAGGCTCAGCGCGATCGTCGAAGAGACCGCGCCTGTTGCGCGCAGGGCCAGAACCGCCGCGATCGGGCAGCCAACAACCAGCGAGGTCGCAACCACCACCCGCGGCAGCTGCCGCATTGAGCTTCTGGATATAGCCGAATTCACCTGAACGTTCTAAGGATGCATCGGCACTTTTACTCCCTCGAACGAGGATCTCGTATCGCTTGTTACCTAGTCAGGCACAAATCTGGACGAATGTCTGACCAAAACGCCGAACCAAGTTGTTTATCGGTAGCCGGCGACCAGGAGCAGGCAGGCTCGGGGCAGCAGCGAACCTGTACGGACACTTGCCCGACAATATGCACAGCTAGATGGACTCCCGCCCCACCAGTGCCCAGATGATCGGCACCGTTCTTTCCGGCCGTTACAAGCTGGAGGCGAAGCTTGGCAGCGGCGGCATGTCGACCGTCTATCTGGCTCGCGACCGCACCCTTGATCGCGCCGTGGCGGTCAAGGTGATGCACCGCGAGATGTCCGAGCAGGCCGATCAGCTCGAGCGCTTCCGTCAGGAGGCGCGGGCCGTCGCCAAGCTCTCCCACCCGAACGTGGTCGCGGTGATCGACGCCGGTGAGGACGGCGGCTTCCCCTACATCGTCTTCGAGTACGTGGAAGGGGAGACGCTGAAGCAGCGAATCGCGCGGATCGGCGCTCTCGACCCACAGGAGGCGCTCGCCTATGCGATCGAGATCGCCCGCGGGCTGACGGTCGCCCACGGCCGCAGCATGGTCCACCGCGACATCAAGCCGCAAAACGTCCTGATCGACGCCGAGGGACGGGCGAAGCTGACCGACTTCGGGATCTCCCGCCAGCTCGAGCAGGACGGGATGACCGCCACCGGCCGCGTCCTCGGCACCACCGACTACGTCGCCCCCGAGCAGGCGATGGGACACCCGGCCGACCTGCGCTCCGACATCTACTCGCTGGGCGTCGTTCTCTACGAGATGCTGGTCGGCGCCGTCCCGTTCCAAGCCGACAGCCAGGTCGGGGTGGCGATGAAACATGTCAACGAGGACCTGCCCGACGTCCAGCGGCAGCGGCCAGAAGTTTCCGCGGCGGCCGCACTGGTGGTCGAGCGGGCGACCGCCAAGGACCCCCACGACCGTTACCAGCAGGTCGGCGAGATGATCGACGACCTCTCGACCGCGCTCGAGGTCGAGGCGGCACGGGCCGGCTCGACCACCGGCGAGGCGACCAGCGTGCTTGATGCGGTGCCGCCGCCGCAGCGCGAGCTCGCCGGGCGTTCGCGCTGGTCCTGGTTGGCGATCGTGGCCCTGTTGCTGATTGCCGGTGGGGCCATCGCCGCGGTGGCGCTGATCTCCGGTGGCGACCTCGGTGGCGGTGGCAACAAGGCAAAGCAGAGCGGCAAGGCGGTGGAACTCTCTTCGGCGACTGATTTCGACCCGTTCGGCGACGGCGAAGAGGACCCGGACACGGTCCAGCTCGCCGTCGACGGCGATCCGACCGGGACCGGCTGGAGCAGCGAGCACTACGACAGCGACGACTTCGCCGGGACCAAGAGCGGCTCCAGCCCAGGTGTCGGCCTCTACGTAACGGCGACCTCGTCGGCGACGCCCACGCGGATGGTGATCCGCACCGAGACCCCGGGCTGGGACGCCGAGATCTACGCCGTCGCGTCCGGCCCACCCGAAGACCTCGAAGGCTGGGGCCCGCCCGTCGGCGCCGTCGCGGAAGCCTCCGAGACCACCGAGGTAAAGCTCGATGTCGGCGCCCCCGACAAGTACTTCCTGATCTGGTTCACCAAAGTCGCCCCGTCAGTCGACCAGCCCGGCCGTTACCAGGTGGAGATCAGCGACGTGAATCTGTTGGGCTGAGCCGAAGCTCAGGCCGTGCCCGCTTCAGCCCTGGCCGAATCCCGACACAGCTCACATTCCGATTCCTCGATCTGGACGAGACTGTGTTCGGTCTCGGCGTACTCCGTGACGATCTCGCTCCAGACCACTGGATCGACAACCGCTCTGTCGCCGTCCTCATGCACGATCTCGAGCTCACCCGCCCTTTCCCACAGCGCCAGGCAAGCGCCCTCCTCGTGAGATCCGGTGTAGCGGATCCCCTGCAGGCCGGGGGCCGAGTCGTAGATCTTCCGCGCCCACTCTTGGGTGTAGTGACGCGGCACAGGGCCACTGCCGAGCCAGGGCGCGACGTTCAAAGCCATGCCGCCGGGCCCTTTCAGGTCCTGCACGCAAATAGTCGCAGTGGGCCGAAGCCATGCAAGCCGCCAGCGGGGGCAGACCCCAAAGGGGTCGAGTTCTCCGAACACCTCCGCGGCGGCGGCGCGCAATCCGTCCGCAACGTACGTGATGGTCCGCCCCTCAGGGCAAACCGCTGCAGCGTCAATCGGGGGCGTGTGGTGGTCGAAGCGATGGAGCGGCCCGAAGGAGCGCCGGTGCAGAGGTGAGGGCGTGAAGTGGTCGCGGTGATAGATGCGAGCCCAGGCCGCGTGCCGCGGCCGCCATGTCCAACGCCGCCCCACCGGCAAGCTCGCGGGCAGCTCCGGAAGCTCCATGGTGATGTCCCCTGCCCGCTCCGCCATAGTTTGCCGCCTCCCGCAGCAATGCTCCAGGACTAACGACCGGCTGCGCCTATCGCCTCCGTGGCCACCAGCACTCGCCTGTGCTCTCCGGCGAGCAGCAACTCCTGCGGAGTCCTCCCGTCCAGGTCCGCGTTTGGCGTCTCCAGCCAGTTCGAGGCTGCCTCGAGAGATCCTGGGAATGTCTGCAGAACCGCCGCCATGCCCTCCACCAGCCTTGCCGGAAAGTCGGTCGTCAATTGCCAAGAGGGGATGCGCGGGCCGTCCGGCGTCTCAAAAGCCAACAGGTCGCCGACTTCGACAAGCGCGGCGACCTGATCAGGGTCGCATCCCATCCGCTGGCTCGCGCCTTGCAGGGTCAGCGCCTTGTCAACGCTGCGCCGGCGCTGGTCCTGACGCAGAACGACGTTGACAGCAGCTGCCTGGCGCGCCCTGTCGTCGCGGGTGAGAGTCGCTTCCGAGCTGAGCCTCCACGGGGGAGCGGTTGCACCGCCGGGGGTCACGTGCTTCTGCCGGCGCAGGATCACCAACTCCGCGACAAAACGCGGGAGATCGTACGGCGTGTCGAAAAGCGCGCCCATGTCGCCGGCCTCGATCCCAAGGCGCTCCGCGACCTCGTCGCTGGGCCGAATCTTCCCGCTCTCATCGAGCAGCGCGGCTCGAATCTCTGCCACATCCTCCGGGTGGTCGATCTCGTCATCCACGTAACGAAGCTGCTGCGGCAGCGCCGGGTTCGTCGCGGCAGCGGTGGCGGTCTGCACCGAATCCGCGCCGGCCGCCATCAGCGCCCTGACGTCATGGGCATCCATTACCCCGCCCATGGCCAGGATGTCGAAGTTCCAGCCATTCGCCTGACGGAGCTGGTTGAGGGACTGCACGAAGTCGAGGGCGAAGTAGCGCAGGGCGACTCCGGAAAGGCCTGCTTCGCGCCGGGCTATCAGCTTGCCGTCCCTATCCTTGCCCTGGAAGACCGGCTCGCCCGTATGAGGGTGGACGACCTTGACGGGCATGGTGTTGATCCCGGCGATGCCGGCGACATCATCGACGATCAGCGGCAGCAGTTCAGCGAGAGCGTCGAACTGGAGATAGCCGAGCTTCGCCACAAGCGGAATGTCCGGATCCACAGCGCGCCGCACCGCTTTGACGATCCGCCGCACCGCGGCGGAGTCGTTGCACAGGGGGCCGATCATCTTGCCCGATGGATCGACCTTGTTTGGACAGGACAGGTTCAGCTCGATCGCGGGCGCACCAGCTTCCGCCGCAGCGATGGCCGCACCCACGAAGTCCTCCACGAACGCCTCTCCCTCGTATTTCTCGTGGGTGCCCATCACGCTGACGATCAGGAGCTTGCCCCTCCCCAGAAGCGCGAGGGCGGCGCGGATCTCCTCCTGCCCTTCCGCAGGGGCTCCCGAGGGCACTCCGAAGGAATTGGCCGTCGAATACGAGTGGAGACGGGACAGGTAGGTCTCCTTGCTGCCCGTCGCGACAACGGTGGCGGTATCCGTGCCCAAGGGCAACGGGCTATCCATGCCCTCGAGATAGACCCAGTTCGGAAAAGGCAGCTCGTCGCGGGGCTCGCGCCGAACAGTCTTGAAGGTGAAGACGTTGAAGCCGTAACGGGAGAAGAAGTCAACCCACGATGCCTTGGCGGTGAGTACCGACGCCGGAACCCCGACGGGGTAGCCGACGTCGTATCCGAGCAACTTCCACCCGGGTGGATCTGAAGCTGGCTCAACCGGCGGGCGCCCTGCGGGAACACCGTTCTCGGAGTAATGCCGCTGGAAATCGTAGGGGTGGGGACGACCTCCCTCTACTAGATGACTGATTCCACGGCAAACCCTCTCAGCAAGGGGTTTTAAGCAGAGAGGCCGAAGTCGGCGGTGCTGAAGCAACCGTCGACCGAAAGGCCACGATGCACGCCGACCTCGACACTCTCTGCACCGTCGTTTATTG
>DASYLY010000099.1:0-10790 GCA_036009365.1 Solirubrobacterales bacterium
CGAAGTCCCCTTTTCCCCCAAAGGCGCCCAAGTCACCCCCGAATACAACACCCACAACCAGGTGGCCGCCTTCGTCCATTTCGGCGGCTCGGTCAACTGCTCCGCTGCCGCAGCCGAGGTGCAGATCTTCAGCAACGGCACCCCGCAGAAAGAGCCCTTCTTCGTCGTCTTCTATAGGTAGAGAGAAAGAGGCAAAAACAGCTACTCACACTGAGAACAACGGGGTACTCACCTCCGCAGATTGGGATGGTCAGGGTGGGTGTGGAAGTAAGAGAGTGAAACCACACACCAAACCAACCCTCAGGAGGGTTAGAGATGAAGAAAGTACTGTTGCTGGTGGTGGCGCTGGCTGCGCTTGCGCTGCCGGCGAGTGCTAGTGCGTATAGCACTTGGACGATCGGTGGATCGCCGATCCCGGAAGGCTTCACGATCGGCGAAGAATACGAAGGGAACTTCAGCTGGGTGGAGTGGAGCGGGGGGAAATCGCACCCGGTCTTTAGTTGCGAAGTCAGGCTAGGTATCTATGCACAAACCCATGAAGGTGGAGCCCAGCAGGCGTGGGTCTCGAAATTCGAAAGAGACCCCGAAAAATGCGAAGGATATTACAACTACAACGGTTGTGTCATCAACACGATGACGAACAACTTCTCTTCCGGATGGGACGTCACCCTGAACGCCGGCACGCCGAGGATTACGAGTCCCAGCGGGTTCGTTGAAATCGCGGACACGTTCGTCTACCCCGGCTCCTGCCCGACAACCGGGAAATCGGCCCAATGGGGGAACGAAAGCAGCCCTCTGAGCCTGGTCCCGACCGTGGACAAAAACGGCAACATCACCCAGATCGCGCTGGAAGGTCAAACTACGAAAGGCATCGTCAACTACACGTTCGGACCGCTCACCCGTGTGAGCAGCTTTCCTTACGCGCTGGGGATCAAATAGCTAGTTGTTGGTCGTGAGTACAGCTCACGACCAGTGGTTGGTGGAGCCCGCGCGAATCATCGCGCGGGCTCCACTGCCTGCGGTTGACGATCTCCGCGGAGAAGCCCGGAACGAGACTCGAACTCGTGACCCCTTCCTTACCATGGAAGTGCTCTACCAACTGAGCTATCCGGGCGTATCGCCAATTCTAGAGCTTGATCGTTCCTCCTGGCATCAACTCCATCGAGGTTTGACCGCCACGACCCTCGGGCCTCTCCGGGATTAGCTCTCTCGAGCCTGCCGCAGTCGCTCCAGATCGACCAGGTCCTCGGGCCGGCCGGTCAGCTCCTTCAGCGCCACCAGATCCTCGTAGCTGACGATCTTCACCGGCAGCTCGGCCAGCTCGTCTTCGATCGCGGCTGGGGCCAGCCTCTCCCAAAGAGGGCCGTCGCCGATCCGCTGCATCACATCCAGTCGCCCCAGTCGGGTCAGCAGAACCCAGTTGCCGCCGAGGGCAAGAGCTTCGGGATCGAGCGGATCCGGGAGCTCCTCCGGCGCGAATTCCTCTGCCCCTTCGATCTCGGCGCCGAGGCGGTCGAGCAGGCGGGCGAGCCTCGCCAGGTTCGCCGGGTCCGGCGCTGGGACCACGTCCACGTCCTTGGTTGCCCTTACGTGTCCGTGGTAGCCGACCGCCACGCCGCCGATCAGCAGGAACTCGACCCCGTCCCCTACCAGCGCAGCGAGGATTCCCCGGATGTCGAGTTCAGCCACGCCGCCGCCGGCCTGCCTCGGCGACCTGTGACATGAACCGCGACAGCTCGAAGACTTGTTCGGCGCGCTGCGCTGGCGTCAGCTCACGGAAGTCACGCCGCAGGGCCGCCCGCTCGGCCCGACCGTCGGCGCTCCAGTTTCCTGTTTTCCTCCGTGGCTCCACCGCTGAACCGTACCGCAGACCGTTGCCTTTTCTTCTCGCAGATGGGTTGAAACCCCTGCAAACAGAGGCCTTGTGGCATCGAGGTCACGACCGGCAGGGGGCGAACCCGAGGCGCTCACGCCTTAAGCGGGAATGCCTCGGACCCAGCCGCAGGTCACCCTCGCCGCCTTCGTCGAGGAGGTTTGGGCGCCGCGCGCGCGTCGTCGCCGCGTCGCCAAGACCTGGACGCGGGACTCGATCGTCTACCGCCGCCACATCCGGCCGCGCCTCGGCGAGTTGCCGTTGACGGCGATCGACTCCGACGAGCTCGCTCAATGGCAGGACGAGCTGGAAGCCGCCGGCGTCGGCGGCCCGACCGTGATCAAGGCGATCGGCCTGCTCTCCGGCATCTTCCGCGAGGCGGCCCGCCGGTCGCGCTCTACCGGCGTCAGCGCCAACCCGACGCTCCTGCTCGAGCGCCCGCGGGCGACCCGCCGGCGCCGGCCGCGGGTATGGGGCCCGGTGGTGGTCGAGAAAGTCCGCCACGAGCTGCTGGCCGGCTCGCTCCGGGTCGGCCCCTCGAAAGAGGTGGCGGCGCTGCGCGACTCCCTCCTGGTCTCCTTGATGGCGATGACCGGATGCCGTCCCGGTGAGGCCCTGGGCCTTCGCTGGGGCGACGTCGGCGAGCGAATCGCGATCAGCCGCCGCCTCAGCGGCGACGAGATCCTCCCCGGCACCAAGAACGGCCGCGAGCGCGTGGTCCCGATCCTGCCGCCGCTGGCCGACGACCTCGCCGCCCTGCGCGCCTGTCGCCCGCAGGGCGGCGAGGACTGGATTTTCCGGGCGGCTGCTGGTGGTCACTGGCAGGAGGCCGACTGGCGCAACTTTCGCCGCCGCCACTTCACTCCCGCCCTGCGCCGGGTCGAGGCGGAGTGGGGGAGATGGCGGGCCGCGCTCAGCGACCCCGGCGCGGTTCGCGAGTCGGTCGCCGGCCTCGCCGCGACCCGTCCCTACGACCTCGGTCGCCACACCCACTCGGCGATGATGCTGGCCTCGGGGATGAGCCTGCAGCGCCTCGCCAGCATCCAGGGCCATGGCATGCGCGTCCTCGACGCCGCCTACTCCGAGCAGCTGACCGAGTTCGCCGAACGCGAGGAGGGTATCGACCCGGTGCTGGAGATCGAGCGAGCCCGAGCGCTGGTCTGGAGTGAGCAAGACGCCCGGTAGCCATGGTCCCAGCCCATGGGTTCAACTATCACGTATAAGTTATACTTAGCTCGTGACTCCAGGTCAGCTGATCCGTGAAACCAGGAAGCGTCACGGGCTCAGCCAGAAGCGCTTGGCCCGGCGCGTAGGGACCCGGCAGTCAGCTATCAGCCGGCTCGAGGCAGACGAGATTTCGCCCCGCATCGAGACGCTGGATCTGCTGATGCGCGCCATGGGCGAGCGTCTTCAGCTTGCCGGCGTCCCGCCCGAGCGAGATTACGATCCAGCTCATCGGCAAGCCACCGCCGCACGCCCGCCGGCCGAGCGCCTCGCTCTCGGTATCTCCTGGAACCGCATGGCAGCGCGCCTTGCCCGGGCGGGGCATGAGGCTCGTGGCCGAGCCTGACACTCCGCTAGATGCGGAGCGCATCCTTCGTGCTCTCGCCGAGCACGACGTCGACTACGTATTGATCGGTGGCCTCGCTGTGCAGACCCACGGCCACGTTCGTACGACCAATGACGCCGACCTCATTCCTGCGCCGGACCCAGCCAACCTGAAGCGACTCGCCGCTGCACTGCGCTCGCTCGAGGCACGGGTTCTCAATCCGGGTGAGGAGGACGTGATCGTGAGCGCAAAGAGGCTCCCCAGGGTGACGAACTGGCAGTTCGTCACCCGCGACGGCGGCATCGACGTGTTGCACGAGGTGCCGGGCGGTCGCCCCTACGCAGAGCTGAGCGAGCGAGCACTGCACGTCCAGCTGGGCGACATCGACGTCCCCGTTGCGGGCCTCGACGATCTGATTCACATGAAGCTGGCCCGCGGCCGCCCCACGGACCTCGCCGACGTCGCGGCGCTCACGGACCCCGGCATCTAGCGTGGCCTCCTCCAGTCTCCGACTCAGCGTCCTCGACCAGACCCCGGTCTCCGAGGGCTCGACCTCGGCTGAAGCGCTGCGGGCCTCGGTCGACCTCGCCGAGCTGGCCGACCGGCTCGGCTACCACCGCTACTGGCTGGCTGAGCACCACGGCGGCACCCTCGTCGCCGGGCCCTCGCCGGAGGTGCTGATCGGCCCCATCGCCGCCGCGACCGAGCGGCTGCGAGTCGGCAGCGGTGGCGTGATGCTGCCGCACTACAGCCCGCTCAAGGTGGCGGAGAGCTTCGGGGTGCTCGCCGGTCTCTTCCCCGGCCGGATCGACCTCGGGATCGGTCGCGCCGCCGGCACCGACGCGATGACCACGCAGGCGCTGCAGCGCGATCGCTCGCAGGCCCCGCCCGACGACTTCCCCGAGCAGCTGGCCGAGCTGCTGGGCTACTTCGAGCGCAGCTTTTCCGCCGATCACCCACTGGCGCGGCTCGCCGATTCGCTGCCGGGCAGCCCCGAGACCCCGCAGCCATGGCTGCTCGGCTCCTCCGAGCAGAGCGCGGTCTGGGCGGGGGAGCTCGGCTTCCGCTACGCCTTCGCCGACTTCATCAATCCGCGCGGGGCGCCGATCGCGGAGATCTACCGCAGCGGCTTCGCCGCCGGCAAGCGCCTCGCCGAGCCGCGCCTCGCGGTCGCCGTGCGCGCCACCGTCGCCGCGAGCGAGGAGGAGGCGGAGCTGCTCTCGGCGAGCTGGCGCATGGCTTTCGACCAGCTGCGGCGCGGCCGCCTGATCGCGGTGCCGCCACCGGACAAGGCGCAGCGCTACTTCGAGCTCCACGGCGACGAGCGCGACCGGCCTGGGGGAGAGCGCCGCCGCCTGACCGGAACGCCGGCCCAGGTTCGCGCCGACATCGAGGCGACCGCGGCCGCCTACGGCGCCGAGGAGGTCATCGTCGTCACGATCACCCACGACTACGCCGCCCGCCGCCGCTCTTACGAGCTACTGGCCGCCGAGTTCGGCCTGATCGCGACCCAGCTCTGACCTGCAACGGGTCAGTCCCTCGCCTCTCTATATAGGCTGCCGCGCGTGGACTTCGCCCTAACGGACGAGCAGAGCGACTTCGTCGACGCCATCCGCGATTTCTGCGACCGCGAGTGCGGGACGCGGGATCAGCGCGAGCGGCTCACGGACGGCTACAAGGAGCACCACAACTTCGACATCTACAAGCAGATGGCGGAGCTGGGCTGGCTCGGGGTGACGATCCCCGAGCAGTACGGCGGCTCCGGCGCCTCCATGCTCGACGCCTGCCTGTTCATGGAAGAGACCTCGCGCGGGCTCGCGCCGATCGGCGGCTACTCGACGACGTTGATCGTCGCTGGCGCCACCCAGCGCTTCGGCAGCGAGGAGCAGAAGCAGGAGATCCTCGGCGGCATCGCCGGCGGCGCCGTCGAGGCGATCGCGATGACCGAGCCCGAGTCCGGCTCCGACGTCGGCTCGCTGACCTGCTCGGCCGAGCAGGTCGACGGCGGCTTCGTCCTCAACGGCCAGAAGGTCTTCATCTCCAATGCCCACATCTCCGACCACGTGCTGGTCGTCTGCCGGACCACCAAGGGCGCCTCAAAGCACGAGGGCCTGACGATGATCTGGGTGCCGCGCGACGCCGACGGGCTGGAGATCGTTCCGATCGAGACGATGGGCGGCCGCGAGACCAACCACCTCTACTTCACCGACTGCGCGGCGCCGGAGAGCGCCGTCCTCGGCGAGGTCGACCAGGCTTGGACGCAGCTGATGGCCGGCCTCAACGTCGAGCGACTGATCCTTGCCGCGACCATGCTCGGCATCGCCCAGCGCGCCTTCGACGACCTCGTCGCATATGTAAAGGAGCGGCGCCAGTTCGACCGGCCGATCGGCTCCTTCCAGGCCCTGCAGCACCGCATCGCCGACCTTGCCACCGACCTCGAGGCGGCCCGCCTGATGACCCGCTGGGTCGCCACGCTCACCGACGAGGATCCCAATCGGATGCTGCCGCGCGAGGCCTCGATGGTGAAGCTCTTCGTCACCGAAGTCACCAAGCGGACGACGCTCGAGGGCATGCAGATGATGGGTGGCTACGGCTACTCCTCCGAGTACGACATGGAGCGCCTGGTCCGCACCTCGCTGGTCTCGACGATCTACGGCGGCACCTCCGAGATCCAGCGCAACATCATCGCCAAGACGCTCGGTCTCTGAGCGCAAACCCCTCCGCCCGGAAGGATGGAGACGGCGAGAAGAAGTCGCTCTCCAGACCCGCGTCCAGGCGCCTCTGGCCGGTACACGCAAGTTCTCTAATCAGAACTTTAGCTTTTTGGGTAGTACTGGACGTATTTACTAGGGGAACCTGTGTTCGCGTCCTCTTTTCTCCCGTAGCCTGCGGCGCTGCTTAGGCAGGAAGTCGGGCTGAACGCTCGATCCATATATGGCTATTCAGCCGCGAAGGGAGACGCAGTGCACATCATCGAAAAGAAGCGCCAACTTGGAGGCTTCGGTCGGCTTCGAGCCGCCGTTCTCAGTCTCGCGCTAACGGCAGTCGGGGCGCTGACCGTCGTTCCGGTCGCGGCCGCCGACTCGCTCGGTCCGGTCAGCATCGAGTCACCGAACTACTCGATCGGCAATATCAACGCTCAGCGCGGCTGGATGAAGACCAACGCGGCCTTCGATGTCAACGTGGCGAACATCGCCGGCGCACCCGGCACCGGGTACGGCTTCGGCGCTCAAGCACTGCGCCTCTCCAACGCCGTGACCAGCGGTAGCTTCGGAGATCAGACGTTCTCCCCGGCACTGAAAAGCGCGGCGGGCGAGGGCGGCGCAAGGCAGTTCAACGCCGGCTTCGAGATCGGCACCACGACCGCGTCTCCCCAAGCTGGGTTGGCTTTCTCGGTCAGCCCCGACGACGGCCAGGGCAGCCGCATGAGCTACCTGCGCTTCGAAGAAGGGGCCAGCGGCGTCAAAGTCTTCTTCGTCGACGTCTCCGATCCGGGCCCGCTTCCCACTGTCGCCAGCTTTGATGAGACCGAAATCGCGACTGTGTCCCGCGGTGCCGTCCACAAAATCGGATTCGCGATCGAGTTCGTTCCCGGTCCCGGCAACGACGTGGTGAAGATCTCCATCGACGGTGCAGTGGCTCACACCGGTACCACCTGGGAGGACTACTACCGCTTCGATCCTGAGCAGACGGGCGGCAACAATCAGTTGCCGGTCACCAGCCGCCTCCTCTTCCGGGTTGCAGGTACGGCTGTTCCCGCCAACTCCGGCAACGGGTTCCTTATCGATCACGTCGAGCTGTCGTCCGAAGGCGCTCCCGGCCCGACCGGCGCCACCGGCTCAACCGGTAGCAATGGTGCCGGCGGTGCCAGCGGCGACGCCGGTGCCAAGGGTGCCACCGGCGCCGCGGGGTCGAACGCCTCCCTCGCCCTGAAACGGAAGATGGCGATCACCTTTCCGAAGGCGACCGTGGCAACCAGTGGCAAGTGGGCCGAGGTTCTCGTCCGCTGTAGCGGCTCGACCGCCCAGCGCTGCGTCGGCACCCTTGCCCTGAAGTCAAAGGGCACCTTGCAGCGTGCTGCCTACTCCGTGCTCAGGGGCGAGACGGTGACCGTCTCGGTTCCGCTCGGCTCTGACCTCCAGGAGCTGCTCTCTTCGGGTGACAGCTCCGGCACGACCGTCAGAGCGGTTGCCCGCACCGAGCAGGACGCCGGCCGTCCGTTCCGGACCTCGCGCAAGCTGCGCATCGGCTAGCGGCTCACACGGAAAATGGTGCCGGCCTTGCAGATGCAGGGCCGGCACCGGCTTCCTACTCAGTAGTTGTGCCCCTGCGCTGGACGTTCGTCCAGCCTGAGCAGGGACGTGATGGACGCACGCCTCGGCGGTCGATACGCCGTGCGTGCACCTCGCTCTCAACCCGCGCGCCTCCCTGGCGCTGGCAAGCGCCGTTCTAGCCTCGCTCGCCCTGGTGGCGACCAGCTCGGCTGCCACTCGTGAGCCGCTATCGGCGGCAGCCCTGCATGGGTCCCCGGGCGCGATGGATACTGCTGCGCGCCCCGACCCCCGCGCTCTGCGGGCCCTGGAGAGCGGCGCCCGGCGGATCGACGCCGGCAACGACGCCAGCGTCTCCTCCACCTACTACGGCCTGGAGCAGACCGCGGAAGTGGTAGGGATCCTCCGCCAGCTCGACCATGGCCCCGAGCTCGAACAGCTCTCCGTCTACATCGCCGCCGCGGCCGAGATTGAGGAGGTTTGCGGCGCCACCGTGGTTGCCTGCTACTTCCCGGGGCGGATGGAGATGGTCGTCTCCGGCGAGGTAGGCGCCGTCGCCGGGGTGCCGCGCGACTTCGCGATCGCCCACGAGTACGGGCACCACATCGCCAACACTCAGAGCGGCGACCTCGGAGCGCCACTGGAAGGTGGGACGATCCGCTGGGCCACCTACGAGCGCGTCTGCCAGTTCACCCGCGCCAGCAAGCTCTACCCCGGCGACCAGGGCATCCACTACTGGGAGAACCCCGAGGAGGCCTTCGCTCAGTCCTACGCTCACCTCAACGAGCCGACCGAGAGGGTGTCGTGGCAGTACACGCCGCTGCTGCGGCCGACCACCGCCTCGCTGGCGAAGATCAGCGCTGACGTCACGCGGCCCTGGAGCGGCCCCGTCACCTCGACCTGGAGGGCCTTCGTCTCCGATCCGCCCGCCACCGTCTCCCCCGGCCGACTGCAGGGAACGAACCACGCCGGCATCGTCAGCGCCACCGCCGTGGGCCAGCCTTCGTGGGTCGCCTCACGGCTCGTCCGCACCCCCCTCGACGGCACCGTCTCTGTCCACCTCGTAGCTTCTCCCGGGGCCGACTACGCGGTCCTCCTCCGCGATTCCGAGAGTGGCCGCGTCCTTTCCCGCGCCAGGACCGGCGAAGCCGGAGCAGCCGATATCTCCTACGACAACTGTGGCCGTGCCGCCCTTCGCCTCGAGGTCCGCAGCCTGCGCGGCCCAGGGACATTTGAGGCAACCGTCGCCAGGCCCTAGAGGCCCGCTATCCTTGCCCTCAGCCTCGCGCCCTGGGCCCGAGGTTTTCTTCTGTCATGGCCCTTGGCCGTCCGTATGGAATTGAGGAGAAATGGCTCGCGGAGATGTCCGCATTGCGGTGACGATGGCTTGCGAAGAGTGCAAGCGACGTAACTATCAAACCAATAAGTCCCGACGTAACTCGCCGGATCGGATCGAGCTGCGCAAGTACTGCCGCTGGTGTGGCAGCCACACGCCTCACAAGGAGACGCGGTAGTCCCCGATGGCCAAGAGCCGTGCACAGCGCAAGGCCGAGCGCCGAGCTCGGGAAGCCGAGCAGCAGAAACAAGTCGCCGACGAGCGGCAGAGTGACTCGCGCGCGCAGCACGGCACCCAGGTCCCTGTCTCCGGTGACATAGCCGAGATCGAAGCGGTCGAGGCCGGAATCGCCGCCGGCGTCTCTGAGCAGCAGCTGGAGACTCCCGACGCGCCGAGGTCCCGCGCCGACAAGCGGGCCGAGTCGAAAGCGCAGAAGCAGTCCGAGAAGCGCAAGCGCGACGAGCGCAAGAAGCGCGAGCGCGAGCAGCTCACCAAGAAACAGAAGCAGGCCAGCGCCGAACGGCAGCGCGGTGGCGTGATCGGCTTCATCGCCTCCTGCTGGGCAGAGCTGAAGAAAGTCCAGTGGCCCGACCGCGAAACGCTGATCCAGGCGACCGCGGTGACGATCATCTTCGTCGCCGTGGCGGCCGCCTATCTGGGCGCGCTCGACGCTCTCTTCAACTTCCTCATCAAGCGGATCCTGTAGCTACAGGATCCCCGAACAAAGGCTTCTACAACACATGTATCGCTGGTACGTGATCAACACCTACTCTGGGCACGAGAACAAGGTCAAGCACAATCTCGAGCACCGAGTGCAGACGATGAGCCAGAACCGCAACGTGCGGCAGGTCGTCGTGCCCACCGAGCAGGTTTCCGAGATGAAGGACGGGCAGAAAGTCACGGCCGAGAAACGGACGATGCCCGGCTATGTCCTCGTCAACATGGAGATGACCGACGACGCCTGGGGCCTGGTCAAGAACACGCCCGGCGTGACCGGTTTCGTCGGCTCCCGCAACAAGCCGGTGCCGCTCTCCAAACCAGAGGTCGACCGCCTGCTGCACCGCGAGACCGCCGAGCGGCCGCGCACCCAGGCGCAGTTCTCGATTGGCGAATCGGTCAAAGTCATCTCCGGCCCGCTGTCCGACTTCTCCGGCGAGATCGCCGAGATCAACGAGGACGCCGCGAAACTCAAGGTCTTGGTCTCGATCTTCGGCCGCGAGACCCCGGTCGAGGTCGGCTACGACCAGGTCAAGAAGATCTAGCTCGGCAAGACCGCTACTCTCCCCAACCGCTCATGGCCAAGAAAGTCCTCACCCTCATCAAGCTGCAGATCCAGGCAGGCAACGCCAACCCGGCGCCGCCGGTTGGACCGGCGCTGGGCCAGCACGGCGTCAACATCATGGACTTCTGCAAAGCGTTCAACGCGCAGACCCAGTCCGAAGGCGGGACGATCATCCCGGTCGAAATCACGGTCTACGAGGACCGTTCGTTCACCTTCATCACCAAGACGCCGCCCGCCGCCGTCCTCATCAAGGAGGCGATCCGGATCCCGAAGGGCTCCGGCGAGCCCCACGTCAACAAGGTCGGCAAGATCTCGCAGGCTCAGATCCGTGAGATCGCCGAGCGCAAGATGCCCGACCTCAACGCCAACGACCTCGACGCCGCCTCGAAGATCATCGCCGGCACCGCCCGCTCGATGGGCGTCGACGTCGTCTAGGAGACTTCAAGTGGCCCACGGCAAGCGATACCGCCAGCAGTACG
>DASYLY010000100.1:0-55145 GCA_036009365.1 Solirubrobacterales bacterium
CCCCCCCACCCCCACCACTCGGCAGCGTTTACTCGCTGACGTCGCGGCGGCAGATCAGCAGACCGCCGATCAGCGACAGCCCGGCCGCCCAGGCGAAGAGGACGAGGCCACCGGCGACCTGGCCGAGGCCGTCCGCATTGGCTTCGTCGAGGCCATGCAGGGAGCCGATCGCCTGGGCCGGGAAGTATTCGCCGATGTCACCAGGCAGCAGTTCCGGCAACGGCGAGAGGATGAAGAAGAAGGCGATCGCGGCGATGATCGCGCCGACCTGGTTGCGGACGATCGCGCCGACGCCGAAGCCGAAGGCGCAGATCAGGGCCATCGAGACGGCGACGCCGGCGTAGATCGAGGCGATGTCCCCGGTCCGGGGCAGGTGGCCTTCGCGCCCGTTCAGCAGCGGCAGCGCCAAGCCGCCGTTGACGACGAAGAAGGCAATTCCGGCAAGGGCACCGACGAGTAGGGCGATCCCGAACTTGGCCGCCAGCACCGGGTAGCGCTTCGGCGAGACGAGGAAGGTCGAGCTGGCGGTGCCGTGGCGGAACTCGGTGGTGATTACGAGCACCCCGAGGACGAGCATCAGCACCAGCAGCATGCCGGTGCCGGTCGCGACTTCCTCGACGTTGCCGATGTCGCTGAGCGAGACCAGCCCCACGTAGAGGCCGGCGAACAGCGCCTCGATCAGTAGACCGACGCCGATCATCACCCAGGTGGTCCGGGTCGTCCAGAGCTTCAGCCACTCGCTCCTCAGCAGGCTCACGAGGTCTCCTCCTGTTCGCCCATCAGCTCGAAGAAGCGCTCCTCGAGGCTCGACTGGCGGGGGGCGAGCTCGTGGATCGCGATCCCACGTTGTAGGGCCAGCTCGCCGATCCGCTCGCCGGCGAGGCCGCCGACCAGCAGCGCGCCGTCGCCGTCGCGCTCCACCGTCGCCCCCTGCTCGGCGAGCCCGCCGGCGAGGCCGTCGAGATCCGATGCCCGCACCCGGGTCAGCTTCGCGGCGCCAGCGGTGAACTCGGCCAGCGAAGTCTCGGCGACCAGCTTGCCGTTGCGAATTACCACCAGCTGCTCGGCGGTCTGGGCGACCTCGCTGAGCAGGTGACTGGAGACCAGCACGGTGCGCCCACCGGCGGCCTGGTCGCGCAGCAGATCGCGCAGCCAGCGCATCCCCTGCGGGTCGAGGCCGTTGGCGGGCTCGTCGAGGATCAGGATCCGCGGTTCGCCGAGCAGCGCCGCCGCCAGCGCCAGGCGCTGGCGCATCCCCAACGAGTAGCCCTTGACGCGGCGCCCGGCGGCGCCATCGAGCTCGACCATCTCCAGCACCTCCTCGACCCGCGAGTCCGGGATCCGGGCTGCGGCGGCCAGGGTGCGGAGGTGGTTGCGGCCGCTGCGCCCGGGGTGGAAGGCGGTTGCCTCGAGGGCGGCACCGATCGTCCGCAGCGGCTCTGCCATCGCCACCGGCGGGCTGCCGCCGACCAGGGCCTCGCCGCTGCTTGGCCGCAACAGGCCGAGCAGGGCCCGCATCGTCGTCGTCTTGCCGGCGCCGTTGGGGCCGAGGAAACCGGTGACGCGGCCGGGCTCGACCGTGAACGAGAGGTCGTCGACGGCGACGGTGCGCCCGTAGCGCTTGGTTAGGTTCTTGACCTCGAGCTGCGGCATCGCAGGCGGGAGGCTAGTGCTGCACTCAGACCGTGCCCGGCGTCGCCGTCGGCGGTGCGTTGCGGCCACCCTTCTTCTGCTTCACCGCCGACTCCATCTCCTCGGCGGTGAAGCCACCGACGGCCTGGCCGTCGAGCGCGTAGCGGTAGAGGGCGACGCCGAAGATGCCGCTGAGGGCGCGCGAGACCAGCATCGCGACCACCATCACCAGGGCGCCGATGACGACCAGCAGGGCGCCGAGGAAGGAGGCGGAGGACCAGAGGACGACGCCGGCGACGATCAGCAGCGCCGCCGGCAGCACGCCGATCAGGAAGACGGCGGCGCCGATCGCGATATTGCCGGTGATCTGTTGGCCCCAGCGCTGCCGGAACATCGAGGCCGAGCGCTTCAGCGTTTCGACCGGTCCAGTGCCCTCGATCGCGATCACCGGCACCGCCAGGAAGGTGACCAGCGACCAGGCCATGCCGACGAGGCGGGCGGCGATCTGACCGCCGATCCCGCCCTGATTCTCGAGCGCGCTCATCACCACGCTGATCGCGGTCGCGATCGCCGCCCAGCCACAGATCTGACTGAAGCGGCTGCGGGCGACGGCGAGCCCGTCGGCCACGGTTGCCTGCTCGCCGCGGAAGATCATGTCGGCACAGGCAGCGAGGCCGACGCTGAAGTAGAAGCTGACGACGCTGAGCACGTAGACGCCGATCACCAGCAGCGGGATCGCGCCGCCGAGGCTGCCCTGGTCGTACAGGTAGAGGCTGGGGGCGAAGAAGACGATTGCCAGCGGGATCGTGGCGACGGCGCCATAGACCGGGAAGCGCAGCAGCGAGCGATGCTCGTTCAGCAGGCCCCAGCTCTTCTTCGTCAGTCCCCAGCCGCGTTTGATCCTGCTCATCGTCTCGCCTCCGTCGTCTCGGTCGGTGCTCTCACAGGGTTTCGGCCAGCCCGGGCGTCCGCTTGAGGCCGCGCTCCTCGAAGTAGGCCCACTCCAGCTCGCCCAGCTCGGTCGCGGGCGGGTCGGCATAGACCCACTCGCGGGCGATCCGGTGCCAGTTGCGCTTCGCCCCCAATTGCCCAAGCACGGCGACGACACCGATCTCCATTCGCCGTCCCATCAGCTCGTCGGCAGGGATCGACTCGCGCCGCATCAGGTCGTAGTACTCCGAGCGCGGATCGTGGGTCGACTCGATGATCTTCATCACCCGCTTGGCGCTGATCTCGATCTCGCGGTCTTCGATGTACCAGCCGCCGACGGCTCTCATGTGGTCCATCAGTCGTTCGGCGTCGAGCTTGGAGGGGCTCTTGATGAAGCCGAGGTCGTGCAGCGAGTGCCGGAAGGCCTCTGGGTCGTCGCGGGAGGCGGCGTCGAAGGCGCGCTGCTCGAGCAGGATCTGCTCGCGGTCGAGCTTCTTCGTCATCCCGAAGTCGAGGAAGGCGACCCGCCCGTCCGCCATCAGGATGTAGTTGCCGGGGTGGGGGTCAGCGTTGAAGTGCTGCAGGTGGTAGATCGAGCCGAAGCTGCCGCGGAAGACGATCTCGCCGAAGCGGCTGCGCTCCTCGTGCGGCAGTTCCTTGATCTCCTCGAAGCCGATCCCCTCGACCAGCTCGGTGACGAGGACCCGGCGTCGTGAGAGACGGGTGACGACTTCGGGCACGAAGACAAAGGGGTGTTCGCGGTAGGCGCGGGCGAAGGAGCGCTGGTTCTGGGCCTCGTACTCGTAGTCGAGCTCCTCCGTGATCCGCTCGCGCAGCTCGTCGGCGATTGCCTTGGCGTCGAGCCCCGGCGCCAGGGCGCGGGCGAGGCGGACCAGGGTGCCGGCGTTGCGGAGGTCGGCCTCGAGCGCCTCGGCGATTCCCGGGTACTGGATCTTCACCGCGACCTGGCGCCCGTCGAGCAGCTCGGCGCGATGGACCTGGCCGATCGAGGCGGCGGCGAAGGCCTCGGTCTCGAACTCGGCGAAGAGCTCTGACACCGGTTCGCCTTCGTACTCGTCCAGCAGCATGCCCTCGACCTTCTCCCAGGGCATCGTCGGCGCGTCGGTGCGCAGTTTCGCCAGCTGCTCCTGGTAGATCTCGCGGTACTCCTCGGGGATGAACTCGGTGTCGATGAACGAGGCCATCTGGCCCATCTTCATCGCCGCGCCCTTCATCTGGCCGAGGGCGCCGACCATCTTGATTGCGGTCTCCATGTGGTGCTGTTCGAGCCGCTCCTTGCCGCCCTCCTCGGAGCGGGTCACGTTGGCGGCCTTGGTGCCGGCGTAGCGGGCGCCCTGAACACCGACGATCGAGCCCAGCTTGGCCGAGCGTCGCAGCCTGCCCTTGGGAATCTTCGCGTCGTCGGCCACAGCGGAAGATTGCCACAGGTTCCGTCTGCGGCCACTTTCTCTATTCTCTCCCGTCCGATGGCCAGCTCACGCTCAACCCTGAAAGCCGCTCCGCGCTCGGAGTTCGGCTCCCGTACCTCTCGCCGCATGCGCCGCGACGGCATCGTGCCCGGCGTCGTCTACAGCGGCGGCACCGACGCGACCGCCTTCCAGGTCGCCGAACGCGAGGTGCGGACGGTCCTCGCCGAGGGCCAGGCCCTGTTCGATCTGGAGATCGAGGGCGGCAAGGCAGTGCCGGTGGTCGTCAAGGAGCAGCAGCTGCATCCGGTTCGGGGCAGCCTCCAGCACATCGATCTGCAGGAGGTGAACCTCAAAGAGGCGATCCAGGCCGAGGTCGCAATCGAGCTCGAGGGCGCCGACAGCTCCCCCGGGGTCAAGGCCGGCGGCGTGCTCGAGCACGTCACTCGCGAGATCACCGTTGAAGCGCTGCCCACCGACATTCCCGACCGCCTCACCGCCGACGTCTCGGCGATGGAGGTCAACGACACCTTGCAGCTCTCTGCTGTCAGCGCCCCCGAGGGCGTCACCTTTGTCGCCGACGATTCCGAGGAGGTCACGATCGTCACCCTCTCTCCGCCCCGAGTCGAAGAAGCGGAGCCGGAGCTCGAGGAGGAGACCGAGGTGGTCGGCGAGGGCGAGGAGACCGCCGAGGGCGACTCCGAGGGCGGCGGCGACTCGGGCGACTCCGAGGGCTAGTCCCTGTCGCTGTTCCGCCGCCGACGCAGTGAGGGTGGCGAGGGGGACGACCGCATCCTCGTCGTCGGGCTGGGCAACCCCGGCCCCGAGTATTCCGGCACCCGCCACAACGTCGGCTTCGCCGTCGCCGCCGAGTTGGCCGAGCGCTGGCAACTGCCGCGCGCCAAGGACAAGTTTCGGGGCCGGATCGCGGAAGGCAGGATTCGGCCGGGGGGCCCGCGGGTGGCGCTGCTGCAGCCACTCACCTTTATGAACGAATCGGGAAACTCGGCAGGGCCCGCCCGTGGCTCGCTGAAGGTGCCGCTTGACCGGGTCGTGGTCCTCCATGACGAGATCGACCTGCCCTTCGGCGAGATCCAGGCTCGCCTCGGCGGCGGTCTCGCCGGCCACAACGGATTGAAGAGCCTCAAGCGTGGCTTCGGCGACGCGGAGTTCTGGCGAGTGCGGATCGGGGTTGGCCGACCCGACTCGACCGACCCCGAGATCGTCTCTGCTCACGTGCTCGGTCGCTTCCGCGAGCCAGGCGCCGAAGTGGAGGCGCTGATCGATGCCGCCGCCGACGAGGCCGAGCGGTTGGTCGAACGGCTAGGTTCCACGCCGTGAGCGAGACGGCCGAGCTGACCGGGTACGAAGTGGGCGAGCAGGGGGTGGCGGCGCTGCGCCTGCAGCGCCAGCGCTCCCGCAACGCGATCAACACCCAGATGCTGCTTGAGCTACTCGGGCACCTCGCCGTCGCCCGCGACGACGAGGCGGTGCGGGTGCTGGTGATCAGCTCCGCCGACCACATGGGCCTCTCCGCCGGCGCCGACGTCAAGGAGGAGCTGGACGAGGAGGGCCAGGTCCGCCGCATGCAGCTCTTTGCCGACCTCTACGACGGCATCGTCGCCTTCCCGAAGCCGACCGTCGCGGTCTGCCACGGCGACGTCGTCGGCGGTGGTGCCGAGATCGCGATCGCCTGCGACATGCGGGTTGGTGGCTCCAACCTGCGGATGCGCTTCCCCGGCGCGGCGCTGGGCGTGCCGGTCGGTCCCGCCCGCCTGGTCACCCTCTGTGGCCTCGCCACCGCCAAGTACTTGCTCTTCTCCTCGCGCACGGTCGGCGCCGACGAGGCGCTGCGCCTCGGTCTGATCAACCGGGTCGCGCCTGCCGCTGCAACCGAGGAGATGGCTCTCGGCCTGGCCGCCACCGTCGCCGCCCACCCGCCGGAGGCGGTCGCCAACCTGAAGCGGATGCTGCACCAGTGGGACGACGTCGTCGGCCGCTCGAAGATCGAGGGAGTCGGCCAGGTCGACTGGGCCCGCACCGGCCCCGGTCTCCCCGCACCAGACTGATAAACCCGAGTGGTTTTGCTTTTTCCGATCATTTCGGGAAGGCTGGCGGCAGATGATCGCCGACATGCACTGCCACTACCCGATGCACCTGGCTGCCCGGGCGCCAAAGCGCCGGCCGCCGGAGGTCAGCCTGACCGCGGAGGAGATGGAGGAGGCCTCGGATCGTCCCGACTGGGTCGACGACCTGCGTGCCGCCGGTCTGAGGTTGGCGGCGAACTTCCTCAACTTCGAGGACGGCTGGCGGGTCAGCCTCGACGAGCTCGAGCGCGGCGACGTCCGCGCTGTCTTCTCGGCTCTCTACGAGCCGTTCGCCGAGCTCGATTTCGACGAGCCCTACGGCGCCCCGCCTGAGGACCGCTACTTCGACGACCTGATCACAAGGCTGGACGGCGTCAAAGAGGATCTGGAGACAATCGACCCCGCCCGCAAACGGCACGAGATCGTCACCACCGCTGCTGACCTCGACCGCGTCGTCGACGCCGGCAAGGTCGCCTTCATGCACTGCGTCGAGGGCGGCTTCCACCTCGGCGGCGAGGTCGAGGAAGTCAAGGAAAACGTCGGCGCCCTGGCCGACAGGGGCGTCGTCTACATCACTCTCGCCCACCTCTTCTGGCGCCAGATCGCCACCAACGCGCCGGCGATCCCCTTCCTCGGCGACGGGTTCTACAAGCGGATCTTCAAGCAGCCATCCCGCGGCCTCTCGGAGCTGGGCGAGGCCGCGATCGAAGCGATGTACAAGCGCGACATGCTGATCGACCTCAGCCACATGAACCAGCAGGCGCTGGATGAGACGTTCTCCCTGCTCGATCGGCTCGACCGCGAGAGTGGCGCGGTGCCCACCGACCACCCGGTTGTCGCCACCCATGCCGGTTACCGCTTCGGCGAGCAGGAATACATGCTCAGCCCGGACACGATCAAAGCGATCGCCAGGCGCGGCGGCGTCATCGGCCTGATCCTCGCCCGCCACCAGCTCAACGACGAGGCCGGGGTGGAGGATCCCGACGACGAGGCGGAAACGCCGCTCGTGCTGAAGAAACACATCGACGAAATCCGCGCCTGCGTCCCGGGCAACACCAACGCCCATGTTGCGATCGGCTCCGATCTGGACGGCTTCATCAAGCCGACCGTGGCCGGGATCGAAAAGGCCGGCGACCTGGCGAAGCTGGAGGTGCCGCTGCGCGAGGCCTACGGCGACGACGCAGCGATGATCCTCTCCGGCAACGCGATGGCAGTGGCGCGCAAAGCGCTCAGCACCTGAGTCTCCCTGCCTCCTAGAATCGAGAGCCGGCGCCCGGATGCTCCATCCCGGGCTTTTTTCCTGCGATGAGCCTCCGCCCCTTAGTTGAGATAGCCGCCGAGAACGAGCGCGTCCACGCGCTCGCCGGTCGCGTGCGCGAGGCGGCAGCCGGGGGGGAGGCGGTCGAGGCGCGCGCCTCGGCGATGCTGCGGCCGCTGCTGCTGGCGACGCTGCTCGAGGACGATCGCGGCCTCGCCGACCGCCCGGCGCTGCTGGTCGCCGCCGACGACCGCTCGGCCCGGGACCTCGCCGCCGATCTGCGCGCCTACCTGGCGCCTCGCCGGGTCCGCTTCTACCCCTCGCGGGGGACCGGCTATGCCTCCCACGTGACGCCGCCGCCGCACCTGGTCGGGCTGCGGATCGACGCCCTCGACTCGCTTGGCGCCGAAGCCGACGCGATCGTCGTCGCCTCCGCCACGGCGCTGGCCGAGGCGGTCCCCGACGCTTCGCTGCGCCCGGCCGGCTTCGCCATCTCCCAGGGCGAGGAACTGGAGCTGGGGGCGGTCGCCGACGACCTCGTCGCGGCCGGCTACGAGCGCGTCGAGCAGGTCGAGGAGCGCGGCCAGTTTGCCGTCCGTGGCGGTATCCTCGACGTCTTCCCCGCGACCGAGGAGCGGGCGGTGCGGATCGAGCTGTTCGGCGACGAGGTCGACTCGATGCGCTGGTTCTCGACCTTCACCCAGCGCTCGCTCGGCGAGGCCGAGCGGGTCGAGCTGGCGCCGGCGGCCGAGCTCGACGCCGAGCACCGCGAGCTGGCCGAGCTGGCAGCGCTGGAGGCCGCCGAGGAGGGCGAGCAGCCGACCAACCTCGCCGAGCTGTTGCCGCTCGAGCACTTCATGGCACCGCTGGATCTGATCCCGCAGAGCGCCACCGTCGTGCTCGCCGCCGCTGAGGAGATCGAGCCGGCCCTGCGCGACCACTGGGAGGACGTGACCACGGCGATGCACGCCGACGATGCCCGGCGGCTCTACGTCGAGGTGGCCGCGCCGCTCGCCGCCCGCGCGGCGCTTTCGCTGACCGGCGCCGGAGAGGACGATGAGGACGCCTTCCGCGCCGCCCGGGCCGAGTCTCCCGCCCGCAGCATCAAAGAGGCGGAGGGAGAGCTGGAGAAACTGGTCCGCTCCGGCTACCGCACCGTCGTTGCCTTCGAGAGCCGCGGCGAGGGGGATCGGGCCCGCTACGGCCTCGACCGGCTCGACGTCAAGGTGCTCGAGGGCGGCCGCCTCTCGCCGGAGCCCGGTCTCTCCTTCGCCGAGGCGCGGCTGCGCGAGGGCTTCGTCAGTCCCGAGCTGAAACTGGCCGTCTACCCCTTCCGTCGCCTCGTCCACCGCCGCCGCAAAGCCGACGAGCGGGCGCCCGGTGCGGCCCGCGGCCGGCTCGCCTTCAGCGAATTGCGGGTCGGCGACTACGTCGTTCACGAGGACCACGGGGTCGCCCGCTTCGCCGGCTTCGAGACCCGCGAGGTCGGCGGCATCACCCGCGACTACCTCTACCTCGAATACAAGGGCGAGGACCGGGTTTACGTCCCCACCGACCAGCTGGCGAAGCTGAGCCGCTACGTCGGCGCCGGCGGCGAACCGTCGCTCTCGGCCCTTGGCGGCAAACGCTGGCAGAACCTGAAGGCGCGCGCGCGCAAGGCCGCGGGCGCCCTCGCCGGCGAGCTGCTCAACCTCTATGCCGAGCGCCGCACCCGCCGCGGCCACGCCTTCACCGTCGACGGCGAATGGCAGATCGAGATGGAGACCTCCTTTCCTTACCGGGAGACCGCCGACCAGCTGGAAGCGATCGAGGCGGTCAAGGGGGACATGGAGTCCGAGCAACCGATGGACCGTCTGGTCTGCGGCGACGTTGGCTTCGGCAAGACCGAGGTGGCGCTGCGAGCCGCCGTGAAGGCTGCCGCTGACGGCAAGCAGGTGATGATGCTGGTGCCGACGACGATCCTCGCCCAGCAGCATTTCGGCACCTTCCGCGAGCGCCTCGCCGACCTCCCGTTCAGAGTGGAGGGGGTCTCACGCCTGCGCTCCGCGGCGGAGACGAAAGCGGTGCTGAAGGACTTCGAGGCGGGCAAGGTCGACGTCCTGATCGGCACCCACCGGCTGCTCTCGCGCGACGTCCGCGCCAACGACCTGGGGCTGGTGATTGTCGACGAGGAGCAGCGCTTCGGGGTCAAGCAGAAGGAGCTGCTGCGGCAGCTGAAGCTGAAGGTCGACGTGCTGGCGCTGTCGGCGACGCCGATCCCGCGGACGCTGCAGATGAGCCTCGCCGGGCTGCGCGACATCTCGGTCATCGAGACCCCGCCCGAGGGCCGCCGCCCGGTTCGCACCTACGTCGGCCCCTACGACGAGGACCTGGTCCGCAAGGCGATCGAGCGCGAGCGCGAGCGCAACGGCCAGGCCTTCGTCCTCCACAACCGGATCGACTCGCTGCCGGAGGTGACCGAGCGCCTGCGCGGCCTCGTCCCGGGTGCAAGCTTTCTCGAAGCCCACGGACAGATGGAGGAGGGCAAGCTGGAGGAGACGATGCTGGCCTTCCTGCGTGGCGAGGCCGACTGCCTGGTGACGACGACGATCATCGAGTCCGGTCTCGACATCCCCACCGCCAATACCCTGATCGTCGAGCGCGCCGACCAGCTCGGGCTTTCGCAGGCCTACCAGATCCGCGGCCGGGTCGGGCGCTCTCGCGAGCGCGCCTTCGCCTACATGCTCTACCCGTCGGCCGAGGCGCTGAGCGAGGAGGCGGCGGCGCGGCTCTCGACCCTCGCCGACCACACCGAGCTCGGCTCCGGCTTCCGGATCGCGATGCGCGACCTCGACATCCGCGGCGCCGGCAACCTGCTCGGCGACGAGCAGTCCGGCCACGTCGCCGCGGTCGGCTTCGAGCTCTACTGCCAGATGATCGACGAGGCCGTGGCCGAGGGCGTGGGGGCAGGCGAGGACGGGGAGGAGGCGCCGGAGCCCGTCCGTCTCGACGTTCCGGTCGACGCCTACCTGCCGGTCGACTTCGTCCCCTTCGAGGCGGCCAAGATCGACATCCACCGCCGCATCGTCGCGGCGCGGGCGCCGGGCGAGTTGCGGGCGATCCGCGACGAGCTCGGCGACCGCTTCGGGCCACCACCGCCCCAGGCCGAGAACCTCTTGAGGCTGCAGCGGGCGCGGATCGAGCTGGGCCTGGCGGGAGCACGCAGCGTCGAGTTCCGTGGCGGCAAGCTCAGCGTCACCGGGGTCGAGCTCGACTCGGCCCAGGCCGGAGTGCTCGCCGAGCAGGTCGAGGGCGCCGTCTATGAATGGCGTGAGCAGACCGCCGCGATGCGGGTCGCGGGTGACCCGGACGAGCGTCTGGCCGCGGTGCTGGCGCTGGCGGGCGGCCTACGCGAAGCGCGGCGTTCAGCCGAGGGCGCCACCGCCTGACCACTGGCCTCGGGTTTGCGCCCCGCGCGAGGCAATTTGACTATGCTGACGGCTCCGTGGGAGCGAAGGAGGGGCAGATGAGAAGGTCCGCTGGCTTGCAGCGTTTGGGGCTGATCCTCTTTGGCCTGCTCTTCGTCATGCTTTTTGCTGCCTTCGCGATCTCGGAGGGGATCGGCGATCCCAGCGTTCCCTCGGGCGATGTCGCCCTGGTTGAAAACGTTCCGGACGACATCAGCGCCGTCAGCAAAGAGGAATTCGACAAGGCGATGCTTCAGGCGGCCCTGCAGTCGGGCCTCAAAGCGGCACCGAAACCGGCTGACAAAAAATTTGAAGAAGTGAAGACCGCGGCGCTGGGCGAACTGCTCGACGCGATCTGGATTCAGGGCCAGGGCGAAGAAATGGGCATCGAGGTGACGCCCAAACAGATCGCCACCGAACTCGCCCAGATCAAGAAACAGAACTTCAAAACCGAGGTCGCCTTCCAGAAATTCCTCGACGAATCGAACTTCACCAAAGAGGACGTCAGCAAGCGGGTGCGGCTGCAGATCCTCAGCACCCAGATTCAGCAGCGACTGACGGGTCAGGCTCCGGTGGCGACGAAATCGCAGATCGAGGACTACTACGAGGCGGCCAAGTCGACCCAGTTCACGCAGCCGGCTTCGCGCGACATTCGCACGATCGTCAACAAAGACGTGGCGAAACTCGAAGAGGCCAAGGCGGCACTGGAAAAAGACAGCGCGGCGAAAAGCTGGGAAAAACTGGCGAAAGAATTCAGCGAAGACTCGTTCACCAAAGCCACCGGAGGTCTGCAGGCGGGTGTCACCGCCGAAAGCGGCCGCTTCCCCGCTGAGGTCGAAGAGGCGATGTTCGCGGCTCCCGTCGTCAAGGTCGAAGGCCCGGTGAAGACCACCAGCGGCTTCCTGATCTTTCAGGTGGAGAAAGTTAAACCAGAGAAGGTCCAGGCGCTCGAGGAGGTGCGGGCGCAGATCAGCTCGCAGCTCACCCAGCAGGCTCAGCAGGAATCTTTCTCGGCATTCGTCAGCAACTACCAGAGCAAGTGGCAGTCGCGGACCTTCTGCGCCGACAGCTATGTGATCGAAAGGTGCGCGAACTACGTTGGCAGCGGACATCCCGCTGGCGTTCCGCCCGCCTGCTATGAAGCCGACCCGAAAGGCGGCCGGCCGAAAGACTGCCCGGCGCCGGTCTCGCAGGCGGCCCCTGCTCTTCCCGGCACCGTCTCGATTCTCACCCCGCAGGGGGAACGGCTGCCGCAGCGCCCGCGCCCGGAGGGCCTGAAAGCAAAAGCGGCTGAAGCCGGCCTTGAAGGGCTCGTGCCCGGCGCCGGCGAAGTTCCCGGCGGCTGATTTTCGCCGGGACTCGCACCGCCGTTCCGCTGACTAGACTGGCGCGCCCGTGAGTGCCATCGCTTCTATCCACGCGCGCCAGATCGTCGACTCGCGGGGCAACCCGACCGTCGAGGTCGAGGTCGTGTTGGAGTCGGGCGCGCGCGGCCTGGCGGCTGTTCCCTCCGGCGCTTCGACCGGTGAGTTCGAGGCGGTCGAGCTGCGCGACGGCGGCGAGGCCTGGGCAGGCAAGGGCGTCTCCGGTGCAGTGGCGAACGTCAACGGCGAGATTGCCGCGGCTCTGAAGGGCGCTCGCGCTGCCGAGCAGGGGGCTCTCGACCAGACGATGATCGAGCTCGACGGAACTCCCAACAAGGGCCGCCTCGGAGCCAACGCGATCCTCGGCGTCTCGCTGGCGCTGGCGAAGGCGGCGGCGGCCGACTCCGGCCAGCCCCTCTACCGCTACCTGGCGGAGCTCTACGGCGGCGGTGAGCCGACGCTGCTGCCGGTGCCGATGATGAACGTGCTCAACGGCGGCGCCCACGCCGACAACTCGGTCGACTTTCAGGAGTTCATGGTTGTCCCCGCCGGTTCCTCAAGCTTCTCGGAGTGCCTGCGGGTCGGCGCCGAGGTCTTCCACGCGCTGAAGAAGAGCCTGGCCGCGAAGGGCCTGGCGACCGCGGTTGGCGATGAGGGCGGCTTCGCGCCCGACCTCGAGTCCAACGAGGCGGCCCTGCAGGCCGTCCTGGAGGGTGTCGAGGCAGCTGGCTATGAACCTGGCGCCGACGTCTTCATCGCCCTCGACCCGGCCACCAGCGAGGTCTACGAGGGGGGCGCCTATGTGCTCGAGCACGAGGGTCGCTCGCTCTCCTCCGAGGAGATGGCCGCCTACTGGGCCGATGCCTGCGGCCGCTACCCGATCCTCTCGATCGAGGACGGCATGGACGAGGAGG
Source organism: Solirubrobacterales bacterium (assembly GCA_036009365.1). Classification (GTDB taxonomy): domain Bacteria; phylum Actinomycetota; class Thermoleophilia; order Solirubrobacterales; family 70-9; genus VAYN01. The sequence goes on from DASYLY010000100.1 coordinate 13,059, forward strand.
ACTGGGACGGCTGGAAGCTCCTCACCGAGCGGCTGGGGGAGAAGGTGCAGCTGGTCGGCGACGATCTCTTCGTCACCAACCCGGAGCGCCTGCGTCGCGGCATTGAGCTCGGCGTTGGCAACTCGATCTTGGTCAAGGTCAACCAGATCGGCACCCTGACCGAGACCCTGGAGGCGATTCGTATCGCCCGCGAGGCCGGCTACACCGCCGTGATCTCCCACCGCTCCGGCGAGACCGAGGACACGACGATCGCCGACCTCGCAGTGGCGACCGGCGCCGGCCAGATCAAGACCGGCGCCCCGTCGCGCTCCGACCGCGTCGCCAAGTACAACCGTTTGTTGAGGATTGAGGAGGAACTCGGCCATGCGGCCGAGTTCCCAGGTTTGGAAGCGTTCGCGCGCACGGCTGGATGACGTGCGTGGCACGGCGCATCTCGGCGTCCTCGGGCGGGCGTTTCGGTCACGCACCAACTGTGCGCTCCCTACATCGCCCGCCCTGCGTCCTTGAGCTGCTTGGCCACGCCCGCCCCCAGCCGCACGCTCGCGTTCACCAAGCAGGAGTTTCATCACGCGCCGCAAAGGACGAGGGGTGGCAAGACGGCCGGCACCTCGCAGACGCCCCGCCGCGCGACGCGGTGGCAGTCGCATCAAGTGGGACAAGGTCGGGCGCGTCGCGCTGACCGTCGTCCTCGCCGCCGTTCTCTACTCCTACCTGAACCCGGCGATCGACTTCGTCAAGACCTACACGGCGACGACGGAGGCGAAAGCGAAGCTGCACGTGCTTCTCGACGAAAACCGGCGTCTGCACCGGCGGGTCCAGTCGGCCGACGATCCGATCGTGGTCGACCGCAAGGGGCGTGCTCAGGGGATGGTCGCCGAAGGGGAGACTCCCATCGTCATCCGGGGCCTCGACGGCTGAGACAGGCTCTCGGAGGCCGTCGTGGTTAGTGCCTCCTCCTACTTGCTTGCTGTTGTGCAGCTGGCGGCTGTGGGCCTCTCGCTGGGGTTCAGCGCCTACCGGCTGCGCCACCGCCTGATCCCCACCTGGACAGGCGCTCCGGCGCGGCTGGTCGAGATCGTCGTGGGCGTTGCGCTGCTGATCTGGATCAGCGAGCTGCTCGGGACGTTTGGGCTCCTGTACGCGGGTGCTCTGATCGGCGCCTGCATCCTCCTCGCTGCTGTCCTCGCGCTCTATCCGGCGGGTGGCGGTGGGGCGGGGGTCCCCCGCGGCGCGGAGGCGCGTCCAGCGCCGAGCACCGTGGGGGATGCCGCACCGACAGGACCCGCCGGCCAGAACGCCTGGCAGCTGCTGGTCATGGTCGGCGTCATTGCTGTGGTGGTCGGGCACTGGGCGCTGACTACGAAGCATGCGTTGGACCGGGGGGTCTTCAACTTCGATTCGCTCTGGTACCACCTGCCGTTCTCCGTCGAGATCGTGCAGGGCCACTCGGTGACCGGGATGCACCACGTGGATACGGTCTTCACGAGCTGGTTCTACCCGCAGAACTCGGAGCTGCTCCACGCAGTTGGGATGCTTTTGGCGGGACGAGACACGCTCTCGCTCTTCCTGAACTTCGGGTGGCTTGGGGTGGCTTTCCTAGCGGCCTGGTGCATCGGGCGGCCATATGGGCGGGGGTATCTCTCTGTGACGGCGGTGGCGATCGTGTTGGAGTGCCACACGCTGGTGGTTCGCGAGCCGGGGGCGGCTAAGAACGATCTGGTGGCTGCGGCGGCGTTGCTGGCGGCCGTGGCGATCCTCGTGACGGCTTGGTGGGCTGCGCGGCAGGGTGAGGGCTCGGCTGAGGAGACGCGCGAGGAGGGGGAGAAGCCCTCGTTGCCGGCCGGCTGGCCGTTGGCAGCCGCTGGGCTTGCCGTGGGGCTTGCTGCGGGATCCAAGGTGACGGTGATGGCGATGGCGGCGGCTTTGACGGTCGCGGTGCTGGTGTTGGCTCCGGCAGGGCGTCGCTGGGCGGCTGCTGCCTGGTGGTTGATTCCGGGGCTGCTTGGCGGTGGCTACTGGTATTTGCGCAACGTCGTTGTCGCCGGCAACCCGATTCCGGAAATCGAGCGGTTGGGGCCGATATCCCTCCCTCATCCGGAGGCCCTGCAGGTCGCCAGGCCTGACTTCAGCATTGCCCACTACGCGACCGACACCGGCGTCTGGAGCGAGTACTTCGGGCCGGGCTTCCACGGCGCTTTCGGTGTTCTCTGGCCGCTGGTGCTCGGGGTGGCGGTTCTCGCGGCCCTTGTGGCGCTGCTGAAGGGACGCGACCGCATGGTCCGCTGGGCCGGCGGGGTCGCCCTGTTCGGGATGGTGGCCTACCTCTTCACGCCGCTCAGCGCTGCCGGTCTCGACGGGGCCCCGGACGCCTTCGAGATCAACATCCGCTTCGTCGTCCCTGCCCTGCTTCTCGCCCTGGCCCTGCTGCCGCTGCCGCGCTTCTTCGATGACCGCAGGCGTCAGTGGGGGCTGCTGGCTGTCCTACTGGTCGTCCTCGTGGTCAGCGATCGCGCTGAGGCCGTCGCTCGGGACCCAGGCCGACTTTTCGCGCTGGCGCTCGTGGTCCTCATGGTGCTGGTCCCGGCAGCGCTGTTGCTGGCACGTAGTCGCGGTGCTGGCCGCGGCGCGGTTACGGTCGGATTCGTTGCCCTGGCGCTCGCCGTCGTCGCGCTCGGCTACCCGCTGCAGCGCCACTACCTGGACGAGCGCTTTAGCAACGAGGTCGCGGCGGAAAGCATCCCGGGGAGGGGCCTTGACTCCGCCTATCGCTGGGCCCGCGGCGTCGAGGACGCCCGCATCGGCCTCGCCGGCACCACCGCCGGCTTCGCCGGCTACGGCTTCTACGGCAACGATCTCTCCAACCGCGTCAACTATCTCGGCGCAGGGGGAGCGCATGGGGCCTTCAACGCGATTCCTGACTGCCGTGCATTCCGAACCGCGGTCAACGAGGCCGATCTCGACTACCTCGTTACTGCGCCCTTCCTCAACTTCATCCACACCGACCGGCCGATCTCCTCGCCGGAGGCGCGCTGGCTGCGCGGCGAGCCCGCGGTCAGGCCGCTGCTGCGCAGTGAGCGGGTCACGGTCTGGCGCGTGCGGGGAAGACTGGACCCGGCGGCCTGCAACGCCGCCAATGCGCCATTGCGGGAAATCCCCAACGCGCCCGCCGGGTAATCTCGGCGCAATGGGCTATCCGCTCGCCAACGCGCTCTTCCAGTGGGAGCAGGGATGGCGGGAGCTGCAGGTCCTCGAGGACCAGCGCGCCCGCCGGCTCGCCGACCGGGTTGTCGACACGGTGCGTGAAGAGCTGCGCCGCCGGATTGGTCCGACCTTCACGGCCGCCGAGCTGGCAAATCTCTACGGCGAGGGCACCGACTGGTGCCTGCAGGTCGCGATCGACGTCGCTCCGGCCGCCGAGGCGGACGCGCAGTCGCTTGCCGACGCAGCCTTCTGGCTGTATCTGCGTGGTGCCAATGATTTTGCCGGCGGGCGTCAGCTCGTCGGCTGAGGCCGAGCGGGACTACTCGTCGGCGTCTGAGTCGTCGCCGGGGGGCGACGGTGGGGCGGGGCGGCGGATGACGATCTGATCGACGTCGATGCGGACCGTGACCTCGCGCTTGCCTGCCCAGTGCTCGACGTAGACCGGGTTGTCCTTGATCGCCGGGTCGAGCCAGAGGCCGTAGCCGTCGTTCTCGCCGTGGTCGAAGGTCGCCTCAAGCTCTTTGCGCCGTCCACGGCCGCCGCGGCGACCACGACGACGCCGGCGCCGCGGGCGGGCCTCGCCACCGGCTCCCTCGGAGTCCTCATCGTCCTCGTCGGTATCGCCGTCCTCGTCGCCCTGGCTCTCCTTTGCCTCCGCTTCCGCCTTCTCCTCCTCGGCGGCGGCAGCCTCGATCTCCGCTTCGATCTCGTCGCGGAGGTCGATTTCGTTGCTGCCGTCCTCGTCGTCGGGGGAGAGGTCGTGCTGTTCGCGGAAGGCTCGAAGTTCGCTGGTGCTGATCTCGAGCTGGTGGGCGATCCAGGCGTCGGTCCGACCCTGGCGCACCCAGGCGCGGATCTGGTTCAGCTGCGGCTTCAGGGAGCGTCTGGCCATCGGCGCGCGAGTCTATTCAACCGAGGGGATCAAGCGCTACGCCATCAGGAAGGCGAGCGCCTCGAACATCGCCACGACGACGACGATCACGGTCACCGTCAGGCAGACGGCAAGGACGCTGAAGCGCACCTTGCCTTGCTGCTCGGTGCGGTTGATCCGCCGCGCCCGCGAACGGTTGGCCGCGCGCCTGCGCAGCTGCTCGCGCCGGCGGCGCTCCAGGGTGGTCTCCTGCTCGAAGGCGTTCTCGAACTGGGAGATGCTCTGTCGCATTCTCATAGATCAGGTGGCCCGGAGGCCGCGGGGGACCGTAGCAAAGCTGCAAGAGACGGTTCAAGCCGGGCAGGTGCCCCATAGGCCCCGGCCGGCCCGGCCAGCCGCTAGCTCCAGGCGCTCGAAAAGCGCCCTGTGGAGCGTGTTTGGCGGGATCGAGAGCGTCCGTGCGAGCCCGCGCCGCACCAGCTCCGCGTTGACGAACCTGTGACCGATGTACGCGTAGGCGAGCAGGCGTCCGTAGGTGTCGCGGCGCTCGACGCCGAAGACGAGGCGTACCCGCCGACCGCCGAGCAGGCGGTGGCTGAAGCGCGACGCACGCGGCCCGAAGCACTGGACAGGGTTATCCGGATCTACCGTCTCCGGCGTGTCGACCCCGATCAGCCGCACGTCCTCGATCTCACCGCCGATCCGCGCCTCGAGCGTGTCGCCGTCGACGACGCGGGTGACCAGGGTGATCGCGCTCTGCGGTCCGCCATCGGACAGCCAAGCGCCTTCCCACGGGCGCAGCAGAACGACAGAGGCCGCGACCAGCAAGACGATGCTGCCGGCGCGGCCTCTGTATCTGCTCCAAATCCTCACCCCCGCTCAAGCAGGGGCGGGCACGATCTCTCCCCTCGTCTAGGGGGTGCGGCGCACGTTAGCCAGCAAGCTCTCCTTGATCTGGCCGACTATCTCCACCGCCTCGTTCCACTCGCGCTGCCAGACGTTGCGGCCGAAGATGACGCCGGAGCCGCCCGCCTGCATGATCTCGCGGGTATGGGAGAGCACGGTCTCGTCGTCGACCTTGGAGCCGCCGGAGAGGACGACCAACGCCCGTCCTGCCGATTCCACGCACTGGCGAATCGCCTCGGCCTGGTCGACCTCCATCTCGTTGTACGGGGCCTGAGCGTCCTTGTCCTTGGCCGGGTCGATCTTTGGCATGTTGAGCTTGACGATGTCGGCGCCCATCTCCATCGCCAGCCGCGCCGCGTAGTCGATTGCGTAGAAGGAGTTGGGGCCGCCCTTGGCATCGACCGCTTCGCCGCGCGGATAGGACCAGACCACCAACGGCATCCCGAAGCGGTCGCAGTCCTGGCGCACCTGGCGCAGCTGCGCGAGATCCTCGTCCTGGCGCGGTGAGCCGACGTAGAGCGTGTAGCCGATCGCGTCGGCGCCGAGCCGGACACCGTCCTCGACGCTGGCGTTGCAACTGGAGAAGGATTTGCTCGAGGAGGGGATGTCGGTCTTGCCGTTGACCTTGAGGATCAGCGGCACCCGCCCGGCGTAGTCGGGGTAGTACTTCTCCGCCATGCCGATTTGGCAGGCGAGAGCCGAGTAGCCGGCCTCTGCCGCGAGCCGGAACTGGTAGTCCGGGTCCTTGGAGGCCGGGTTGGGGAAGAAATCCCGCGGGCCGTGCTCGATTCCCTGGTCAATCGGCAGCAGCATCAGGGTTCCGTTGCCAGGACCGAACTCGAACAGCAGGCGGTGCAGGCGGGCACGTTTGCCTGGCGGCAGGGTCGCAAGCAGCGATTTCTGCTCGGTCAGACTCTTCAGCTCCAACGTAGATTCCTCCTCGAAGACGGGTGTCCACGCAGTATGCCACCGGCAACACTCCCTCGGCTTCGCAGAAGGGGGCTATTCTCGGTCTGACCATGAGTGAGACCGAGCTCAGCGTCATCTGCAAGAACTGCGGCTCCGAAGTAAGTCCCTACGTCACCGAGTGCCCTTACTGCGGGACGCGCTTGCGCAAGCGGGCACCAAAGCTGGAGCGCCGCGGCGACGCCCTGGAGGCGAAGCAACCGCGCCGCCGCCGGCGGCCGCGCCTCTTCCGTAACCGCTCCGTCGAAACCGCCGTCCAGCGCCCCTACGCGACCCTGGCCGTGATCCTCGGATCCGCCCTGTTGCTGCTGATTCAGAAGCTGGGTGGTGACTCGCTCTCGACCTACGGCGGCGTGATCGTTCCGGTCGGGGACGAGTGGTGGCGATTCCTCACTGCGCCCTTTGCCTATGTCGACGTCGGCTACCTGTTTGTGGTCGCGCTCGGCCTGGCGATCTTCGCGGTCGGCCTCGAGCGCCGCCTCGGCAGCGTCCCGACTGCCGTCCTGCTGCTCGCCTGCGGTTCGCTGGGGATTCTCGCGGCGAGCGGCGTCGCCGACGCCCGCGGCGAAATAACTGTGATAGCAGGCGGCAACGGAGTGGCCCTCGGTGCCCTCGCCGCCTGGTTCGTGCTGGTCCGCGCTGAAGCGCGGAAGGCAATCGACGTCGAGTACGACGCGATCGGAGTCGCCGTCGCCGCCGTGGTCCTGCTGGCCCTGCCGGCCTTTGTCCCGACCGCCAACTTCTTCGCCGGCCTGGCCGGTGGCGCGATTGGCGCCCTTGCGGGCCTCGTCGCTGGCACGTCGAAGCCTTCACATTAGGCGCTTGATCTAGGCTGGGCCGGTGTCCGAGGAGAGTGAGCTGGAGGCGGCGATAGAGCGTCTGCTCGACCCGGAGCGCTTCACCGAGGCCGAGCGAATGGTGGCGCGTGCGGCGCCGCAACTGCAGCGGGTCCTGGCCACCGCCCTCGCTGAGGGCGGCTGGTTCGGCGAGCCGCACGAGGCGGAGGCCCTGCGAGCCGCCACCGTCCCTGATCCAGAGGAGCGGATCGCCGCGGTCCGTGCCCTGCTCGCCGAGGAGGCGAGGATGGGGATGATGGTCGGGGTTGCTGTCGGCTGGGCATTGAAGGAGGAGATGACCGCCCCTGGCGACGGGGACGGCGAACCGAAGGGAGAGCGCTGAGATGGAGATCAAGTTCCACGGTCAGTCGTGCTTTGAGCTGAGCGAGGGCGGGGCGACGCTGCTGGTCGACCCATTCTTGAAACCCAATAACCCCGTCGCGGTTCACACCGGCGAGGAAGTCGAGCCGACTCACATCGCGCTCAGCCACGGCCACGCCGACCATGTCGCCGACGCGGTGCCGGTCGCCAAGCGCACCGGCGCCCACTGCGTGGCGATCGTCGAGCTGGCGGAATGGCTCAAGGGGCAGGGGGTGGAGAACGTCAGCGACCCCAACTTCGGCGGCACCGTCGAGTTCGACTGGGGCTGGATCAAGCTGGTGCCGGCCTGGCACACGAACACGATCCCTGGCTCCGCAGAGGCACCGTTCAGCGCCGAGCACGGGATTCCGATCGGCAACCCCAGCGGGCTGGTGATCAACATCGGCGGCGTCACCGTCTACCACGCCGGCGACACCTGCCTGTTCGGCGACATGAAGCTGATCGCGGAACGCAATCCAGTCGACGTGGCGCTGCTGCCGATTGGCGGTCACTACACGATGGATCGTCACGACGCCGTCGTCGCCGCCGAGTTCATCGGCGCGGCGACGGTGATACCGATGCACTACGACACCTTCCCGCCGATCGAGACCGATGCCGCGGCGTTCAAGTCCGACATTGAGGTGAAGACGTCCTCGCAGGTCGTCGTTCTGCAGCCGGGGGAGGCCCACAGCGCCTAGCTGACAAAAACTGGCTGGCTGGCCAGGACGCTGCTAACCTCGCCTGGACCGCTGCAGCGACCGGAGGAGAGCTGAGGATGGAGATCAAAAACTCGACCGGAACCCAGTCGAGGACTGAGCGCGCAGACTTCCAGGAGACCGCCGATCCCGCTCTGATGGAGGCGGCGGACCGGACCGCCGACGTCAAGCTGCTCGACTACAAGCAGCTGTACTTGCTCTGGGAGCGCCAGCAGTGGCAGACCCAGGAGCTCGACTTCAGCCGCGACCGCGAGGACTGGCACGAGCGGATCTCGCCGGAGGAGCGATTCCAGCGCATGTATGGGCTCTCCTCGTTCTTCATCGGCGAGCAGAAAGTTGCGGAGGAGCTTGGCCCGATCATGCGGGCGGTGCCGACGGAGGACCAGAAAATCTTCCTCTGCACGCAGATCGCCGACGAGGCCCGCCACGTGCGTTTCTTCGAGCGTTTCTACGAGGAGGTCGGGGTGCTCGAGGCGGATGGCCTCAGCGAGATGCTCGAGGTCACCTCCGAGCACCTCAACGAGAACTTCGGGCGACTCTTCGACGAGATGCTGAAGCAGCGCACCGACCGTCTCTCGGCCGAGCCCGAGGACGGAGAGGCCCTGGTCGAGGCGGTGACTCTCTACCACATGGTCATCGAGGGAATGCTGGCCCTCACCGGCCAGCACTTCATCATGGACTTCAACGAGCAGGAAGAGACGCTGCCAACCTTTGTCGAAGGTTTCCAGAAGGTCGCCCGCGACGAGCATCGCCACGTTGCCTTCGGCTCGGTTTTCCTGCGCGAGAAGGCCCGCGAAGACGATCGCTACAAACAGGCAATCCAGCGCACGCTGGAGGAATCGCTGCCGGTCGCCGACGGAGTTCTTTCCCCCCCTTGGGCGAAAGAAGACGACTGGGAGCTGTTCGGCTACACGCTCGAGGAGACTCGGCAGTTCGCCGGGACCTGCCTGATGCGCCGGCTCAAAGTGATCGGGCTCTAGGCGAGCCCGCTAAGGCGCCGGTTCGGCTTCCGGCGCCGGCGCTTCCGAGCTGCCGGACGTCGAGCCGCCGGACGATTCGGATGGTTCAGCCGGTGATGGTTCCGTGCTCGGCGGCGGTGATTCCGCAGGGGGCGCGCTCGTGGCGGGGGGGTTCGAGGAGGCCGGTGGTGGTGTGCTGCCGCCGACGGTGACGACGACGGTGCTGCCGGTGCCGTGTGCTCCGGAGCCGGAGCCGGCCGAGGGTGCGGCGCCGGTGACGGCGGTGGCGACCGTTTCGACCGCTTCCGTGCTGACGTTGGACTGCCCCGCGCTTTCACTCGTGGCGGTTTCCGCCGGCGCCGGAGCGGGTGGCTCTTCAGCCGGGGGCGCTGCCACCGGGGCCTCCTGGCTTTCCGGGGCCGGGGTCGCGACCGGCGGGGTCGGGTGCACGTGCACCCGTGCTTCGGCGGACTGAGCGGGGGCCAGCGAAGGCTGCGTGGATTGATGCGTTTGTGAGATTTTTGCCGTCGGAGTTACGGGCGTCGAGCTCGTCTGCTCCTTGACCTCCACCGCGCCGGCGGTGAGCACGGCGGCGGTGACGACGCTGGCGACCGCCTTGGCCCCGATCGCACTCCCGACCGCTCCGATGCCGCCTGCAGCGCTGCCGCCGCCAAGCGCGGCGCTGACGCTGCCGACCGCGCCGGCGGTACCGGCCGTGCCGGCTGCGGCGCCAGCAGCGCTACCACCGGCACCGGCACCGGCACCCGCTCCGCCGAGCCCGAGTTTGCCGGCGATGAAGCCCTTCAGCGCCAGCAGCGGGCCGACCGGGAAGAGGGCGGCCAGCGCCTTGTTGTTGTTGCGCACTTGGGAGCGGAAGTCGGCGCATTCCTCGCAATCGCGGACGTGGCGGCGAATCGGCCCGGAGACCTTGCGTAGCCCCTCGGCGGCCTCGGCCAGCTCGAGCCGGACCTCGCCGCAGGTCAGCTGGCGGGCCTGGCTCGCCTCGGTTAGCGAGATCCGCGCCCGGACCAGCAGCGACTTGACGGAGGGGACGCTGGTTTCCATCGCCAGGGCGATCTCCTCGTAGGACATCGCATCCATCTCGCGCAGCAACAGCGCTGAGCGCTGCGTCTCCGGCAGTTTGTTGACGTCGCTGAGGATCTGGCGGAACTCCTCGCGGTTATGGACGCGCTCGGCGGTCGAAGACGCTTCGACGGCGGGCACGGTGTCCATCGATTCCTGCGCGTCGGCGGTCGGTTTGCGCAGGTGGTTGAGGCAGCGGTTACGGGCGATCCGGTAGAGCCACGGGCGCAGGTTGATCTCGCGGTCGTCGGCGAGCATCGCCCGGTAGGCGTTGACGAAGACCTCCTGCAGGACATCCTCGGCGTCCTCGGTGGAGCCGAGCATCTGTCGGCAGAAGCCGAGCAGTCGGCCCTGGTAGCGGTCGACGATCGTCTCGAAGGCGCCGGTGTTTCCATCGCGGGCCATCGCGATCAGCTTCGCGTCGCCCTGCAGCTTCAGCAGGGGAGATCGCCGGGCGAGCAGTCCGCGTTGACTGGCGTGGGATAGAGCGGATGCCTCCAAGTTTTCCTCCAGGGAAGGCGATGTTTCCTTTGACCTAGAGAAACCGTACCAGCGGGGTAGTTGCGGTTGGCAAAAGATTTATTGCGGCTTTAGAGGCCGGCGGCTGGCGAATGCCCGGAGCGGGACTCGAACCCGCAAGCCCCTTTCGGGGCAGCGCCTTTTAAGGGCGCCGCTTTTGCCAGTTTCGCCATCCGGGCATGGCGATGGTAGCCGGGCGCCGATAGGCTCGTGCACATGGAGGCGCACGGGGGGCGGCTGGTTGCCGAGACGTTGAAGTCACGTGGGGTCGGGCACCTCTTTACGCTCTCCGGCGGGCATCTCTTCTCGATCTACGACGGCTGCAAAGAGGTCGGCATCGAGATCGTCGACGTGCGCCACGAGCAGACCGCGGCATTTGCCGCCGAGGGGCTGGCGAAGGCGACGCGGGGGGTGGGGGTGGCGGCACTGACCGCCGGGCCCGGAGTGACCAACGGGCTTAGCGCGATCGCCGGGGCGCAGGCCAACGGCTCGCCGCTGACCGTGCTTGGCGGGCGGGCGCCGGAGCTGCGCTGGGGCTCGGGGTCGCTGCAGGAGATCGACCACCTGCCTTTCGTCTCGCCCCTGGTCAAGTCGGCGCAGACGGTGAAGGAGCCGGGGCGGATCCCGGCGGTAACGGCGGCGGCGCTCGACCTTGCTCTGAGCGCCCCCGGCGGCCCGACCTTCGTCGACTATCCGCTCGACGTCGTCTTCACCGAGGGAGAGCTGGAGATACCGGCCCTGCCAGAGGCCGGCGCCGCCCCGCCCCCGGCCGGCGTCGAGGAGGCGGCGGCGCTGCTGGCTGGCGCCGAGCGGCCGGCGATCATGGCCGGCAGCGGCCTCTACTGGGGCCGTGGCGAGGGGGAGATGCGGGCGCTGGCGGAGGCGCTGGGGATCCCGGTCTTCCTCAACGGCCTCGGCCGCGGCTGCCTTCCAGCCGATCATGAGCTTGCCTTCAGCCGCGCCCGCGGCACGGCGCTTAAGGGCGCCGACGTGGTGCTGGTGATCGGCGTGCCGATGGACTTCCGGCTCGGTTTCGGCGGTAGCTTCGGCGAGGAGACGCGGATCGTCCGGCTCGACGCCGCCCCGAACGCGCTGAGCGCCAATCGCACTGCCGACGTCGACCTGGTCGGCGACGTCGCCGCCGGCCTGGCGGCGATCCGGGAGGCCGCAGGTGCCGAGCCGCGCAGTGCTCGCTGGCTAGAGCAGCTGCGGGCGGTGGAGGGGGAGAAGCGGGCAGCCGAGCAGGAGGAGCTGAACGACTCGCGCTCGCCGCTGCATCCCGTCCGTATCTATAAGGAGCTGGGCGAGGTCCTGGACCGCAACGCGATCGTCGTCGGCGACGGCGGCGACTTCGTCTCTTATGCCGGCCGCTTTGTCGACACCTATGAGCCGGGCTGCTGGATGGACCCCGGCCCGTTCGGCTGCCTCGGTGCCGGCCCCGGGCAGGCGATCGGCGCCAAGGTTGCCCACCCCGACCGCCAGGTCTGCCTGCTGCTCGGCGACGGTGCCTTCGGCTTTGCCGGCATGGAGTTCGACACGATGGCGCGCCACGGGCTCGGCGTCGTCGGCGTGATGGGCAACAACGGCATCTGGGCGCTCGAGCACCACCCGATGAAGTTCCTCTACGGCTACTCCGTCGCCGCCGAGCTGCGACCGGAAACTCGCTACGACGAGATGGTCGAGGCGCTGGGCTGCGACGGCATCCTGGTGCGCAAGCCGGAGGAGCTGCGACCGGCCCTGGAGCGCGCCTTCGCCTCCGGCCGGCCGACCCTGGTCAACGTCCTCACCGACCCCGAAGTCGTTTACCCGCGCAAGTCGAATTTGGCTTGATCAAGCCCTAAACGAGAATCGACCGCCATCGCTGGCGGTCGATTCAAGTTGGCCCCTCAGGACGGGCAGGGGTACGTCTTCAGGGACCACGGGTATTCGGTGGGCTCAGACGGCGGGAGGCGCCATGATGCGGCAATCGCCCAAGCCCTATCCAGGTGATTGATGGAGGTTTGTTCCCATCTCTTCCCTGGTACGGCTGATTATGCGCTCGACTATCCGAGTTGTCTAGTCAGTGCACAACCCACTACCTAGAAGAGGGTAGCCCATCTCTACCGAATTTTCTGGGTAGAAACTGGATCTCTACCCATCTGTCCTGTGGGTTATGTGCAGGCTGTCCAGCTGGTACTGAGAAGTACTTCGAGTATCCGAGAATCTCATTCGCCGCTGTGGTTAGCGGCGGAAAGGGCGGTGCCATAGAGGATGTCGTGCTCGGAGACCTCGATGTGCTCGAGGCCAAAGGCGCGCATCGCCTCGACCAGGATCACGACCCCGGCGACGATCGTCGGCGCGCGCTCGGGGTGCATGCCGGGGATCTCAACCCGCAGGGCAAGGGGAATGGAGGCGAGCTGGGAGAGCATCCGCTGGATCGATCCCAGCTCGAGGACGTGGCCATGGACGCGGTCGGGGTCGTAGGGCTCGAGCCCGAGCTCGATCGCGGCCAGCGAAGTGGGGGTGCCGGCGACGGCGATGCCGGCCTGGGCCGTGGCCCTGCCGTTCATCCCATCCTCGATCAGCCCGCGCACGTCGGTGGCGAGCGCTTCCAGCTCGACCGCGGTGGGCGGGTCGGAGGCGACGTGGCGCTCGCTGTGGCGGACGACGCCGGCCTGCAGCGAGGTGTGGAAGGAGACCTCCTCGCCATCGCCGACGATCAGCTCGGTCGAGCCGCCGCCGATGTCGATCACCAGCGTCGGCTGATCGGGCTGGTTCTCCGAGGTCGCCCCTATATAAGTGAGCCGAGCCTCTTCCTCGCCGTCGAGGACCCGTGCCGAGAGCGCGAACCGCTCCCGCAGCTCGGCGACGAAGGCGCTGCCGTTGGAGGAGTCCCGCACGGCGCTGGTCGCAATCGCCTCGATCGTCTCCGCTCCGGTCTCCTCGCAGATCATCATGTAGCCGGCGATCGCGTCGCAAGCGTTCTCGATCGCCTCGGTGGAGAGCTGTCCCGAGAGGTCGACGCCGCGGCCGAGCCGAGTCACCTGGCTGCGACGCTCGACCACGGTCACGCGACCGCCGGCGACATCCGCGACAAGCAGCCGCGCCGAGTTGGTGCCGATGTCTATAACGGCCACCCTCTGTGAGCCCGAAGTCATGAGCCCGGCACTCTAGAGCGCAGTCAAAGCGGGAAGACCTTTGCGCAAACCCCGAAGCCAAGCCCTTCGCCAACCCCCCATTGCTAGAATCCCCAGACCGACGCGGGGTGGAGCAGCCAGGTAGCTCGTCGGGCTCATAACCCGAAGGTCGCAGGTTCGAATCCTGCCCCCGCTATGGCCTTATCGGCGACAAGATCGCTGAGGCCCCTGACTTGACTGAAGGCGCTCGAGACGAGCGCCTTCAGTCGTATTTGCTGGGCATTTCGGTCGATCTCGACCCGCAGGCGGAACGCCTCGTAGACGGCGTGGCGCAGCTTCGGATCGGCCTCGGCCAGAGGCTTGGAGAGGTCGGGCAGCGCGTCGAGGACAGCGCAGGCTTCCTCGATGTCGATCGGCTCCTCTTGCTCGGTTTGGGCGAGCTGCGCGAGGGCGGCCTCGACCTCCTTGCGCTCTGACTTCAGGATGCGGATTCGCTCGCCGACGACGATGGGGTCGACGCCCGCCTCGATGGCGGCGAGCTGGCGCTCGATCCGCTGCTCGACCTCGGACAGCCGCCGCTTGGCCTCCTTATGCTCGCCGCCATCGTCGGCGGTGGGCAGCGTGGCAGCGAGGGCGGCTTGGTCGCTGCGGAGGTAGGCGAGGCGATCGGGGCCGAAGACCCGCGTCGCGAAGAAGCCATCGATCAGGGCAAGGACCGACTCCTCCCGCACGTACTGCCATTTGCCGTGGCCGGTCGCCTCGGCCGCCTTGTCGCCATAGGAGATCCGATAGCCGCAGGCGTAATAGGTGTTCCCCTTCCGCGTCTTGCCCTGCATCCGCAGCGGGTTGTGACCGGTTGCGCAGTGGACAATCCCGCGCAGCAGGTAGAAGCGGTTCTGTGCCCTGCGGCGGCGGTTACCGGCCTGGCCGGTGCTGCGCGCCCGCATCTCGACCTTGACCCGCTCGAAGTCCTCCTCGGAAATCAACGCCTCGTGGCGGCGCTCGGCCTCGATCCATTCCTCGGGTGCGCGGCGGACCAGCGGTCCCTCGCCCTGTTTGGTGGCGCGGAAGTCGAGCCGGTTCCAGTACAGGCGCCCGGTGTAGACGGGGTTCTCGAGCATCGAGCGGATCGTCGTCTTCGACCACCTGCCCGAGGTGTTGCGGCTGGAGTCGACGTGGCGCGGGGAGGGGGGACCGCCGGGGCGGTTTAGGTGGTCGGCGATCTCCGCGTAGCCGGAGCCGCCGAGGAAGAGGGCGAACATCTCGGCGATCACCGGCGCCTGCTCGGGGTCGGCGACGAGCCGGGACTTCTTGTCCCCGGCGCGGGCACGGGCCGGGTCGGGATGGGGCTCGTGGCGCAGGCGATAGCCGTAGGGGGCACGGCCGCCGTTGCGGTAGCCCTGCTTGGTGTTCTCGGTCTGCCCGCGCCGCACCTCGCGGCCGAGCTTCTCGACCTCGAACTGATCGAGTGCCTGGAACATGTGGCGGATCAGCCGCCCCTCTGGGCTGGTCTGGTCGCCCGCGGTCAGCGCGTAGAAGATCTCGACGCCCGCCCGCGCCATCTCGCGCTCGAAGGCCAGCGCGTGGAACAACTCGCGCGAGAGGCGCGAGGTCGAGTAGATGACCACCGCGTCGAAGCGACGGGCGTCGCGCTCCTTGGCCTCGCGGATCAACTCACCCCACCCGGCCCGGTCGTCGCGGCGGCCGGTCTCCTGGTCGGTGAAGTCGCAGACGATCCGCCCGCCCAACTCGGCGGCTTTGGCGGCGCAGGCCTCCCGCTGGGAGGGGAAGGAGAGCGTCGGGTCCTGCTTGTCCTTGGTCGAGAGCCGTCCGTACCAGGCGAACTTGCGCATCAGACGCTCCTCTCCAGCGCTCGCTCGATGAACTTGCGGACCCGCTCCGATCGTGACGAGGCCGCCGTGCGCAGGCGGCGGGGCGTCGTCAGGCTGCGGTCGAGAGCTTGGTGGACGGCCATCTCGATCTGCTCGGGCTGGGCTCCCGCGTCGAGCGAATCGACGATCGAACGCTCCGGGTTGGTCACCGGCAGCCCGGCGATGCTCTGGATTTCTCTCTTCGTCGCTGGCCGGAACGCAGTGTGGAGCCTTACGCCCTCACGCAACCTGATGCCGCGCTCCGAGCGCGGTACCGTGAGATGGACGGCGTTCGGGATTACGTCGGAGAGGTCGTGCAGCTCCAAGGCGCTCTCGTGGGAGACGACCGCGCCGGAGTCGCGCAATGGCAGCCAGCCGACCATCACGTGCTCGTGCGGGCTGGAAGGGAAGTGGCGCAGTCGGTAGAGGCCGCGGCGAATGTGCAGGTAGCGGCCTCCAGGCCGGGCATGGTGGCGCAGGGTGCTGCGGTCCATGCCGGCACTGAGCGCCTGCGGCGCGGTGAAGTAGCCGGCCTGGGCCTCCGCGTTTGCGTAGATCGCATCATGGTCAACGCCCGACAATAAAAGGATTGTATCATCCGAAACGCTGACTCAATCTGGATGCCTTCGTCTGTAGGCGATCAGCAAGTCGAGGATCGCCTTTGCCTGCTCCCGGCGGAGCTGCTCATCGAGCGCCGAGCCGGGCTCGGGGGACCTGATCTCGAACACCGGCTCGAGATCCTCGATCGGGCACTTTCTGGGAGCTGAAGCCGCTGCTCTATGAATGCGGACAGATTCGCTCTCCCTTATAGAGCGGCGCTCGCCCTTCTTGCCGTGGTCCCGATTACGCGTCGGGATCACCACCAAGCCAGTCGACCGGCCGGGCCGGGTCGCTTGCGTCGCGGAAGATCGGGGCGAAGGGGCCTTCGCGCTCCAGGTCCTCGAGCAGGCAGATCGATACCGCCACCTCCGGCTCGCGGGTGAAGCGCGGGTTGGTCCCCAGCATCGCGATCGTCGTCGCGCGGCGGCGCTCCAGCACGGCGCGCCGCCCGCCCGTCAGCACGCAGTGGACCGGCGGGAAGACGGGGTAGCGCTCACGCCAACGCGGCTCGCCATCGGCGCCGCTCAGCCGATGCAGCTCGGCGTAGCGGGCCAGCTCGGCGGCCAGGCGGTCGACCGAGAGCGTCGCGCGGTCGAGCTCCAAGAAGCGCTGCTCGATCGCCACCCCCTCGCCGTCGAGCAGCAGGTAGGTGAAGACCGCGTCGGCGACCAGCGCCCGCCGCCGACGGCCCCGACCTCGGGAGAGCGGGTGGGAGACCTCGTGGCGCCAGGAGAACGGGCCGAACTCATCGCCGCGCTCTCGCGCCGCTTCGAGGAAACAGATCGTGGCGTCGTTGACGGCGAGGGTGTGGGCCTGAAGCGGTCCCGCCGCTCCTTCGGCGCCGATCAGCCGTGGCTCTCCGTCGAGCGCGCCGGCCTCGCGCGCGACGTTTGCTCCCAACTCGGTGACGTGCCAGAGGCGTCGATGGGAGCGGGGCGAGCGGACGTAGCCGGCGAGACCGACGTTGCCGAGTCGCACGAGCATTCGCTGCGCCCAACGCTCGCCGCTGGCGGGCAGGTGGATGGCGCGGACCTGCGCCGCCGAGAGGACTCGGTGCTGGGCGAGCGAGGCGACGATCTCGATCCCCATCTCGGTGGCGGCCGATTCCAGGCTTGCCGATCCGCTCACGCTTGGTCGGTGCCTCCCTGCACCCGGAGCGAGCGCGGTGGCTTCGCGGCTGGCTCGCTTGGGGCTTCCGGCGCTGGCTTGCTGCCCGCCGACTTCCGTCGCTTCGAGAGCGCCGTGAGGATGCGCTCGTCGAGCGTCTCAAGATGTTCGATGACCTCGGTTGCCTCGACTCGCTCGACCGCGCCCGCGTGTGGCTCCCCGGATCGGCGGTCCGGCAGCTCGGCCACGTCCTCGACCCTGATGCCCTCCAGCGCGAACGGCTTGCTCAGCTCGCCGCGGTCGGTCACCTGGGCGATGAAGCGGTAGCGGCCGAGCTGGGTCACCGCCTCGGGACTGACCCGCCGTCCCCACTCCTTGGTCAGGAGAGCGGCGGCGTGGGAGTTGAGAGCGCTCGTCAGCAGGTGGGAGCGGTTGGTCGTCAGCGCGTTCAGGGTCTGCGGGTTCAGCCGCTCGGGGTTCTGGTTCAGCACCACCGCCCGCAGTCCGAACTTCGCGCTCTGCTCCAGCAGCGCGGCGAGGTTGCCCGAAGCGACGCCGTCGTAGGTCTGGACCTCGTCGAGGAAGACCCAGAAGGGCTTGCGCGCGTCGCTCCCGACATTCGAGCGTCCCTTGGCGGCGTGCAGCAGATCGAAGAGGAGCAGGTTGGCGAGCAGCCGCTCGCGGGTGCCGCCGGAGCCGGGGTGGGCGAGGACGATCCAGCCCTGGTCCATCGCCTCGCGCACCCGGTAGGTGCTTTGGCTCTGCCCCAGCAGTGCCGTCATCGGGGTCGAGCCGCGCAGGCGGTCGACCAGGTTGGTGAGCGGCGTGATCGCCTCTTCGGAGAGCAGCGGGAAGCGATCAAGCCAGAAGCGCTGGGAGGCCTTCGGCAGGAACGGCAGCACCACCTCGCGCCAGCGCTCGTCGGAGAGCAAGGTGGGGAGCTGGAAGATCGTCGGCGCCAGCTCGGGGGGCAGCGCCTGGGCGGCGTGCCCGAGCGCCCCGGCCGCCTGCGTGGTCAGGTTGATGGCACGGGTGCTCTGCTCGCTCCACTGCATGGTCGAGGCGAAGGCGTCGACGATCGCCTCGACCCGCGCCTCGACCGCCGCGGTGTCCTCGCCCCTCAGCTCGAAGAGGTTCCAGCCCGGCAGGCTCCAGCCGCCGCCTTGGCTGACGTCGATCTCGACCACCCGGCGGGCGAGCTTCGGCTCCCCCAGGTAGGGCCTGATCCTGCGCAGGGCGTCGCCGTGGGGATCGAGGAAGAGGCCGCCGTGCCCGCCGCGGACGAGGTGGACGAACTGGGCGATCGCCGTCTCGGTCTTGCCGTAGCGGCTACGCCCGGCGATGTAGGTGAAGAAGGTGTCGGCGGCGCGGGCGCCGACCAGCGTCTTGCCGGTCTCGCCGCCGACCCGCCCAAGCGGGATCAGGTCCGGGTCGCCTTCCTTGAACTCCGGTAGCGCGGGCGGTGCCGGCAACAGGGTGCCCGAGCGCACCACGTTCTCCGAGACGCAGTGGGCGTTCGGCGGCTTCAGAAAGCCGGCGACCTCTCGGGCCGCGAGGATCATGCGCCGGGCCGGACGGTGAAGGCCGGTGGAGAGGCGGCGGTCGAAGCCGCGCCGCCGCAGGGGGCTGTCGGTGCCGAAGAAGACGACGTCGCCGATCCCGAGGCCGGATGGCCGCAGGTGGTTGTGACCGGCGAGGGGCTCGAAGGCGGCAAGCAGGCTGCGCATCGCTTCCTTCGCCTGCGGCTTCTCGGCCGCCTCGCAGCAGAGGAGGATCTGCGCCTCGAACAGCGGCCCGGAATCCCGCAGCTTCGCGTTGAGTGCCTCGCCGACGAGGCGGCGCTCGAAAAGCTCGCCGGGATCGGCGGGGCCGCGGCGCCGTTCGTTGTTCAGCACCTCCATGAAGCTGCGCCCCTGGCCATGCAGCCGTCGAGCCTCCCGTTTCAGGCGGCGCTGCAGTCGCGAGCGGCGCGTACCGGCGCTCGGCAGTAGGTCGACGCAGATGGTGACGCGCTCACCATGCTTCGTTCGCAGTGAGGCCATCACCGCTGCGAACGGCTGCAAGGGATCGGGGTCGAGGTCCAGGCGGGCCAGCGGCTCGACGCTGGCGCGGGCGAGGGTCAGCTCGGTGCGGAGCCTGACGGTCTTGCCGGGCGCCTGCTTGCTCGGCGGCAGCACGTTGGCGACCTCCCGCGGTTCTGCTCCCTCGTAGCCGCGCAACGCCGTGCGCAGCAGCCCACGCGAGCGGTCGGGGACTTCGAGCAGGTAGACGAGGCGACCCTCGGGGTCGTTGGTCAGCTGCACCCGCAGCGCTTGGGCACGACGATCGAGCCAGCCCCGCAGGCTGCGGTCGGCCCGCGCGAGCTCGGCGGCGAAGCGCAGCACGGTCTCCGGCTTGGGGTCGAACTCATCGGCCGGGACCACCGCGACCGTGGCGCGCGCGGCCAGCGCGCGGCGCGTGGCGATGAAGCGCTGTGGAGCCAGCGCGAGGGCGATAGCGATGGCGCCGAGAGCGAAGGGCGCGAGCGACGCCGCGGAGGCGAGGAAGTGATCGAGGCGAATGCTCGACACGGCGCTCCAGAGGGCGGCGACCACGAGCACCGCGAAGATCGCCAGCATCGGCCTTGGATCGCGACCGTCGACCTTCATGCACTTACCTTCTTGGTGACGTAGGTATGTCGGCAAAACGCGAGGGCCGCGATCGGCGCTGCGATGCGAGATTGTGCGGCTTTCGAGGCTGAGTGTCGCGACCCGAGGACCGACCGCAGGGGTGACCGCACGGCCGACCTCACGAACGAACTCGGCCGTGCAGGACTCGCGCTGGCCGAGTGCCGGTCTACGCCCCTCGGCGAGGCGGTCACCGGCAACCGGCGCAGGGCGGCCCAGCCGGTCATGTTCGGCGGTGTTCCGGCTACGACTCGGCTCTTGACGAAATCGCTCATCTACCTACCTGTCGTATGAGCCGACCGGATCCGGCACTTTTTCCAATGAGCGGCGCTGGCGTGACGCTGCTATCCGCGATGGGGAGCGCGCCCCCGCTGCGGTGCGATCTCCGTCCGCCTGGCTGAGCCGGGACGTGCCCGGCGATGGACAAAAGCGACGGCCGCTGGTCTACGGCAGCCGCCTGCTGGCCCTGGAATGCGGTTTGCGGAAAGCCCTCCACATGACAACAGGGGGCCGAGGGCCGAAAGTGGCCCCCAATTTCGTTATTCAATAGCTCGCGCATCCACTCCTACAGAGGCGCGAGCAGCGAAAGTGGTCCCCCTTATGTGACGACTGTGTGAGGAATTTCTGCTGTCAGCCATGCATAGTCCGACTGCGAGGCGAGGTTTGCAACGGCAGGATCTGGTGGTCCTAACCGGGCAGTGCGGGTTCCTGAACCTGTCCCCTAGCGGTACCTACGGGCACGTCTTGCTGAAGATGCAGACAAGAGGTCGCAGCCTATGCCCTGAAGTGCTGGGCAAGGTGAGTGTGGGGAGGGATTTCTACAAGGGAACCGTGGTTCACGCTGCGATCGAGAACAGCATCAATCGAGCCCTGGGTTCGCTATCGGCGTAGACAGAGGATTCTGGTCCCGGTCATTCGGGCTGCTTGGTCTCTGGCTGACAACAGCCCCGGCGACGAGCAGGCAGGCCCCGGCGACGAGCCCGAAGGTGAGTTCTTCCCGGCCGAGTGCGATGGAGATAATGATGGCGACCGCTGGCTCCAGAGAGAGGACTACTGCGCTTTGGACGGGGTCGAGCGTACGTTGGGCGAATAGCTGCAAGCCGAAGGCCACGGCGGTTGCGAGAATGCCGACATAGAGAACGGCGAGTGCCGACCCGCCACCGGCCCACAAGGAGGCTGGCCGGTCGAGTGGAAGGGCGACCAGGGCGAGAAGCAGGCAGACGACACATTGGACTGCCATGGCCGAGATCAGGTCAAGTGAGCGCGAGGCCCGGTCGAGCAGTAGGAGGTACACCGCGAAGGTCAAGGCGCAAAGCAGGGACAGGCCGTCGCCGATCCGCAATTCGCCTCGGAACCCGGAGTAGACGAGGAGCAGACCGGCGACGCAGAGGGTCACGGCGAACCACTCGACCGCTGCCGGCCTCTTATCGGAACCCAGCCAGACCAGGAATGGCACAAACACCACCGCAAGGCTCGTGAGCAAGGCGGAGTGGCCAGGGGAGGCCGTCGCTAGGCCCGTGGTCTGAAGTGCGAGTCCGGCGAAGAGCGTGGCACCGAGAAGCCAGACGTCGGGTCGGACGATCGTTGCCCGAAAGGCCGGACGCCGAACGGCGAGTGGGAGCAAGACAATGGTTGCAGCCAGAAAGCGCAGGGCAAGGAGTTGAAACGACGTGAGGCTGTCGAGTCCGTCCTTTACGACCACGAATGATCCGCCCCAGATCGTCACTGCGACCAGGAGCGCAAGCAATCCAACCCGGCCGTGGGCTTCAACCGTCGCCACATCTCTGCGGCTGCTTTGCGCGCTAGTTGTAGTCAGGACACTCCTGATTTAATAGGCTCCGCCAAGCGCGAAGGCCATTTTGATGCGGTTGATAACTGGGAATCCTACTGCCGAAGAATTTTCGAACCTGCGTCGGGCGGTCGGCTGGGACGCGCCGTCGTCCGCGCAGACTGAAGGCGCGCTTTACCGGACCTCGCACGCGGTCAGGATCGAGATCGACGATCGCTTGTGCGCATTCGGGCGGCTCGTCAGCGACGGCATGCTCTGCACCTACTTCCAGGACATGATGGTCACGCCGGAGCTGCAGCGGCAGGGGCTGGGGACGGCCGTCATGCGTGCGCTGCAGGCGGCGGCTCCCGCGCCTGTCTCCGGCGGCTTCCGCGGCCTGATAGCCATCCCGGGCACCGAGTCCTTCTACGAGCGCCAGGGATTCACTCAGCAGGTTCCGCAGAACACCGTGATGGTGCTCGACCAGGATCGACGCTCATGACGGTCGCGACAGGCTGGCTCTGGGATCTGCTCGTGCAGCTGCGCGATGCCCGGTTCATCGACCTCACCCACACCTTCGAACCTGGCATACCTCACGCCGAGGACATGCCCGACGAGAGCAGTAGGCTGATCTACGACTTCGACACTGATGGGTTCCGCGCACATGTCTATGAGTTCGCTGGACAGTGGGGTACGCATATGGATCCCCCGTCTCACTACATCCGCGACGGTGACTCGATCGACGCGATTCCTGTAGCCAAAATGCTTTTGCCGTTGGTGGTCCTCGACATCCGCGACAAGGTCGCTGAAAATCCGGATTACGCTGCCGAGGTCGCGGACATTGAGGCGTGGGAGTCGCGGAACGGGCGGCTGCCGGCGGGCTGCTTTGTGGCCCTGCGATCTGGCTGGTCGGAGCGATGGCCGAGCGGCGCCTCGATGCATAACAAGGACGCAGCCGGAGTCAGCCACTTCCCCGGCTGGGGCCTGGAGTTGATGCGGTTCCTCGTTGAGGAGCGGGAGATCGCCGCCTGCGGCCACGAAACCACGGACACGGACCCGGGCCGGCTCGTCTCGGCCGACGAATTCCCGGCGGAGACGTACGTGCTCGAACAAGGGCGCTACCAGGTCGAGATGCTGGCCAGTCTTGACCAGGTTCCCCAGGCCGGATCAATCATCTCCTGCACCGCGCCCAAGCCGAGGGGGGGATCTGGCTTCCCCGCCCGAGCCTTTGCGATCGTCCCGGAGCCAGCCGGTGATTGAGCGGCAGCGAGGAGTCGATCGCCTCGCGAATGGCTACAAGGCCTCCGGTTGGCTGATAAAAGAGATGAGGGATCTCCAGCGGGTCTCGCTGCTGCGATCAAGCGCCACTGCGGCTCTGGACCTCGGCCTGATCTTCGGCTGCGGGGCGTTGGGCTATTGGTTAATTGGCCTACTACCGATCGTCCTCGCGCTCATCACGATCGCGGTGCTCACGGTTGTCTCAGCGCGCTCGATGCGTGGCCTTGAGTGCTTGGTCCACGACGCCTCGCACATGAACTGGTCGCGTCGACGGGTCGTCAACGACATCGCCGCCAATTTGCTCGCCGGCTGGCCGCTGATGAACGACGTCGACAGCTACCGGCAGACCCACCTCCTTCATCACTCCCAGCTCGGAAGCTCCGAGGACACCGACCTCGCCCGCTGGGTCGAGCTCGACCTGGTGCACCTGCGGCGGGGGGAGCCGTTGAGGTTCGGAGCGGGGCTGTTCAGGCGCCTGGTCCCTTACATGATTGGATGGTGGCAGGCTGTTGGCTTGAGTTGGCGGACCGTTGCGAAGTTCACCATCTGGCAGGCGGTTGCATTCGCGCTTGCCTGTCTGCTCTTCGGAACGAAGGTGGCGGTGATCGTGTGGGTCGTGGGCTGGGTGATTCCGTTCGTCTTCGTGCTTCCGATCGTCCGGTTTATCGGCGAGATCGAGGAGCACAGGTATGACGGCACGGAGACCGTGGTCGAGGCGACCTACACGAACGTCGGGCTCCTACAGCGGCTCGTCTTCCACCCTCACGCCGACGCTTACCACACCTTCCACCACCTGTTCGCAGCCATTCCCTTCTACCGTACGCGCCGCTGTCACCTGCGCTTGATGGAAGACAACCTCGGCGGCTACCGTGACCTGATCACCGAGCGGTCCAGTGTCTGCTCGCCGGCGGCACTCGTCAATGGGGCTTCCACGGAGTCGGCCGCGAGCCCTTTGCCCTGAGTGTCCGACAAGACGATCAACGAGCTTCGCGAGCAGCTCGCCCAAGGGCGCGTAGTGGCCGTCGTCGGTACCGGGTTCTCCGGCGCGGCCACCGGTGGAGAGGTTGGGGTTGCCACCTGGCAGGGCCTGCTCTGTAACGGCTTTGAGTACTGCGGCGACGACGGGAGCCCGAGGCTCCCCGCGGCCGATCAGGAGCTTTGCCGGAAAATGGTGGAGACGGGGGAGGTGGATCTGATGCTTGCCGCGGCGTCGGTGATCGAATCCCGGCTCGGTGCTCCCGCGAAATCCCAGTGGCGCTGGTGGCTCAACGGCAGCGTAGGGAAGATGAGGTGCACCGATTTCCGGCTATTGGAAGCGATTCGCGGGCTCGGCGTTCCGATTGTCACGACCAACTACGACTCGCTCCTTGAGGAACGCAAGAACGCGTCTCCCCTACCGGCCTTCACGTGGCGCAGCCCCGCCAAATGCGTCGAGGTGCTCAACGGGGAACGGGAGGGGGTTGTCCACCTGCATGGATGGTGGGACGAGCCGGAGTCGGTTGTCCTCGGCATCCGTTCCTACGAGGCCGTTCTCAAGGCCGAGCCGGCTCAGGAGATACAGCGTGCACTCGGGCGCTTCAATTCCCTGCTGTTCATCGGCTATGGGGCCGGGTTGTCCGACCCTAACTTCGCGCCGCTCCTCAAGTGGTTCGGAGACGATCAGGCTCCCAACCACCGCCATTACATCCTCCTCCCCGGCAACGAGCTGGAGCGGGCTGACGAGTTTGGAACGATCAGACCGATCGGCTACGGCCCCAACTTCGACTTCCTGCCGAAGCTCATCGAGTCCTTGGTAAGCGAGCCGGAGGAAGACCGCACCGCCGTCGCTCGCGATTTGGTGTCTGTTGTGATGCCGGGCGAGTCTTTCGTCGAGGCGGAGACGTGCGAGATCCCGGAGATGGTCGTGGTCGAGGGCGGCAGCTTCGAGATGGGTAGCCGCCGCAAGGGGGAGGCGCGCCCGGAGGAGCTGCCAGTTCACACTGTGACGCTAAGCGACAACTTCGCCGTCTCGCGATACCCCGTCACCTTCGACGAGTGGGAGACCTTCATTGAGGCGACTGGCATCCGGATGCTGGGCTCTCAGGATTGCGGCTGGGGACGAGCGAGGCGGCCGGTGATCAACGTTAGCTGGCATGAGGCGCTCGCATACCTGGAATGGCTCAACAACCTCGACACCGTCCACGGCACCTATCGGCTGCTGACCGAGGCGGAGTGGGAGTACGTGGCGCGGGCCGGAAGCTCGGGCAGGTACTGGTGGGGTGACGAGATTGACCCCGAGCAGGCGAACTACGACGAGGCCAATCTGCGGGGTACGACCCCTGTCGATCGTTATGAGCCCAACCCCTTCGGCCTGTACGACGTCCTCGGCAATATCTGGGAGTGGACCGCCGACTACTTCCACCCCAATTACCAGGGCGCCCCGACCGACGGATCGCAATGGGTCGAAGGGGGCACGAAGCGGGTGGTCCGCGGCGGTTGCTGGTACTACGACAGCGAATACCTCGAAGCGGGCGCTCGCCTTGCGATCGAGCCGGGTGCCCGCTTCAACAGCATCGGTTTCAGGATTGCCCGCACGATCCGGCAGACGCTCAGGAGTGGCGGTATCTACAGGCTCGTCGCTGTGAACAGCTCCCTCGCGGCGACCGCCGCTCCAGACGGCACCGTGAGCCAGGAGATCTACACCGGCTCCTCCGAGCAGAGGTGGGAGTTGAACGAGGTCGAGGACGCGATCTTCACCATCGGACCAGAGGATCGCGCTGAGCTGCTTGGCGTCGGCGAACCGACTACCCGGAATCTGAGCCCGATCGTCCTCGGGTCGCATTCTGGAAAAGATGTACAGAGATGGAGGGCAATTGCCGAGAGCGACGGCTATGTCTTCGAAAACCTGCACAGTGGCAAGGCGCTGGACGTTTTCGGCAGCTTTACTGAGCCCGGGGCTCGGCTAATCCAGTTTGCCCGCCACGGCAACGCAAACCAGCGCTGGTGGGTGCGGCTGACGGGTTGAGGGAAGGCCGAGCGCAGGGCTCGGGGCCAGCTTTCACTCGGCTTCCACGGTAAAGGGGGGCCACGGCGATGGCCTGCCCGAGCCCGGCAAACGCGCCATTGCCTCAATCCCGGCGCAGGGGGTAATCCTCACCGTACCCAGTCGGAGGGCGTGCCCTCTATCCTCGGCACGTGCAACCGGCCGACGAACCACGATGAAAATAGATCGTCTTGAGGTGAGCGGTGGCTTCCTCGATGACTTCGAGATTGACTTCACCGACGGGCTCAACGTCCTGATCGGCGCCCGCGGTGCCGGCAAGACCTCGGCGCTCGAGTTGATTCGCTTCGGCCTCGGTCTCCCTGCGATCACCGAGGAGGCGGGCGAAGAGGCTTTTGAGCAGGCGCTGGCGGTCCTCGGCGACGGAACGGTTACCGTCTACTGCTCGGTCGGTGGCGACCCGCTGGTCTTCACGCGAACGGGCTTCGACGAGGCACCGTCGGCATCGCGCTCCTACCGCGCGGGAATGCCGCTGATCGTCTCTCAGAACGAGATCGAGCAAATTGGCCTCGACCCTGTGAGCCGCCGAGAAATACTCGATCGGCTGATTGATCCCTCGCTGCGAGCCGAAATGGAGGGCGCCTCACGAAGCGAGGTCGCCTCGCTGGAGCGACGATTAGAGGTGCAGCGCGAAGAGCGCGAGGAAGTGGCCGAAGAGGCCGAGCGAAAAGCCGAGCTCTCGGCCTCTCTCGAAGAGGCCGAGAAGAAGCAAAAATCAAGCGGCGCTACGGTCAAGAAGCTCGAGAAACTCCAGCTCGAGGTCGCCGAGCAATCCGACCAGCTCGGCCAGCTGCGCGCCGCCGCCGACTCCTATCGCCAGGCGGGCGAGGAGATCGGCGATTGGGTCAAGGAGCTTCGCGAGACCCAGGTCGAACGATCGCTGACGGAGCTCGCCTCGGCGGCGACCGAGTCTCAGGTCACCAAGAAACTCTCCAAAGCCGAAGACCTCATCGAGCGCGCCGTCACCGAGCTGGAGGCCGCCCGCAGCCTGGTTGACGACGCGGCCGGCGAGGAAAACGGCAAAGCCAGCCGACTGCAAAAACAGCTGACGAAAAAGACCGAGAGCCTTGAGAAACTGCAGGAGGGCGCGGGAGACATCGGCCGACGGGTGAGCGCGCTTCGCCAGGAACTGAAAGGGGTTGCCGCCCAGGAGAAGCGCGTGAAACAGCTCGACAAGGAGATCGCCAAACTTGTCGGAAAGCGTGATCGCCTCCTCGATCAAGGCGAGCGCGCCGCCGAGGCCCGCTACTCGATCCGCAAGCAGTGCGCCGACCGACTGACCGAGCGCTTCAACAGTCGGATCGAGGTCCGGGTGGACAAGTCCGGCGAGGTCGGCGCCTACGAAGCTGCTCTTGTCGAGCTTCTGCAGGGCAGCAATCTGCGTTACAAGAACCTGGCGGCGAGGCTGGCCGAGAGCGTCAGCCCCCGGGAGCTGGCCCACGCGGTGGAAGCAGAAGACCCCAAGCGCCTCGCCAAGCTGTGCGACATTCCCGCCGATCGAGCGCGGAAGCTCCTCGCCCACCTCGAAGCCCACTCGCTCTCACCGCTGCTTTTGGCGCCGCTTGAGGACTCCGTCGACTTCGCTTTGTTGGACGGGCAGGACTACAAGGTCACCCACGACCTCTCGATGGGGCAACGCTGCACCGTCGTCCTGCCAATGCTCCTCGCCGAGGAACGCGAGGCGGTCGTCCTCGACCAGCCCGAGGACCACCTCGACAACGCTTTCATCGTCGACACCCTGGTCAGCGCGATCTCCACGCGCTCTGAGGGCGGCCAGGTCATCGTCGCGACGCATAACGCCAACATCCCGGTCCTCGGTGAGGCGATGCAGGTGATCGTCCTCGCCTCCGACGGTAGGCGCGGTTTCGTGGCCTCTGCGGGCGACCTCGACACTGATGCCTCGGTGCACGCGATCACCACCTTGATGGAGGGGGGCAGGGAGGCATTCGCGCAGCGGGCGGAGTTCTACGACGAGCACCCGGATGAATGACCCGGTTCGGGCCGCGCTCGACGGGCTGAAAGCCGAGACCGAGTCCGCGCGGCTGGAGGCTGCGCGCGAGCTACAGGAGCATGCCGCCGAGCTCTCGGGCGAGGGGGAGCGCGAGGTGAGCGAGGCATTTGCTACCGAGACGGTCCCTTGGGTCCGCGGCGCTCTCGCCGAGGTGCTCGACGTGGGCGCCCCGCCGATCGGAGTCGGCCACACGATCGCCGCGCCGCGCTGGGATGAGCAGATCGAGGGTGCCAATCCCGATGTCGCGAGGCGGGCGATTAACCTCAGCACCAAACGCGTCCTACACGAGGTCTCCGCCGTGGTCGGCCGTGCGCGCGTCGCCGCTCGGGCCGACTTGGACGACGCCTACCAGGCCTCTGACACCTACCGCCAGTTGACCTACCTCTACGAGCTCTGCCAGGGGCTTCGGACGCTCGCCAGCGCCACCGTCAGCCCGAAGCTCGAGGAGTTCGATCTCAGCGCGGAAGTCACGGCACTCGCCGAGAGCGTCGAGGGGCAGCTTCTGGTCAAGATCAGGCCCGAGGGGCCCGCCAACTTCACTGTCCGCGCCGACCGCTCGCTGCTCGGCATTGCCGTCCGCAACCTCCTGGTCAATGCCGCAGAAGCGACTGAGTCTCTGAGGGCCGCCGATGAGCGGGTTGTCGTCGTCACCTGGGGCGCCTCCAAGAAATCCGTGCATATCTCCGTGATCGACCGTGGCCCCGGTCCCGCTCCTTTCCTCGCGCGCTCGAGCGGGGCAGGGCTCAGCACCAAGATCGGCCACTCCGGCTACGGTCTGGCCACCGCCAGCGAGGCGATGCGCGGACTGGGCGGCGAGGTTCAGCTGACCCGCAACGAGCGCGGCGGTGCCACCGCGCTGATCCTCTGGCCGGGGCTGCCATGACCGACCCCGTCTGCCGACTGCTCTTGATTGAGGACGACCCCCACGAGGCGGTGATGATCGAGCAGCAGTGCTGTCCCGACTCGACCAAGGTCGCCTTTGAGCTTGCCTCGAACGCCACCGACGCCGAGGATGCGATCAAGGAGTCCGAGTTCGACCTCGTCATCTGTGACCTGGCTCTACCCGCCGACGCTCGCCGCGGTGACCCCGATGTCACCGAAGGACAGCGTCTCTTCCAGATAATCCGAGAGCAGGTGCCCGGAACTCCGGTCTACATTCTCTCCGGCAATCTCGATCTGCACATGGTCAGGGAGTTTTTCGCCATTGGCGGAAGCGCTGATCTGTACGGGGCAAGGACCGAGGAGCCGTTGGTCAACGTCTATCCGAAAGAGGATCTGCCGAGCTGTGTCGACGCGGTCCAGGCTCACATCGCGAAAACCGGCAACCTGGACGGCTTCCCGCTTGAGTGCTCGGGACTCGAGCTCGGACTCAGCGAGGAACGCTCCTTGAAGATCTACGCACGGACCCAGGGCGCGAGCGCGGGCGTCATCAACCCGCTGGACGGCGGCCTATCCGATGCGAAGACCCTGAAGCTCGAATTGACAGAGGAGGGGGCCGGACCGGCTAGAACCGTCGCCAAGCTCGGAAGCCTCTCGAAGGTACGGCGCGAGGCTGAACGCTTCGAGTTGTTTGCGCCCCATATCCCGCTTGGCTTGGGCGCCCACCTTTTGTATGTCGTGAAGTCCGGGGCCGGCAAGCGCGGCGCGCTGATCTATGAGTTCGCGAGCGACTACACCGCCCCCTTGGCGGCAAAACTGATCATCGGCGAGGGCGTCGCGGGGGCGAAGGCGGCGGGCCTGCTCCGTGCAGGGCTAACGGCCTGGAAAACCGAGACAACCGCCTCTGTGAGCTTGACCGCCCTGCGCCGCGCGCTCGTTTCCGACATGCAGCTGCGCGACGCTGGGGTCGGCCTCTTGGACGAGCGCGGGATCGAGGTCGACATTCACGAAACCAGATCGCATCGCGACATGCACGGGTTCAACGTCCTTGTGAACCGAGATGACGAGCCGACCCTGATCGACTATGCGGAGGTGGGTAAAGCACCCGCGGCGCTCGACCCTTTGACGCTTGAGTTGAGCATTCATTTTCATCCAGGGATGGGCGCCGCCTTTGCACCGTGGCCGAGTATCGAGCAGGCCCGGGCCTTCCTCGATCTCGACCTCTACCTCAAAGGCTGCCCCATTCCGGAGTTCGTCAGAGAGTGTCGGGCCTGGGCAGTGGAGGTTGCTGCCGAGGAGCGCGAGATTTTGGCGAGCGCTTATGCCTATTCGATGCGCCAAGCCAAGTATGGAGGCTCGACCCAGGAGCTTGCGGTGGCATTCGCTGAGGGTGCACACGCTCAGCTCGGTGGTGCATAAAGCGCGCCGACCGGCGAACAACACTTCGAGGGGTGAGTGGGGGAGCGTTCAGCTTTCAATTACCACTTGATATTTGAAAGCACTGCTGGTAGCCTCCTACTCCGACTCAGGAGGCTTCTCCCGATGAACGCAACTAAAGAGCTCGACAGCGCAGAGCGGTTCGCCCGCGAGGTTGATGAGATCGAGGAGATCGAGACTTCGCTTCCGTCCGATGCGGAGACCCGACGGCGCTTGCAGCAGGTGCGTTGGCGGCTCCTCGAATGGGCGCCGTCGGTGAGGCTCTCGGTTGCGGCGGAAATGCTCGAGCTCTCGGTCCCGACGATCCGCGCCTGGATCTCGCGCGGCATCCTCGAGGAGCTCCCCAGTTCTTCGCCTCGGCGGGTGACCCTCCGTAGCCTCAGTGAGGTACGTCGGGCACTGCGGGACCTGCGTGCGCTCGGTCAGGATCGCAACCTGCTCGAGGCGGTCTTGGCGCGGATCGAAGACGAGCGCGAGCTGGCTGATCCCGAGCTGCGGCGCTCGCTCGAAGAGATGCGCCGCGGCGAGCTGATCGATGTCACGCCGTCACGCCAGGCGTGAGCTTTCGCGTCAGCGCCACCCCCACCGCGAAGCGCCAGGCAGATGCGCTTCGTGGGAAAGCGGCCAAGGCGTACGAGGACGCACTGCTGCGTCTCGAGGCTGAGGGTTGTGCTGCCGCTGACTACCGCCTCACCGGTGAGGTCGTCGATCGCATCTGCTCGGCGCATCTGTACGGGAACTACCGGGCGCTGATCTGCTTCCCCGACGAGGGAAGCGTTGTGATCGCGCTGGTCGGGGAGCACAGTCGCGGCTCCTCTGACGATGTTTACGGCACTGTCTACGAGCTTCTCGGAATCGACGAGCCGATCGGGAAACGGACCAAGCCGCCCTGCTGCGATGAGGAGGGCGGGCCGCCGGTCGACCCGGAGCTGCTCGACAGGATGCTGGGCGCCGCCGCGCGCTTGCGGCGGCGAAAATGACTCACTGTCGTCCAGCGCCGAGGGTCGCGAAGGTCGACCCCGGCAGGTCGGCCTTGCCTAGCAGCGAGTAGCGAGCTCCGCTCGGTCGCATTTCGGATCGGTAGAGGCCGACGCTTTGCCCCTCGAAGGGACCCCGCAGGCTCGCCGGGATCGGGTGGTCGGGCAGGTCGCGGACCGTCTCCGGTCGCCGTGACTTGTGATCCGCGGTGCGCACTCTGGCGACGGTCACATGAGGCCAGAATGCCCGCTGCCTGGGTTCGTGAACGATCAGGCCCTGGTTGGTGAAGACGGAGCGCAGCCCGATCTGGAGGACTTCGGCCTCCGGCGATCTGGCCGGCAGGGCGAACACCCGAGGAAGCGCCGAGGTCGGGCCTTTCGCCACCACGTCGCCCAGCTCGATCAAGGGCGCGGGGGCGGACGCGCACAGCTCCCGAATCGCCTCCAGGTAGCGGATGACCTCCCGCTGGGGACGGTGACCGAGGAACGTCAGGACCATGTGCAACCCCTGGTTGTGGCGCAGGGCCGGATCGGTCAGCGCCTCTTGCCGCCAGGCCTCGACCTCGCGGCGCACCACCTCGGGTAGATCGAGGGCGACGAGCAGTCGCACTCTTCCGCGACCCGGATTGGCACCTCCGTTGCCGCCCGTCATGCGCGGGGGAGATCGTGGAAGTTGACGGCGGCTCTCGTCGGGAGGACGAAATCGCCGACCAGGTACACCAGGCCGCCCGCGATCAGGGTGCGAACGGCGCGCCTGATTCGGTCGCGCTCCGTGAACTCTGCGGAGGCGACGGTCAGCTCGCGGATCAGCTCGTCGAGCGTCAGCGTCTCCGGGTAGATGCCGAGGACTTCGCGAAGCACCTCCGCCTGGTCGCGAGCGTCCAGCTCGGCGTTGGTTGGGGGGTGCGCGGCGACAGCCGGGCACATAGGGTCTCGATCAGCCATAAGGGAGCATGCCTTCCTTGTGGTCAGGCCCTCGGTTGGCGTTAACGGCGCCGCCGAGGGCCGCTTTTTGTCTATGGCCGCGAACAAGTAGCGACGAATCCGCCGAAATCAAGGCGACTTTTCAGAGGGCCGGCCGTCGGCCCTCCCAGCCGCGATCAGTCGGAGCGCCGCAAACCCGCTTGTGGAGCGAAATCCGCAACCCACTCGATCGGCACGGGACGCGCGCCGTTAAGGCCGACACGTTCCCCCGCTATAGGACGAAAGCCCCGCTCAGGCGGGGCTTTTTCGTTCTCCGGGGCCGGCAATTCTCCAATGCGTCGTCTCAAACTCGTCTTATGTTTGAGATGCGCACCGCCTGGTCCCGCCATATTCCGGGCCGTAGGACGGAGGCGTCGGCACCCCATGCTCGTGGGCGGAAAACGGGAACGGCATTCTCGTGGGCGGAACGAGGGACCGCAGGAGCCCGGGAAATCCCGGGACCCGGTGAACCCACGATCATGCGCCGCCGCCTGCAAGTACTACCCGAAGCCGAGGGCGGCAAGACCCCGCCAATACTCGGCACCGCCTGCGGCATAAGCACCGGCAGTGCCCGCCGCAGCCCCTTGGCATGAGAGCGGGCGGCGAGCCCGCTCCGTGCATCTGACCACGCACCCTCACGATGTGAGCGCCCGTGGTCAGATGCACTACGCGGGTGGGGGTGGGGAAGGGACTGCGGCGGGCGCTGGGGAGGGCGGAGCTTGCTGGCGGTTGGCGGGGGCGGAAGTCGGACCTGGGGTGGAGATGGAACCGGGGATATGCGGTTACGGAACTGCGGAAGCGGGCTCCGGTGGGAGAGGCGGGAACGGGAGCCTGGGGAGGCCGGCGAGAAGCGATGAGGGCTTGGCTTGTGTCGGACGATGGGAGGAGCACCTGTGCCAGTAGCGACGGGGGTCTGACATCAGGCCGATGAATGCTGGCAATCGCCGTACCTAACGGGTTTCGCTTACCCCGCGTCCCGCCTAGGCGTTACCTTGCTTCCATGACCGATGAGGCATTGATTGCCGAGGCAGGCCGTCGGCTTGCCGCTGCTGCACCCGGAGCAAGGGTGATCCTCTTCGGTTCCCGTGCTCGGGGTGAGGCGCACTCGGATTCAGACCTTGACCTGCTCGTAATCGAGCCGGATGAGGTTACGAAGCGCCGGGCGGAGACGGCACGTTTGCGGCGCGAGCTTCGCGGTCTAGAAGTCGCCCTCGATGTGATCGTTGTCAGCACCAAGCATGTCGAGGAGTGGGGTCATTTCGAGGGCACGATGCTGAACGACGCGCTGACCGAGGGCCGGGTTCTTGTCGAGGCTTGAGGGTCGGGATCTCGCGCAAGTTCTCGCGCGCAAGGCGGAGGGGGACGCCAAGGTAGCGCGCAAATTGGCGCCCGATTCCGAAATCGATGACGAGGCTGTCGGCTCCACGCCCAGCAGGCGATTGAGAAGTGGATCAAGGCAGTGATGGCGCTGCAAAGACTGAAAGAGTCCCGCATTCACGACCTCGGCCGCCTGCTGGAGATCCTTGACGAGGCCGGCGTCGATTTACCCCCGGGCGCCGATTGGCTGGATGACCTCTCGATCTACGCGGTTCCGCTGCGCTACGCCGACCTTCTGGACGCCGAGCCACTCGACCGCAAGGCCACGATCAGCTTGATCGATGAAGTTGGCGAGTGGGCGGCGGAGAAGCTCAAGGCTGCCTGAGCCGACCCGAATCGGTGCAAACAAGCCCGCGGCCTCCGCAGCCTATTTGACCGAACCCCGCAAATACCAGCCAAGCAGACACGCGTTTTCCCCCGAGGCCGATCTTAGGCTTCATCTATGCCTCAGGACCGGCCCGAGACTCTGGACCAAGCGCTACTTGGCGAGGCAGTTGCCCTTAAGCGCAGGATCGAGGCGCAGGGCGCGCAAGCCGAGCGCTTGCGCTTGTTAGCGGATCGAATCGATGAGCAAACTCAGCGCGATCGTGCCCTGCTTCAGCAACTTGAGAGCGCGCTGGGCCGCTCTATTCAGCTATCGATCGACGACCTCGACGGACGACTTCGAGGACAGCGTCTCCTCGATGTCGCGATCACACTTCTTGAGGAGCAAATGGGTCGTGGTCAAGAGATCCACTACCGAGACTGGTTCCAGCTACTCCAGAGTCATGGCTATCGAGTGGGAGGCAAAGACCCGCTCGGCACCTTCCTTGCACAGATCAATCGCGCCGACATCGTGGAGAGCGTCGGCAAGCGCACCGGCCGGTACCGTCTAAGGGCGGCGTAGGTGCCGTATTGGCCGCGAGGATGGCCCGGTAAAAGGTCCGTCCGCCTTAGTTCTTAGGATCGTTCCTAGACGTAGTTGCTCTTTGTTAACCCTATGGCAGGGGTGAGAGGCGTCTATGGCAAAGGAAGACATACATACGGTTCCGCACAACGGAGCCTGGGCCAACCGGGTCGAGGGCGGGGAGCGAGTCTCCAACACCGCCAAGACGAAGGCAGAGGCCCAGACGAAGGGTCGTGAAATGGCGCGAGAGCGTGGGGTCGAGCACCAGATCCACAATCTCGATGGCAAGATCAGCGAGCGCAATGGTCCGTATCCGCCTCGGGTTGACCCACGCCGCTCGAAGGGTTGAGTCGCAATGTCAACGCAGGTAGCCCGTGACTGGGAGTCCAGGTTCACGAATTGGAAAGGCAAAGCGTCTGAAAGCGAGCAAGACCGATACGAGCGGACGTGCCGCGCAATCGATCAGGCCCTGCGTTCCAGTAGTGCGCTCGACGACTACACCTTCAAGGTGTATCCCAAGGGTTCCTATCCAAACTTCACCAATGTTGTCGCCGACAGCGATGTCGATATCGCTGTCGAGCTGACCACTTTTTTCCAGAACCGCTTCATACACAGGGCAGAGGGATTGGGCTTGGCCGACGTTGGGATCACCCCCTACACCGGTGACGCGACGCTGGGAGGCTTCAAGGACGATGTCGAGCGAGCGCTCAAGGCCTATTTCGGGGACGGAGCTGTTGATCGCGGCGGCAAGGCGATCCGCATCGCCGAGAACACTGGCCGCCTGCCGGCGGACGTCGTTCCCTGTGTGACGGAGCGGACCTGGACCGATGTCGGCCAGTTTCACGAGGGCATCCGCCTGCAGAATGATCGAGACCGAAACGAGTGGATCGTTAACTACCCCATTCAGCACCTCGAGGAGGGCAAGAGGAAGAACACCGCCACCTCCAAACGCTACAAGCGGGTGGTGCGCATTCTCAAGCGGTTGGAGAACAAGATGGTCGCTGAGGGAGTGATCGAGGCGGTGCCGTCCTTTCTGATCGAGTCGCTGGTCTGGAACACGCCCGATCCGAAGTTCGAAGCCTCGACTTGGTCGGGGCGAGTCCAGAACGCGCTTGCCCACGCCTACAACGAAACCCGCAGCCCGGAGTGCTTTCGCTCAAACGACTGGCTTGAGGCTAATGCCCAGAAGTTCCTTTTCTACGACGGGCAGAACTGGGGCTATCAGGAGGCCCACGCCTTCGCCGCTGCAGCTTGGCAGTACATCGGCTACCCCGACTGATGCGACCCTCGCGCATCTTTATCCAGGCTCTCGTCCTCGTCGTTGCCGGGGTCTACCTCGCCTCCTATCTGATCCGTGGCTTGCCGACCAGCGAACTGTTCGCTCCGATTGGTGCCGCCGGAGCCGCCGCAAGCCTGTTCGTGCTTGCCTTCGACCACTTCCTATGGCGACTTCCAAAGGTTGGCCGCAGGTTCAGTAAGCGGCCCGACATGCGCGGAACTTGGCGTGGCCGACTCGCCTCAAACTGGATCAACCCCGAGACGGGTCAACGTATCGACCCCGACCCGGAGGTCTACTTGGTCGCCCGCCAGACGTTCTGGAGCGTGACCGCCAATCTGATTACCAAAGAGTCAAAGTCATGTTCGACCACCGCGACGATCGAGGATGACGGCTGCGGGCAATACCAGTTCGTCGCGCAATACAGGAACACGCCGCGGGCCTCTGTCCGTGAGCGTAGCGAGGTGCACCACGGCAGCTTCAAGCTCGACATTGCGGGTGAGCCGGTAGGCCAGTTGGAGGGCTACTACTGGACCGATCGAAACACCATGGGAGAGCTTGATTTCAGCCATCGATCGAAGAAGTTCGCAGAGTCGTTTGCCCACGCGCAGGAGCTTGATTTGTAGCGTCATGATTGGGATCAGTGGTCAGGCTCTGCCGGATATCCGCCGGCCCCAAGCGCAGAAGCCGTGAAGGCAGCTCAGAAACAGTTCTGAGCGGGACAGGGACGATGCGCTTTTCCGTCAAGTCGATCTGCCAACTTCAATCGGATCAAGCAAAACAGACATCACGACAGGATCAAATGGGTCTAGAAATCGAATACACCGGTGACGACGGCAGGAAGTACGGGAGTCTTGCCGAGATGCTTCAGGCCGAAGGAAGCAAGTTGATCGATGACACGATGACCGAAGTCCAGCGTGCTATCGAGGCGCAGCGTTGCCCTGTCCACGGGGGTGGTCCTTCAGCAACGATGACTCGGAGCGGAGATCGGATCAGCTTCGAGATCGAGGGTTGCTGCGACGACCTAGTGGAACGAGCCCAGAAGGCTGGCGAGGAAGCCCTAGCCTAGAAGCGTCATCCTGCACTGCTGCGACCGCGACTGCCGGTCACCTCGGATTTGGCGGTACCGGGATCCCAAGTTGTCCGCAGATGGCCCGTACCAGGTTCGGGCCGATCTCCCTGTGTCGCGGCACGGCAGAAACCTCATCGTCGGCGCCGCGCCACTTGCCGTGCTTCGTGCCGCCGATCTCGCGGCAGCCATGAGCCTTTAGGTGACGCTCAAGGTCGCGGCGCTTCACGCCGCAGCGGTGAATCGGAGATGCTCTCGGTCTGACTCCGGCATTTCGCCGGCAAGCTCCTCGTCGGGAGTCAGAACGGTGCGCAGGGCGTCGAGGACGTTCTCCTTGGCTTCCTCGCGAGTGCGACCCTGGCTGATCGCGCCGGGAACCTCTAGAACACGCGCGACGATCCAGCCCGCCTCGTCGGGGTTGTCGAAGGAAATCGTGAAGTCAACGGATGCCGCCATGGGGAAACCGTAGCGCCCAGCGCTGACCGAGTCGAGCGACCGCCGCCCGCGCATCGCCGAGCAAGTCGATGTTGCGGGTGGGGGCGAGGGCTCGTAGGCGTGCAGCTGGACCATCAGGCCTCCGACCAGGCACCAGCCCTGCGGTGCGAGGTGGTTGGCCAGTTCCGCGACCGCCCCCCAGAGCCTCCTCGCGTTTTCGTCTCCGGGATGGATCTCGATCGGCAAGGTGGTCACGCCGCTTGTTTCTTCAGCGCTCGTTCAATGTCGGCGATCGCCTTCTTGCCGGCCCTGACCGAGCGGGCGTCGGCCTCTTCGGAAAGATCGATCGCGACGGCGGCGAGGGGGGCGATGCCTCCCGATAGATGCCAGTCAGAGTCGGGGACGATGCGCAGGAGGACGTTGCCCTCCATTCCCTCGGCGGGTTCTAAGGCGTGCTCTCGTTCGATTGCCGACAGATTGCCCGCTCGCACGTAGCCGTCAAGCTCGGCTCCTGCGACAAGGTCGAGGCCGTGGGCGGCAGCAGCGCTGATCCCCGACTTCGCCAAGTCGGGGCGATTCCCGAGGCGTTTAAGCTCGCCCGGATGGGTGAGGAACCGCCTCGCCTCCGCTCGTCGCACCAGACGGGGTTTCAGCTCGTTGAGACCTCGCGCTTTGAGGCTCTCGCGCACACGCCAGAGCGCTTGGGGTCCAAGCCACGGGGCCTCTTCTCCGGAAGAGATGAATAGAGCCCCCCACGCATTCGAGACCGATAGGGGCCGGCCGGCAGGTCTAGAGCTGCGACGGCGATCGGCCACCGCAGCGCCATCCACGAGCCAACGCCCGCCGACTTTGACTCCGGCAAGCTCCCCAGAAGCAACCAGCGCTCGTGCCCGTGAGGGATTCACGTGCAGTTCCCGTGCGGCTTCTGGAATGGATAGCAGTTGCATCTTCTCTTAAATATATCGGTATCGATAGCAATAACTAAAAACTAGCGCTAACGCTAGGGATAACGATAGCCGCTTTAAAACGCAAAATTTACAGCTCGGGAAATCGCTGCAGCCAAACGCCATGCCCGCCTGGCGGGTCGTTTGACTGCCAGGGGACAATGGGTCGATGGACATCGCAGAGGCAAAGACGAAGCTCGACGCGGTCTTGGACGAACTCGCTGAGGCTGGGTTCTCGGTTTGGGGCTGGGATGACGAGTCGATCCAGATCGGGCAGAGGAACGGGCCGAGCGCCGAGTGCGCGCCGCGTCATCCGGCCGATGATTCGCGATCCGCGTGATGGTTGATTCGGTAGGGCGCACGCTTGAAGTAGCGGTCTTTCTCGCCGAGTAAGTCGGCGAGTGGGGCAACTGTTCAGCTCGAAGATCGCGATTAGGTGCGCAGGGCCGAGGGAGGGCGCGAGCCAGTGCCTGTCTCGCTAGAGCCAGCCGCGATCACCAAGGTACGGTCGCGCATCGGCCGAGACCGAACGAAGCGAGCGCCTTGTCGGCGAGCGAGCCCACAATGCCCATCGGTTCGCAGGGTCAAAAGAGTCCGCTCAGCGGACATACCTGCTGCCCAAGACATCACCCCCGATCGCCAGCAGGGCAACGATCCGCCCGATCGGCAGTGCCGGGGTGATCGGTATAGCCGGTAGAGGCGGCAGAATGGCCGCCGTGAGACCGCGACACGAAGACGCTCTGCGTCGGATCTTCGAAGCTGACGGCGCGCTGGAGAGAGAAGGTCATGCGGCGGAACAATTTCGCCTCTCATTTTCTGGCGAGTCGCCCCCTGGTGAGATCGAACACCGCTGCTGGGATGGATCATGGGCGATTCCCTCTGGCGAGACGATCGATGACCTTGGCGAACTCGGTCTTCTGCGGGTTGAGCCGTCCGCGAACAAGGTGAGGGTGTTCTCGCTGAGCATGAACGGACGCGAGGAGGCCACGGCGATGTTCGACTCCATTTCGCGGCCACTTCCCGCCGCTGAGCCCGAACCGGTTTCGGCACTGGCAACCCGTGATCCGCGCAAGGTCGCGGTGATGCACGGGCGTGACCTCCGCGCGCGGCAGTGGATGTACGACTGGCTGCGCCGGATCGGCCTATTGCCGCAGGAGTGGGGCGACCTCGTGCAACTAACTGGAAAAGGGACTCCGTACAACGGCGAGGCGGTGGAGGCGGCGTTCGGGACTGCGCAGGCCGTGGTCGTCCTTTTTACCCCCGACGAGATCGGGCTGCTGCACCCTGATTTGAAGGGCACTGGCGGAGCGGACGACGACGGGGCTCAGCCCCGCCTTAACGTGATTCTCGAGGCGGGAATGGCATTGCAGAGCAACCCGGATCACACCATCCTGGTCCAGCTCGGATCCACCAGGGAGGTTTCGAATTTGGCAGGCCGCAACACGGTCTACATAGACGGCGATGTGAAAGGGCTCCACGATCTCGCGAGGCGCCTCGAGACTGCCGGTTGTCCGGTGAGCAAATCCAGCAGCGAATGGCTCGACACCGGGGACCTGGCGCGTCTATCCGCCTTGCGCCGAACGGCGACCCCAGACCTCGCTGGGCTTCTGCCGGCGCTTCCGGGCGGTCTCGCGGCAGTGGGGCCCAGTGATTCCTTTTACCGGATGCTCCGAGCACATGGCACGAAGATCGAGTGCCGGGAGCACAACGGAAAGCGGTGGAGCAGCTGGTCGGAAGTCGGTGCCGTCGAAAAAGAGGCGATCGGCCTCGCCGCGTCTGGTATCGGTGGCGGTCATGTAGAGGTCTTCGTCCTGCTCCCTTCCGGTCAGGTGATGCACAACTGGTGGCGGGAGAAAGACGGTTGGCAGCCTGAATTCCACTCGCTTGGGCAGCCATTCGGCGAGGAACGAGTGAATCGGATCAGTGCCGCTTCGAAAGGCGAGGGACACCAGGAGGTCTTCGTCGAAGCGGCGAGTGGCGAGGTCGGCCACATCTGGTGGAACCGGGGCTGGCGCCGAAGCGGAACGACTGGTCTCAGTGACGGCTGGTGGCGTTTCTCGGCATAGAGCCGGAGCTGAAGGCGGCCGTTCTGGTCGAGCATCTAGCTCGCAACCATCCGTTGCCTAACGGCAACAAGCGCGCTGCATTCCTCTCTGTCTGGCTGTTTCTTGAAGTCAACGGAAGACCGTTCGCTGGCGAAGACTTCGAGATCGACGTTCGATGGTTGAGCAGATCGCCGCAGGAGAAGCCACGCCCAACGAAATTGCTAGCTGGCTGGAGGGGCGCACTATCGCCCTCCGTTGACTCCCGCATCTCCCCGAAGTAGATAAAGCCGTCCATGTCTATCCGACGAGACGAGAAGGGGCGCTGCTCAGCGCCTGCTGTCGATCACCTCGCTCTTCAACATCTAAAAGATGGCCGAGTACTCATCTAGGCTGCCGCCAGGAGGAGCCGATGAGAATCAAAGAAGTCATCATCAACCGCTACCGCGGGTGGCAGGGTCCGACGAAGTGGTTGCCGGGTCACCGAGATGTGCTCCTAGGCCCCAACAACGGCGGTAAGAGCTCGCTGCTTCGAGCGATGGATATCGTCCTCAACCCGCACCGCAACGCTTATCGAGACCTGTTGGGGCGCCACGACTTTTACGATCTCAAAACCGACCAGGGAGTCGAGTTCACGGTCGTTCTATCTGAGTTGAGTCCTGAGGACTGCGATGTGTTCGAGCCGTTCCTTGAGGGCCAGCGGTCAGATTTCAGCTTCGGGCCAGCCGACTCGCCTGACGAGGAGTTCGACCAAGGCGCGCTAGTGCTGCGCCTCGAGTTCTCCGCCGAGCTCGACACCCCGGCCTCCGCCATCTTCGCCCGCCCTGACGCTGGCGGCCCGCGGGTCAGCCAGGAGCACAAGCTGCGGATCGGCTGGTACCTCGTCCCCGCCGACCTCGATCCGCTGAAGGAACTTGCCTTCTACTCGAACTCGATCTTCGCCAAGCTCTTCGAGCAGGTCGATCTCAGCGTCGAGCTGGACGCCATCCGCCAGGGCATCGAGAGCGCCAAGGGCGATTTGATGAAACAGAAACATGTCGCCGAGACGCGCTCGCGTCTTGAGGAGGCGACCAAGAGGTTGGGTCTCCTCGACGGCGAGCAGGCGTTGGATTTCGCGGTGCTCGACATGAGCGACCGCCGCGTGCTGCAAAGCCTGCAGCTGGTCGCCCGCGGCGCGCGCTCCGATCACCGGTTGCCGCTTCGCTCTCATGGCAGAGGCGTGTTGAGGGCGCTGCTGCTCGCTGCCGTCCTTCAGCACGCGCGCATGCGAGACAGCAACCTGATCCTCGCCGTCGAGGAGCCCGAGCAGAATCTCGAGCCGATTAACCAACGGCTGATCGCCCGATCGCTCCTTTTCTCTTCCGAGAGCGGCGCTGCGCAGACCATCGTCTCGACCCACTCGCCAGCGATCGCCTCGGCAGTTCCTCTGAGCAGCATCGAGCTCGTCCGTGAAATCAACGACAAGCCGGTGATCAAATCGCTGCGCACGGTGCAGCCGGCCGAGCACAAGTTCTATGAGCGACATGCTCGCGGCGCCATCATCGACGGTCTCTATGCCGATGCAGTGCTGTTGGTCGAGGGGCCGACGGACGCCGGCGCTCTGACCGCCCTCTGGGCCAAGACGTTTCCCGCCGACGGGCTCGAGGCGCGACGCGTTGAGGTGATCGACTGCGAAGGGATCAAGAAAATCCCGCCCTTCGTTCGCTTCTTCTCGGCTCTGCAGATCCCCGTCGCGGTGATCTGTGATTGCGACCCCGATGGTGCCAAGAAGCGCCAGGACATCCTCGACGCCGGGGCGGGGCTGCTGATCCACTGGCAGAACCATCTCGATATCGAGGGCGTCCTCGGCGCCGAGGCCGATATCGACGCACTGGTCGGCGTGTTGGAGGAAATCCGCGCCGAGGTAGGCGATTGGAGTCAGCACCGCA